>JAACDM010000363.1 GCA_009936795.1 Verrucomicrobiaceae bacterium | reverse complement strand
CTCTCCATCCAGCAAACTTGACGGAGCGCCCTTTTTCTGATGAAATTCCTTACCTGGACGGTGCTTGCTCTGGAGTGTTTTATCCCAATCGGACTTTGGTTTACGGAAACACGCCGTTGGGCGATCGCTTCAGCCATCTCTCTTCATCTAGCCATGGAATACACGAAGAACCTGTTCCTCTTCAAATGGCTTATGCTCGTCTCGCTCACCCTCTTCATGAAACCGATTTCTAGGTGGCGGAATACCTTAATTTCAAAGAAGCCGAACCAACTTTGAGAGTCATGGACACGGTTCGCTGGGCCAAGAATCGCTTGAATGTGTGGAGCACTCTCCGATGTTAGTTCTGAGGTTCGAGGGGATGCTAGGCCCGATAATCCTTCAGAATCGTAAACGCTTATTCAGTCATGTCGTCGCTCATTAGTCTATTTGCTTTTCTAACGCCTTTGCTAGAGCACTCGCTTACTGTTCCCGAGGTGGGCGAGCATTCGCTACGCGTCCTCACACCAAGGCTTTTGGAGATGCATCTTGTGAATACCCAGGAGCTTCCAGCGGACGATTCTCAGACCTTTCCAACGACATGGGACTTTCTAGAGGTCGACAGACGCAAGGACACGGCGCCGTCGCTGAACGCGTTTCAAGTGGAAGTGGATGGATCACCGGTCCCTATCCTGGGTATTGGATTTAGTCGACGACCGCTCTTCGCCCCGCTGAAAGAATATGATCTTCGGGTAGGCAACTCCATCTTTCTTCTGCTAGGCGAGAGCATTAGCACTGACGTCGAAATCTTAGTGAAAGATTCTCCAGGCAACGAGGTGGATTATCTCTCAGGCCTGTCTTTCGTGACCGAGGCGACGACTAGCCGTGTGAGTCCCGCCATTCATGTGAGTCAAGTTGGGTTCGAGCCCATCTACGAGGGAGGTCATCCAGGGTTGAAACAAGGCTTCGTTAGTCTCTATCTCGGAGACCTCGGCGTGACCCGCGTTGATGAGACAACGAACGAGTGGGTTGTGGACGTGCTTGCAGACGCGTCGACAGGAGAGTTCTCTGAACTCACGGTTCCATTAGGAGTCGATTTAGGAACAGGTTTTGAGTTGATAGACGCTGAAGATGGTAGTGTGGTCTACACTGGCAGTTTCTCGCAACGCGACGATGAGCGTTGGGTCGCCTATCGGAGTGTATTGGAGGCAGATTTCTCTGAGGTAGTCGATCCTGGGTGGTATCGACTGCGAGTGCCTGGTCTCGGGGCTTCTCTTCCCTTCGGTATCTATGAAGGAGTGGCCTCGACTTTGGCGAGGACCTTGGCGTTAGGAGTCTATCATCAACGGTCCGCCCAGGATCATGCTCTTCCCTACACCCGTTTTATAGATGGGCCGGGACACACCGCCCCTTCATTCATCCCCTTTGATGATGTGGCCGAGTCCTCGTCCTATGCGATGATGAAACGGGAGAGTGATTCTTTTTTCGAGAAAGAGGACACGGTGCATCCGGCCCCGCAGGTTCAGGACGCTGAGACGATACTCTATCCTTACGTCGGGGATGTCATTGCCTGGTGGCCGATGGATGAAGCGGAAGGCCTGCGGGATCTTTCTGCCCACGATGCCCATGGTGAACGCTTCGGTGGCCTCGCTCGAGCAGAGTCTGGCGGCAAGGTGAACCATGCTCTCCACTTCGATGGTGTTGATGATCATGCCAGGGTGAATGCGATACCCAAACTTCATGGGGTGAGTGAGTTGACCATGACCTTTTGGATGCGCGTGGACACACCGAATCGAGAACAAGTCCTCTTTTCAAAAGGGGCAGGTTGGGAATGCCGCTATGACCCCGTGACGAAGGGGTTGAAAGCAGCGTTTGGAGGCGTGGAGATATCGGCACCGTGGCGGGTTGTTGGTGATGGAGCCTGGCACTTTATCATGTTGCGCTTCGAAGCAGATCATTCCAATGGGCTCCACTTGTTTGTTGACCACCTTGCAGCAGGTGAAGCTGCGAGTACGCTGGGGATGTCCACGTTTCCTTCGGGTGGCGAGTTTCCTCTTTACTTCGGTAATCTCGCCTCGCTCGGCACTGAGACGTTCTTCCATGGCATGTTAGATGATGTACGCTGGCGTAAGAGCCTCGTCAGTGGAGAGGAAGCGTTAGAGACCAGTGCCGGAAACGGTCCCTGGGTGGATGTGACAGGCGGTCACTTCGATGCCGGAGATTATTCCAAGTACATGAAGAACAGTGGGCTCTTTGTTCACGTCTTGGCTTTCATGCTAGATCAAGGATTAGAAATTGGGGCCAACCTGCCGCAGGCCTTTGATCACTTAGGTCTCCCTGAGAGTGGCGACGGCGTGAGTGATCTCTTACAAGAAGTGAAGTGGGAGGCCGACTATATAGCGAAGATGCAGGACACGGACGGAGGATTCTTTAGCATGGTGAATCCTCAAGATCGGCGGTTTGAGAACGATGTATTGCCATCCGAAGGGTATCGCCAAGCGGTCTGGCCCAAGACGCTGATCTCATCTGGAGTAGCTGTAGGTGCCCTTGCCCAGTTAGGGAATTCGCCGGCTTTCCGAGCCGTGTATCCACAGGCCGCTGAGGGGTATCGTGAACAAGCCCTGCGTGGTTGGGACTTTATCGAAGCCGCCGTGGAAAAGCACGGGATTTTGGGCGGGCATCAACGTATCTTTCACTATGGAGAAAAGTTTGATGCCAATGATGAACTTGCCTATGCCGCTGCCGCTCTATTCTCCATGACAGGTCAATCCAAGTACGAGCAACGTCTCATCGAATGGATGCCCTACGATCCAGATCTCATTCCTAACAACACAACCGTTCAAGCTTGGCGAGCTTTCCGGCGCTTCACCTGGCAGCGGCTTTACGAGTCTGTTGGTGCCGCAATGCGTACCTACGCCTTCTCTAACCGGGGTGCTTTGAGAGAACAAGAGCGTTCGTTTGCAAGCGATCTTGTTGGAGGGAGGCGTTACGTTGATCATGTCTTAGAGGAAATCATCGCCGCGGGAGATGACCAAGTTGCGCGTGCCCAGGGCAGCCCGTTCGGCGCTGCTGTGACGGTGGAAAGCAAACGCTTTGGGGCGACGAATTACTTCTTTGGTGGCTCTGAGAGTTTCGACCTCATTGCGGCTGAACTGCTCGACCCGAAACCAGAGTATGGCCATACCTTACTGTCCAATGTGAATTACCAAGCAGGAGGCAATCCACTGAACGTCTCCTTTCTTTCCGGGCTGGGATGGAAGCAACCACGGAACTTTGTTTCGCAATGGGCAAACAACGACGAACGCAAGCTTCCACCGATTGGACATACGAGTGGCAGCGTAAACTCCAGCCTACCTTTCTTGGACCGTTATCAGGCGCAGTTGGGCAAGCTAACATATCCACCATACTCGCATGAGAGTCAGTTTGCTATCCCCTACGGTACCTATCATCGACACGCCGACACCTGGCATGTTGGAAACGAGTTCGTCATTCTAGATCACGGCCGATCTCTCGCCACCATGACCTATCTCATGCAGGCGGCGCAGGATCATCGAGATAGGTGGGAGGCCCCTCCAACGGTATCGATTGGCGGAATACCCGCGATCCTCCACGTAGGCGATACAGCTACAATCGAGGCTCAATGTAAGGAAGACTTGTCGAAGGCGCACGTCATATGGGAGGCGTCGAGTTCAGAACCTCATCGCGGGAGTCGTTTCACCATTGAGCCCCAAGATGCTGGCGTGGAGTGGCTCGAACTGGAGGTGCTCTGGCCAGATGGGCGACGTAGCTTTGCCAGGGAAACGTTGCCGGTGCGACAGATCGTCGAGTCTGCTTACGTCGAGAATTTCCAGCCCCCGGTCATTGACTACGGCCCTGCACCCTACAGAAAGATTCTTGGGAATCCCAATGTTCAATACTACTACCCTTTGGACGGAAACGTGTCGTCCGCAGTTGAGGGGAAGGCCACGCCAAACGTTGCGCTATCAGGAGAGGCGGACTTTGCACCCAGTGTTTTCGACTACCCTGGCTATGAGATTACTAGACCAGGTTACCAATCCGTTCGTTTGCAAGGTGCTGGAGATGGGGTCGAGGTCGTTTATGACGGAAAAACAACAACCTTTCCCTCTGAGGCGACGTGGGTGAGTGCTGAGGCAATGTTATATGTGGAGACTTACGCAGGTCAGACCGAAGATGCCGACTTGCTCTCCTTGATGACAAATCGCGAGACGCGAATGCTTCTGTTTCGCAACCGCTGGAGTGGTCGCACGAGCTTGCAGTTAGACTACGGGGAGTCTACGGACATACCGGAAGGGTTGCCTTTGCGAAAGTGGGTGCATCTCCGTCTCGTGAAGCGGCCGTCCTCTGCATCGGTCTTTCTTGATGGTGTGGAGATCTTGACCGTGGCTGACGATCGCTTCGTTGACTGGTTGGACGCTGACAATGACGTCCGTTTTCGCATAGGCAGCTTCCACGGTCGTGTTTCGGACATGATTTTGAAGGCAGGTTCCGGGAATTTGGAAACGATTGACCCTATTAAAGAAATCATCCCGAATGCTCCTGGGGTCGACATAAGCCCGAGTCCGCGACTTGATCTCAAAGATAACTTCATTCCCGAGACGACTATTCACACAGACATAGATGGCCTCAGCTACAAGTGGAGCGGGCCAAATGGCATTCTCATTGATCCTGTCGATAGCCGTATGCCGAACATCACCTTCACACAAACCGGGGAGTTCGAGCTCCTGCTAAGAGTGACTAACCCAGAAGGGATTGCACGCGTGGAACGAACCTTTCTATCAGTGCGAGATTTGTCGGGTAATCAAGCGCCCGTAGTGAATGCTGGGCCTACACAGGTCTCCACGATTCCTGTGACGTGGCAGCCACAGGCGTCGGTGTCTGATGACGGATTACCCGAGAACACGCTCGCTTACGAGTGGAGACAGATTTCAGGTCCCGGCTCAGCTGTCTTTTCGGACAAACTGGCACTGGCGCCCGATGTGACGTTTCCACAGCGTGGTGTCTACGTTTTTGAGCTCGTGGCTAATGATTCACACCGAAATAGCAAGGACCAGGTGGTTGTCGCGGTACAAGACGAAATACGAGAACAGGTGCCAGGGGCACCTTTCATAACGGATGCTGATACCCTTGCCCTTTACCACTTCGACGGCGATTTCAGCGACTCCTCTGGAAACGGTTTTCATCTCACTCCAGAGGGCGAGCCAACCTTCTCGGACAATGTTGCTTGGATGAAGGAAATGAGCGGTCAAAGCGTTGCGTTTGCTGCTTTAGGGCAGCAGCTCGAGGCCAACCTGCCTTTCACCGAGAGAGGCTTTACCGTTGAGTGGCGTTTTTATCCGGTGGAGTTCCTGGCGTATTCTATACGGGGGGTACCGTTAGTCAGCTATTACCAGGACTACGACGTTCGCCTGGCGTTCTTTCAAAATCGCTGGACTATACCTAACATTGGGGCGTTTGATTTTGCCAATGAAACAGTTGTTTCAGCGGAAGTGCTAGAGCCATATTTGCCAAACAACACGTGGATTGAAATGGCCATGCGCTACAACGCATCGGGAAAAGCTGATTTTTATATAAACGGGGTTCTGATTCACGAGCAGACGATGTTGATGAACACGAAGCCTGACGAGATGTGGCTCCTTACGCTAGGAAATTTCGGAGGGCTCATTGATGAGCTAAGAGTCAGTCGTGGGCCGCGAACAGTCCTCTTGCCAAACCGTGCTCCCCTTGTTGCGTTGGATCCGAGTGGAGTACTCGAAGAGCCTGGCACTGTCGTCTCGGTTCCGCTGACGATCATTGATGGTGGAACTGATCTGACCTACGCTTGGAGAGTAGTTTCTGGTGATGCCGCTGATATCATCTTTGCAGACGTCACGGCTCCCGATTCAGCGATCACCTTTGCCAACGTTGGCCTGTTCACCCTAGAGCTTACGGTTAGTGATGGCGAGCTCTCGACCGCAGCCACGAGCCATTGGGCGGTGGGTAGGAACGCTCCGCCCGTGATCCGTGCCGAGGACAATGAGGTGATCCTCGCATTCGGCACCGCCTTCGTTCCGAAGGTGGTGATCGAGGATGATACTGGGGTTGGGAACGCCAACGTCGAGGTGAGTTGGACAGTGATCGATGGTGACCCATCGCAGGTTACTTTCTCGGATCCAGCGGTGGTTCTGCCGAGCGTTTCTTTTGCCGAGGCTGGGGAATATACATTTAGATTAAAGGTCTCCGATGGCGAATTTGAAAGTGATGCCGTGTTTCAGATCACCGTGTTGGCCAAGTTGTTACCCCCGGTTATCCGCAACCCTGAGCCAGAAACCTCTCTGCGACTTGATGACAGGTTCTCACCAAGACTTACGATCGAGGGAGACGGTCCGTTCTCTTATCAGTGGATAGTTAGTGTCGGTTTGGTCGACAACGTATCTTTCTCCGACACGACTGCTCTCAACCCGACCGTGCAGTTTGCTGAAGCCGGCGAATACCAACTTACCATCATGGTCAGGGCACGAGACGATGTTGTCACAAGCACGATGCAGATTGCCGCTTTGCCTAACTTGCTGCCGCCCGTCCTGCGCAACCATCAGCCGGCGGGTTCCTTGCAACTGGATGAAGCGTTTACGCCTGACCTTGAAATTGAGGGAAACGGCCCGTTCACATACCAGTGGACGGTTAGTCATGGCGAAACCGCACACGTCTTATTTTCCAATCCATCCACACTTAACCCGACCATCCAATTTACTCAGGTCGGAGAGTACGAGCTGAGTATTCGCGCATCGGCACGAGACGATGAAGTGACCAGCACAGTGCAGATTACCGTATCGTCCGTTCCCACCCCGCTTGAGCGCTGGCGTTCCGCGAATTTCCTAGCAGACACCTTGACTGATGAGACCCTTCAAGCAAGTGTGTGGGGAGACCTCGCCGACCCCGACGGAGATCGGCGCGTCAACCTTCTCGAGGCCTATGCTGGAACCAATCCCCTTGAGTCGGATAGCGTTCCTTTCCTTAGCATTAGGAAGACAGACGGCGCCATCGTTCTGAGATGGCGGCGAGCCCAGGATTCGCTTGGACTCTCCGCAAAGGTGCTCACCTCGTCTACGTTGGAGGACTTCGAACCGGTCGTGCCAGCACCATCGATCATCACTGCAGGGGATGAGAGCGAGGTCGAAGCGCGCATGTCATTAAGTGATGTAAAGGGCTTCTTGGCACTTAGGATCTCATCCATGCCGTGAGGGTGATTGATAGCGTGAATATACCCTATTTGAATATTGCCTTCTAAACCGAGAAGCATTTCGCCAGGCAGATAGCATCGCTTTACCCGCACTGGGGCAGGGCCCTACGTTATCCGGGTTGCTGATGGACCACGATCGACACGCGCATCTCCCGCGAAAACGTATGTTAGGTCCGGGCCTGGGTTTGCTTGGCTACTCCCTCACCGATGTGCCAGCCTTGCGAGCTGCTGCAATACAGCCGAAGGCTAACACAGCCACTTCTTGTGTCGGCCTCTTTGTCTGGGTTAGCATGTGTCACCTCGACACGTGGGATCCGAAGCCTGAACCTCCTCGAGAGATTCAGGGCGAATTTGGCACGCTCGCGAAAGTTACTTCCGGTATCCGGACCAGCTCTCTTTCTATACTAGCAGGTATCTAGAATAAATTGGACACCTACGCGGTGCTTTTTTATCCTAGTGCCCTAGGAGAATTATGAAACCGACCCGGCAGCCGCTCACAAGCGGTTGGCCGCGTTGCCTGAGGGGCGGGAAAGAGGGAGCATGGTTCGCCGTAGTGTCATGATGATGATGCGGACTAGCACTGAGCACCCGGCTAGACTAGCCGACTTGTTAGCACTTGGTCGGCGTGATCAGATGCTTCAAATCGTTTGCCAGCAGTGGCTCAAGAAGGACCTGGTGAAAGCCGGAGCCGCCTTGCAAAAGAGTTCCTTATATGATGAGCGGAAAAGATTTCTCCAGCCGCAGGCAGGCACGGAATAGACTGCTACTTCACAATAAGCACGCCGCGCATCGCCTGCCAGTGGCCTGGAAAGGTGCAAATATAAGGATACTCGCCGGGGGCCACTGGTGCGCTGAAGTGGAGGATGTGCTCTTGGCCAGCATTGACGACAGGTACGTGATTAAGAACAGCGTTGAGCTCGGGCACATACTGTTTCTTGCCAGCATCGGGATCGTTTAGCATCGCAAACGATGCGGTGCCGACGGTCTGCATGGCCCCCGGTTTCACGAGGACCCAATTGTGTGGCATGCCGTCCGTATTCTTGAAATGAAGTGCTAGAGCCTCGCCCGGTTTCGCCGTCAGTTCCGTTTGTTTGTACTGAAGACCGCCCACGGCTTCCATGACTAACTGGCGTTCGCCCTCAATGGGCTTGCCCGATTTTTGAGACACTGGGCCTTCATCCATGGCCACACGCAAGGCGATGGCGCTAGGCTTTCCAGATACTGTTTCCGCTAGCCCTGGCAGTGTCAATGGTGCACTTGGATACATGGGTGAGGCAAAGAGGTCAGTCTTAAACGCCTGCCCATCAGCCGAAACGAGATGCATGCGGAGATGTAATTGCATGACAGGCTCCATTGTTGGCATTTCCACAAAGAGTGCGTTGCCGCTTTCTAACAAGATCACTGAGCGCACTTCTATTCGATCGTGCCCGAGCGAGCCTGGTCTCTTGGCCGAGAACTCAGGCGAACCATAGCGCTTTGCATATTCGTAGTTCCAAGCATGAGCGAAGATCTTTGAGGCGTTAGGTTTCAGGGCCATGGGAAAGTCGACCCGAATGCCATTGGCATGAATGCGGAAACCCGATGGCTTGTGCACAGCGCCCCCCAGGTAACGGACGCGATGGAAACAACCATCCTTTACCGAATAGTCTCCCCAACCATCGAGACCCACCGCGTAGAGTTGCCCGTCTTTGGGATGAAAGGCTCCGCGGATAGTCCCGGCGAGAAACTCTCCTTCTAACGGAACCACGGCACCTTGTGGACGTGCGCCAGTGGCATCCCTCAAGATTAGGTAATGCAAACCCGAACCATAACTCAGGCCCACATGCGCACCTTTGAATGGACCCCATCGATCATTGGTGACCTCCAACATGCCGCCGATAGAATTCTCCACGCCCCGAGGAATGTAGCACAGGGGCGTCGCGATACTGGTGCCGAGATTCGCATCTTTGTTGGGCAAACCGTAGAATTCGTTCTGGTTCACCTCGATGATAGAGGAGGCTGGCGTCCAACTACCCTCTTGTGGAGCCACCCAGAAATAGTCGGCAGTACCGCCGATCCCCATGCAGTTGCGTACGCCGGAGCCTTGAAACGTAGTTTTCTGATCGGGTCCTGTGCGGAGGATACTTTCCCGTTGGGAAAAGTGAAATGAGCCATCTTTCGTACGATGCAGCCCGAAGGTGTGGCTGTGGCTGCGGTCATAGCCGCCAAAGTCGTTGGCGTAGTTTTCGTAGTAGTCAGCTTCGCCATCGAAATTGAGGTCATGCAGTCGATAGATCTGTCCACGATCTAGCACAAACAGACCATCTGGGTCGATCCGGAGACCGATGGGTTGATTGAACCCCGAGGCGAAACGCTTCCACACAAGGGTTTCGAGCCCATCATCGATGCCTTTCACGGTCCAAATCTCGCCCGCCAACGTGCTGACATAGGCGGTTTGCGCCGCGTCAAAGGCAATGCCGGTGAGTTGCATGATCGAGTTGAATGGGTTTTCATAGGGAACGGTCAGGGTATCCGTCGCGTAGGTCGCGCCTTCATTGGGTTTGCCCAACACGCCTTTCGTTGTCACCGTTTCGGGCCAGGCGATGGGGCCGCCAGCCTTGAGATTTGCAAAGTCGAACGCCTCGGGGGCTTCACCTTCATCGAGCTCGGGCTCTTGAGAATAGATGAGTGTCATAGAGGATCCTGGCTCGATCTGGTCGAGGAACAAGGTGTGGCGATTACCGATAGTTTCAACGTTCGCGGACGATCCAACAGTCCTGACGGAACCGCCAATACCAGCGGGAATCGCCAAATCCTTTCCTCCATTAACGAACTGGAGGGTGCGCAGGAAATTTCCTGCCTCGGAGATACTTGGCATGTCCAAGATCTCGACGTCGCGTACGGCATAGCGAAAGATGACCTTGTCTTCATAGCGATAGAATCCCAGATACCGCTCGTCAGATGACGGATTCGTGCTGAGACCGGAAACAGCATGGAAATCGCTGATAAAGGGGCTGACCTTGTCAGGGTCTACAAACCACGGGTCGCCATCAAGCTGCGCGTTGCGCGAAGTGCCCCAGCGGAACGGGTGAAACTTAATAAAGCCACCTTCCCACACGGCGCGGTAACTCAGGGTAACCGGATCGAAACAAACAGAGACCTGCTTTTCTCCGCCTAACTTCACGGAGATCCCCTTGAGCACGCGCACGTCTTTTGAGGCGACAAATACCTGGGTTTGAAGAGAGCCCTGATCGATCCCGTTCCAGCGCCCATCCTCGTGATTGTTCTGGTTGTGCTTTCCCCAGTGTCCGTGCTGTCCGCCATCCAATCCTGGATAGGCTGGGAGGATGGCAGGCACACCACTCGCAGGCTGTGCCATGTAGTAGTCAGCCTGTCTTTGGTAGAAATCGTAGAGGCGAGCTTCATTCACGGTTTCCTTGGCCAGGGCATAGCCTTCGCGACCACCTGCCAGATCCGCATAAGGAAATTTGTCAGGATGAGCAATGTTCTGAGCCTGGCTTTGCCCGAGAATGGCCAAACCGAGTAGGAATGAAATGCGAATCATGGAGTTGAGATTAGGGCGATCGGTGGCGTTGGAAACTAGATTCCCTTGCACTCGGCCTGCGCTCCGCTAAGTCATGGTATGCGTTTGATTCGCGTAGGTGCGGGGGTGGTCAATCAGACCGCGCTCGATTGGTCAGGGAATCAAGAACGGCTTCTAGCCGCGATTGAGGAAGCCCGGGAGGCAGGTGTGCAAGTGTTCTGCCTGCCAGAGTTGTCGATCACTGGCTACGGTTGTGAGGATGCTTTCTTTAGTCCGGATGTGGCTCGGCGGGCCTTGGCGATGCTACCCATGCTAGCAGAAGCCTCACAGGGAATGCTCACGGCGGTGGGGCTTCCACTGCTCTATCAGGGGTCCCTTTATAATGTTGCTGCTTTGCTAGGTGATGGCGAAGTTCATGGCATGGTCGCCAAACAAACATTGGCTGGCGACGGCATCCATTACGAACCGCGTTGGTTCAAGCCGTGGCCTTCAGGCGTCGTGCGGGCGGTGGAAGTCGGCGATGAACTCATCAACTTTGGCGATTTGCTCTTTGAAGTGGACGGTGTGCGCATTGGATTCGAGATTTGTGAGGACGCCTGGGTCGCGCAACGTCCAGGTGCGAGTCTGGCCCAACGTGGTGTCGACATCATTCTTAATCCTAGTGCCAGCCACTTTGCGTTCAAGAAGCAACAGATCCGTGAACGCTTTGTCTTGGAGGGTTCTCGGGCCTTTCACACGACTTATGTATATACGAATCTGTTAGGTAATGAGACAGGACGGGCGATCTTTGACGGTGGTCCGATGATTGCCACGTGTGGCAAGTTTATCGCTTCAGGTAGGCGATTCTCGTTTAAGCCGCAGCTCGTCATCGCGGGCACCGTGGATATTGATCTCACTCGCATGGCACGGGTACGATGCGTTGGTGCGCAATGTGATTTGGGAGATTCCTTGAGCGAAGAGGGTGTGGTGCCTATTTTTATGGAGTTTGCGCCAGCCAAAGCTGAATTTTCGGAAGCCGTACAAACCCGGTTTTACAGCAAGGAGGAGGAGTTTACACACGCGATGACGCTGGCTCTCTTCGACTACATGCGGAAGAGCTGGTCGCGTGGGTTTGTCGTCTCTCTTAGTGGTGGGGCGGACTCGGCAGCTTGTGCCACCTTGGTCGGCTTGATGATTGATCGGTTAGCGCGCGAGCTCGGTCCAAATGCCTGGCCTACAATGGCCTCTTACTTGGGCTTTAAACCGGGGACGCCTCTAGCGGATATCAAACAGGCACTGCTTTTCTGTGTATATCAAGGCACGGAGAATAGTTCCGAAACGACTCGGCATGCCGCCGAGACGATGGCGAAGGCGTTAGGTGCGCGCTATTCTGTCTGGGAAATTGATCCATTGGTTAGACATTACCGTGGGTTTATCGAAGGCAGTCTCGAACGGGTTCTCACCTGGGAACAGGACGATCTCACGTTGCAGAACATTCAGGCACGAGTGCGTTCACCAGGTATTTGGATGCTCACAAACACACTAAATGCACTCCTCTTGGCGACGAGCAATCGCTCCGAGGCTGCTGTTGGTTACGCGACGATGGATGGCGACACGTGCGGGGGCCTCAGTCCGATCGCTGGCATTGATAAGGCGTTTCTCCGTGAGTGGCTTTGCTGGATGGAGGCCACGGGCAGTGAAGATTCCCCGCCGATACCGGAACTCAGTGTGATCAATGCTCAGGCACCCACGGCAGAACTTCGTCCACTCGAACAGACGCAGACGGACGAAGCGGATCTCATGCCCTATCCATTACTCGACGCGATTGAGCGAAGTGCCATTCGCGACAAGCGCTCGCCAGTCGAAGTACGAGTGGAAATGGGCGAGCGTTTCTCCCAATACTCTGGGGAGCAGCTTGATGTTTGGGTGCGCCGATTCTTCCAGCTTTGGAGTCGCAATCAGTGGAAGCGAGAGCGTTACGCACCCAGTTTCCACCTCGACGACGAGAATCTAGACCCCAAGACTTGGTGTCGCTTTCCCATCCTTTCGGGGGCCTTCAAAGCTGAACTGGAAGAGCTGGGCTGACGCGAAGAGCTACCTAATTATACTGGTAATTATAGCTGTTATAGATATGGTGCGGAGTTTTCCTGGCACCTCACTATGAAGCATCCGCTTGCCCTCTTCTGTTCGCTTTTACTCCTCTCAATTCTGAGTACCGTCTCGTGGAATTACCACAAGACGTCTGAGCTTTCGGAGATATCCGTTCAAAGTTTCCAAACATTGGAAATGACCAAGAATGTCGAGGTATTAAAGCTTTCAAAAAAGCCTAAGGTAATCAACGAGAAGAAGGAAGTCATGGCCACCCTACTCGCCGCAGCGGGTGAAGCAGGGAGAGGCCAAATCTTGAGCTTACCGAACCCGCTGGGCAGTCCGATCCCGGGAACGATCACCCAAGTAAAGCGAGACGCTCACGATGTTGTCGAGGTCACCGGTCGCCTTGCTGCACCGCGAGAGGGCTGGTTCCTTCTACGGAAACAACAAATTCCCGGAAAGGCAGGTCCCTATGTTGGGATTATCGATCTTGTTAGTGAAGGCCAGGTGATTCAAGTGACCGCCCATGAAGCGAACTTGCGACCTCGAGAGGACGTAGTCTGCGTGGGCCTCCCGCCTGTCGATATCGAACGTGCGCGTGATGTTGAGGATAGCTACGTGCCTGGCAAGTTTCTCGCGAGCGTTCTGCCCGGCATCGATGTCAATGCGATCCCAATCCCGACCTATCAGAATGGCCTTGTTCCTCTGCAAAGCCTTCGCGGCGCTGCTGCTGTCGCCTATCTCGACTATGACGGGGAAATCGTTGGATCCTGGGGCGGAGTGGAAGCTGCCCCTTTCAGTATCACTAACGAAGAACTGTTAGAAGTGTGGGAGCGGGTGTCAGAGGACTTCGCACCGTTTACCATCAACGTCACTACGGACGAAGCCGTCTTCCTAGCGGCCAACCCAACGAGCCGCATTCGCTGTATCGTCACACCGACGGCAGACGCGTCACCCGGTGGTGGTGGCGTCGCCTATCTAGATTCGTTCAACTGGGATGGTGACACGCCGTGCTGGGCCTTTTATCGCGCAGGCAAGTCCGCGGCCGAAGCCATCTCGCATGAGATCGGGCATACATTGGGCCTAAGCCACGATGGGATCGACGAACCAGGCGAGACCGGGACAAACTACTACTCTGGACACGGAAGCGGCAAGACGAGCTGGGCGCCACTCATGGGCGTGGGCTACTACAGCGATCTTACGCAGTGGTCGAAGGGCGACTACGCTTATGCAACGAACACGGAAGATGATCTTGCCATAATCACTACACAGAACAATGGCGTGGTCTATCGCGTCGATGATCATGGAAACACTCTCATAGCTGCTTCCGAACTTGAGATCTATCCAGATGGTTCGGTGCAAGGTCGGGGCATCCTCGAACAGGGGACTGACATAGATGCCTTCCGATTCACCACGAATGGTGGTAGCGTCAACCTCGCGGTGGAGCCGATGGACGAGGGTGCCAATGTCGATCTCAGTCTATCACTCATTAATCAGGCCGGAACAACCCTGCTCAGCGACCAACCGGCCGCTTCGATCACGGCCGCTATTTCTGGCACGCTGTCACCTGGCGACTATGCTGTTCGTGTCTCACCTGCGAGCAAGGGCACGGCTTCTTCGGGCTACACCACCTATGCGACCCTGGGGCATTTTGAAATTACCGGCACGATTGTTAACGCCGCGCTCCCCACTCGGTTGGGCCTCGAAGAACACAGTGCCAATGGCGCATCCGCGGGCGTAGTCTCAGTAGATAATCCTAACAGTGCCCCGCTTAGCTACAGTATTACCAGTGGGAATGACAATGGGACTTTCGCCATTTCGTCTGGAGGCAACCTGACCGTAGCTAACCATGCCTTGCTAGATTACGAAGTGCAGCCGCAGTGGGACCTTCGTCTCAATGTGACCAATACCCTGAACTCGGCTTATAACGTGGTCGATCATCGCGTCGTAGTTTCTCTCTCAAACGTCAACGAGGCTCCAGTCTTCTCCTCCACCGCACCTAGTGGACTCACCTTCTTGGAGAGGTCCAAGCTGGGCACACCCGTCTATACACCAAGCGTCACCGACCAGGACTACGACACCATTCTCACCTACGCTATCGAAAGCGGAAACGCGCTCGGCCTCTTTGCCGTCGATCTCTATACGGGCCAAGTTTCCGTCAATGGTCAGCTCGACGTGGCGCAGGGCACCAGCCACACGCTGAGGATTCGGGCAACCGACAATGGCACGCCAACTCGTTCCGCAGCGCAATCGCTCACGCTTCGAATAGCCGAGTCTGCGCAAGGCTTCACACCAGGATCTATCGGTCTTTCTGTATGGACCGGAATTGATGGTAACGCCCTGAGCAATCTAACGTCCCACCAAGACTATCCAGACAGCCCTACGCAGGAATCCGAGATCCTGTCTTTCGAAACACCGATTGATCTAGCAGATGACTATGGAGTAACCGTTCGAGGGTATGTCATTCCGCCGGTGTCCGGAAGCTACACGTTCGCGATTGCGGCGAAAGATAAGGGCGAACTCTATTTCAGCACGGACAGCAATCCGGCTAATGCTACTAAGATTGCCTCGGCCCCCAACTGGACGTTCGTTCACGAGTGGGACTACCAGCCCTCATTTCAGCAATCCAGTCCAGTTATGCTCGTTGCTGGCCAAGCTTACTATATTGAAGCCCGGATGAAAGAGGACTACAATTTCACCTTCAGTGGGTCCCTCGTCGCGGATCATCTTGCGATCGGATGGAAGCAATCAGGAGGGAGCTTCGAGGTCATTCCGGGACGATTTCTCGCACCGTTCTATCAGAACTACACTCCTGCGCTCGAAGACAGCACGATGAACGTTTATGAGCACGCCATCGCCGGGATTGAGGTCGGCACGGTGAAGGGAACAGATCTCAACACTGACGAGATCCTCAATTACACCATTGACTCTGGGAATAGCACAGGGATTTTTGCCCTTGATCCGCTCACGGGTGTCTTGCGAGTTCACGATACATCCGCTTTGGCGGCGGCTAAGGATGACCAAGTTTTAACGATACGAGCAACGGACAACGGCACTCCTAGCGAACACACGACGGCGACCATTACGGTTGAGCTCAATCCCGAGGGATTCATTCAGACAGTAGCACTGATTCAAGAAGTCTGGGACGACATCACGGGCACTAGTCTCACGGCTCTGACGTCCAACGCCCGCTATCCCGACCGGCCCGACCGGCTGTTAGAGCATAG
>JAACDM010000362.1 GCA_009936795.1 Verrucomicrobiaceae bacterium | reverse complement strand
TGCATCAGCCAGCGACCCTTCGAATTCCCAATGCAGCACTTTCTCTGCGCTCATCGCTATTTGCGGCATAAAAAATAGCATACATCTGAGGCCCAAGATAGTCTTGTCCCCGAATCTGGTGACAGTCGGTCGGCGAAATCTACGGACTTTCATGCGGATAAGACATACAGTCCCTTCACTACCTGATGAAACCCTTCGTTCAATCACTCATCGTCCTGCTGTTCTTGATTCTCTCAGAGATAGCTCAATCTACGCTTACAATCTCAGAGTTCTTAGCGTCTAATAATGTGGAAACTTTCCTCGATGAGGACGGAGAGGCTGTTGACTGGATCGAACTCCACAATTCAGGTGAGAGCGCGATCAATCTCGCCGGCTACGTCCTAACGGACTCGCCTACACGTGCCAAATACACGTTGCCCGAAGTGATGCTAGCGTTAGATGGGTACCTCGTCGTCTTCGCTTCGGGCAAAGATCGATCGGAGCCAGGAGCGCAGCTTCACACCAACTTTCAGTTAGACCGGAGTGGCGAGTATCTTGCCTTGATCGATCCCCAAGGTGAAACCGTGCAGGAGTTCGCCCCAGAGTATCCCGGTCAAACTGCCGACGTTTCTTATGGAATCGCTCAAGATGGTATAGGGGGCTATGGATTCTTGCCCACAGCTACCCCTGGTGCGCCTAACCAAACGCCACCGCCAATCATTGAAGGAACCGACTTCTTTCCGAAGCCTGCCAATCCTGACGAACCGCTCACCATCACGGCCAACGTTCGGGCCACTGCCGCTGAGATCGAGGAAGTGTCGCTCATTTCACGAGTGATGTTCAAGAACGCCGCTACTACCGCCATGAAGGACGATGGTGTGGCCCCTGACGAGAACGCAGGTGACGGCATTTATACCGCGAAGATTTCTAACAGGACGTTATTTGGTCTCACCTTCAAGCCTGGTGAAATGGTGCGGTGGGCTGTTCGGGTGACAGATGCTGCCGGCTCTGAGGCACGCTTTCCTGCTTTTGCTGACGAAGCCAATGAAGAGTTTACTGGAACGATTCTGACACAGGACCCATTGGATACGAAGCTGGATGTCTTCCACTGGTTTGTCGAAGAGCCTCGAAGGGTAGAGGCCGCCGCCGGTACACGGAGTGCTTGTTATTACCACGGCGAGTTCTACGACAATCTGTTCACGCGGCTGCGCGGGGGTACCGCTCGTAGTTGGCCCAAGAAGAGCTTCAAAGTGGAGTTTCCTGAAGACCACCACTTCAAATTCGATCCCGATCTGCCGCGGGTCGATGAGTTCAACCTCAATGCCACTTATACAGACAAATCCTACGCACGGGCCATTCTCACGACCGAGTTGCATCAGGATGCAGGGTCACCTTCGCCCATCACGTTTCCGCTCCGTGTCCATCAGAATGGAGCCTTCTACAGCGTGGCCTTGTTTGTCGAGCAACCCGATCGCGACTTTCTTCGACGCACTGGTCTCGATCCCGACGGCTCTTATTACAAAGCGAATCCAGGGTCTTATTACAAGAGCACCGGGTCATTCGAAAAGAAGACTCGTCGCGAAGAGACCAAGGATGACGTGGGAGATTTCATCTCCGGACTCAATGGTCCTGGCGCCGACACCGTTTCGTTTCTCTTCGATCATGTCGACATCCCCGCGCAGCTCAATTTCATGGCGGGAATCGCCATCACTCAGAATATTGATGGGAGCGACAAGAACCATTTCCTCTATCGAGATACCGAAGGCTCAGGCGAGTGGTTCATGACACCATGGGACCTTGACCTCACTTTCGGTCCTGATGCCTTGAATACGGACGTGATCATCGCAAACGAAGAGCGTCGGGGTGCAGTGAATCCAAAGGCCGTCCACCCTTACATTGGTAGCAATGCTCACCCGCTTCATGGTGGCAAGACAAACGAATTGCTCAACCGCATGTTCACCTCGTCCCGCACCGAGGAAATGTACCTGCGTCGGCTGCGGACGTTGCATGATCGGTTCCTAGCCACCACCTACTTTGAACAGCGCCTGGACGAACTCGTGGATCTCTTTGCCACGGATGCTGCTCTCGACAACGAGACCTGGGGAACGCGCGCACACTTTGGCGGACGCCGAGAGTCGATGGAGGAAACCGTCGAGCGCATCAAGACGGAGTATCTCATTGATCGACGTGATTACTTCGAGCGCGGCGGTGGCGTTGGCATTCCCAAATCCATGGCAGCCCAGCCCAACATCAAGATCGACGAGATCGAGTTTGCCCCAGCCTCTGGCAACCAAGACGAAGAGTATATCGTCCTAGCCAATCCGAATAATTTCGCAGTGGACTTGTCAGGATGGCAATTGGAGGGGGCTGTTGAACACACCTTTGATCCAGGCACGGTTGTGGGCACCCCCAGTCTCTTTACTCCTGGTAAGAATATGATGTACGTTGCCAAGGATGCCCGGGCGTTTCGTGCTCGGACTGAAGGCCCCTCTGGAGGGAAAGGTCTATTCGTCCAGGGCAATTACCGTGGCAGTCTTTCTAGCCGCGGTGAAGAGATCCGTTTGTTAGACGATCAAGGGAATCTCATCACCACCGAGGTTTACGAAGGAGCACCCAGTGATTGGCAGAAACACCTCGTCATCACAGAAATCATGGCCAATCCGGGCGAGGCCTACGGCGAGTTTATCGAACTCACCAATACAGGTGACATACCACTCGACCTTTCCGATGTGCGGTTCACTCAGGGAGTCACCTTCACATTCACCCAAATGCTTCTACCCGGCGAGTTTCTACTCGTGGTCCGAGACCGTGCCGCTTTTGAAGCTGCCTATGGAACTGGAATACCCGTTGCAGGTGAGTTTGCCGAAGGCACTCGCCTCAACAACGGAGGTGAGAATCTCAAGCTTGAGGATCCGAGCAACAACACCATTTCCGAGATCAGTTACCGATTCGAAGCGCCCTGGCCAATCGCATCGGAAGGCCACTCACTCGTCTATGGAAATGGTCTCGCGAGCGCTGGCAACAGCTGGCGTGCTAGCGACACTGCAGGAGGGTCTCCCAACCAACATCAAGACGAAGGGCCCCCGCGAGATCTCATTAAGGAAGCCTTTGGGTTGGGCTCTCCCGCCGGAATCCTGACACCAACTGATACCGGATACACACTCAGTTATTCTATCATCACATCAAATGCCCTTGCCTTCAATCTCGAGCAGTCGACCGATCTTGAGACGTGGACGTTGTCAGATGCTAGCCCAGATCTGGCAGAAGAAGGACAGCTGAAGTTCGAAATATCAAGGGGAAACAACGCCGCCTACCTCAGGGTTCGTGTCGAGTAGTCACAAGACCTACGCGGCATCGCAACGAGAGAGCAAGAGCAACGAGAACAGGTAGAGCTATTCTTTTCCTTCGTAGTCCACATGGACAAAGTAGGCTCCCCAACTGCGTTCTTGCTCCGCCTCTTTCGGCAGTTTGAAAGCAGTCTCCATATCATAGTCGCCCTGAGCCAATTCTAACTCGAGCACCACATTGGGAGCCTCTGGAATGGTGTCTACATACGCAAACTCTTTACCAACTCTAACGGAAGCGCCTATTGCTCCAATGGCTGTTGGCGCTTCGCGTGGATACCAACGCAGCTCAAACCGATACTTCCCTGCACGCGCGACACTCACTGCCCATACACCATTCTGTCGTTGGCGTTTCAAATGAAGCTGATGCCAGGGAGACCCTCCGCGATACCAGTCCATGCCATTGAGACGTGTCGATGGAGCTTCACTGGATCCGATAATGTGGCGACTGAGCAGAGTGTCTGTGTGCAGCAGGCTCTCCCAGAACTTATCGTAGGCGCCAGTCAACTCCGACACGACTTGAGGATGCTTGTCTGCCACATTGGTGCTCTGCCCCGGATCCTCTCCGATATCATAGAGCAAATCTCCGCCCACCAATCGCCAACGCTGCGTCTTCACAGCGCCATTGTCCCATCGCTTGCGCACGCGCCCCCGAGGGCACTGAACGATCAAAGTTCGATCATCGTCCCATTGCCTAGACTCCCCAAATAACGGGCGCAAACTCCGTCCATCAAGAGAAGACGGACGCGGTATGCCGCACAAGTCGAGGATCGTCGGTGCGAGATCGACCATCCCAGTCACCGCTTCGTTCCTTCCCGCCTTCGTCAGGGGAGGATACCGGATCATGCAGGTCACCGCATGTTTCTCGTCATAGGCCACGGGATGTGACGATCGTTGCTTTCCTTTGAAGCGAGGCTCGGGAGCTCCGCGGTCATTTACCCCTTGATCCGTCGCGAAGATGACGATCGTCTTTTCCCGAAGCTCTAACGCATCCAATCGATCCATGAGATCTCCCACGTTCTCATCAATGTTCTCGATCATGGAGTACAACTTGAGATCACCATCACTCGCCTCGACCCCACGTTTCTTAATGCGCTCCATCGCCTTGGGTTCGGCTTCATACGGCGTGTGGGTGGCTGGGGTGGAAAGGAAACAGAAGAACGGCTGTTCCCGATGCCCCTCAATAAACGCCGCCGCTCTATCAAAGAGCACATCGGACGAGAACCCCTCACTTTTCTCAGGCCGTCCATTGTAATCCCAAGTCGCGTTCATGTGACGATTGCCATAAAAATCCTCAAGCTGTCCTATGCCACCACCTCCGTGAACGAACACGTCGTCGAAACCTCGCTCCATAGGATGATAAGGATAGGACATTCCTAGATGCCATTTGCCGAAGATCGCGGTCGTGTAGCCACCTCCTTTCAAGTAGTTGGCTAGTGTGGATTCGTCTTTGTGGAGAATTGACACACCGCCGATCGTGTTATGAATGCCTAATCGCAAGGCATAGCGTCCGGTGAGCAGAGCGCCACGACTGGGAGAGCAGAATGGGGGTGCATGAAAGTTGACGAAATCCACACTCTCGGAAGCCAACTCGTCAATTCTCGGCGTCTTCAGCCGGGCATGGCCATGGCAACTCAGTTCAAAGAAGCTATGATTGTCGATCAGGATGAGAAGCACATTGGGACGCGGCTCTTGGGAAAACGCTGACCAAGATGATAAGAAAACTACGACAGTGACAATACGAGCCAACCTGTTGGCTAAAGAGGGAAATCGTTGGTTACCAGAATGCATGGTGGGCATCAGATTGTGGTGATTTGGTTGCGATTACCAGGATGGAACGCAACGCCTCGCGGATAATCCGATTCCCTACTCAGGCAATCGGCGACCGATTTCATCGGCGGCCCCTTGGAGAGCAGGTAGCATTTGGATTCGCGTCTCCCGTTTGCTGAGTCGGGTGGCTTGGGCGCCTACGTTAAGCGCCGCGACGACCTTGCCCTGCTGGCTTCTAACAGGAACCGCAAGCGAACGAAGACCAATCTCAAGTTCCTGATCGACGAGAGCGAAACCATCTTTGGCCACGCGGGCAATCACTTGATCCAACTCACGAACCGCGATCACCGTGTGCTCAGTGTGGCGCTTACGCTCCATCTTTCCTAGCAGGTCTTCAAGTTCAGGAATCGGGAGGCCGGACAAGAGAACACGGCCCAGCGAGGTGCAGTAAGCGGGTAAACGACTGCCGATTCCTAGCGAAACGGTCATGATCCTTTGAGCAGCGGATCTAGCGATGTAGACCGCTTCAGCGCCGTCTAAAACCGCGAGTGAACAAGATTCGCCTAACGTTTCATGAATCTCGTCTAGGAAAGGTTGGGAAACTTTGGGGAGAGAGCTGGACGCAAAGTAGGTTTGGCTGAGTGCGAGCACCTTTGGCTCAATTTGATAGCCACCAACCACCTGACTGACGTAGCCCATCTCTGACAAGGTGTAGAGGCAGCGTCGAACAACGGCGCGTGACAGACCCGTCGATTCACTAATGGTTGCCATCTTCAATGTGCGTGTCTGCCCAGAGAACGCCCGCAACACTTCGAGACCGCGAGCCAGCGAGGTCATGAAATTGGGATCTCCCTTGCGGAAGAGAAAGGAGTCGTTCGTCGTCAGGTTGGGCATTGCATTGAGATTGACACAACCGATCGGGTTGCACTATGTTCATTTAACGCACAATTAGTGCGATTATCGAACATTTGTTCCCATATTGTTAACATTCTCCACTAGCCTAGCCGAAGCTATTCGTCAGCATGTCTCCGATGGAGACTGTGTGGCCCTGGAAGGCTTCACGCATCTCATTCCTTTCGCTGCGGGCCATGAAATCATCCGACAGCGGCGGCAGAATCTAACACTCGTTCGACTCACGCCTGATCTGATCTACGACCAATTGATCGGCATGGGCTGCGCAAAGAAGTTAGTGTTCTCCTGGGGAGGCAATCCTGGTGTGGGTTCATTGCATCGATTTCGCGATGCGGTGGAGAAAGGCTGGCCAGGACCTCTTGAAATCGATGAGCGGAGCCATGCCGCCATGTCAGTTGCCTATGTGGCCGGTGCAGCGGGAGTACCGATGGCTGTGCTGCGAGGCTTTGTCGGTTCGGACCTGCCTAATCACAATGCTAACATACGGTTTATCCAGTGTCCTTTCACCGGAGAGAATCTAGCGGTGACTCCGGCAATCAATCCAGATATCGCTATCATTCATGCACAGAAAGCGGATCGCCAAGGAAACGTGCTCTTGTGGTCTATCGTCGGTGTGCAGAAGGAGATCGTTCTGGCCGCGACACGCTGCATCGTCACGGTCGAAGAGATCGTGGACGAGCTTGATGCACCGCCAAATGCCTGTGTCCTCCCCGCCTGGGCTATCGACGCCGTGTGTGAAGTGTCGGGAGGTGCCTTTCCATCCTACGCGGACGGCTACTACGAGCGTGACAATGCAGCCTACATCGCCTGGGATGCGGCTTCCAAGTCACGAGAGCAATTCACAGAGTGGATGGCTAAGCACGTGTTAGGAACCGAGAACTTTTCTGAGTTTCGCCATCTGCTAGCCTCATGAAGCCGCCAACTCCAACCGAAATCATGACCATCGTTGCTGCCCGTCTGTTAGGCGATGGCTCAACCTGCTTTGTCGGCATTGGCATCCCATCCCATTCATGGCGGCCAATCTGGCACGATCGGAGCCAAGCCGAACGTCTTGCCTCTCTCCATTGGCGACTGCGAACTCGCAGAAACGGCTGACACGGTCGTCTCTACGCCAGAGATCTTCGCCTATTGGCTTCAAGGTGGCCGCGTGGACGTTGGCTTTCTCGGCGCAGCGCAAGTCGACAAGTTTGCTAATTTAAACAGCACCGTGATCGGGGACTATCAATCACCCATTGTGCGTTTGCCTGGAGCCGGCGGTGCGCCGGAGATCGCTGCCTTGGCCAAAGAGACCATTATCATCATCAATCACGACCGCCGCAAGCTCGTAGACCGGGTGGATTTCATCACCTCGGCTGGCTACCTCGATGGTGGCGATGCTAGAAAGAAAGCTGGATTGAAAGGCGGACCGAGCGTGGTCATCACCGGTCTAGGTGTCCTCGTGCCTGAGGCAAGCTCCAAGGAACTGATCGCTTCCCAACTGCATCCCGGCGTGACTCGGGAACAGATTCAGGATGCGACTGGTTGGGATCTGCGTTTCGAAGATGAGGTAGCGGAAACAGGACCGCCATCGGAGACAGAGCTGGCCGCCCTACGCGAGTTGTTAGAGCGAACTGAAGCGTCAAGGAGGCAAGCCTCATGAGTGACGCCTGGATCTGTGAATTCACCCGCACGCCAATCGGGTGCTACGGAGGTGCTCTGGCGTCAGTGCGTCCAGACAATCTTGCCGTCGCTGCGATTCAAGGCCTGATGGAACGTCATTCTCAGGTCGAATGGGCAACACTAGATGAGGTCATCCTCGGTTGAGCCAATCAAGCGGGCGAGGACAATCGGAACATCGCTCGCATGGCCACGTTACTGGCCGTATTGCCAGAAACCGTGCCCGGGCTCACGGTGAATCGCCTGTGCGCCTCGGGCCTGGACGCCGTCGCGATCGCGGCGCGCTTGATCAAAGCAGGCGAAGCCGATCTTTGTATCGCGGGTGGTGTGGAGTCCATGTCGCGAGCGCCCTTTGTCATACCTAAGGCAGAGATTGCCTTTGATCGATCCTCTCAGCTAGCGGACACCACGTTAGGCTGGCGCTTTGTCCATCCCAAGATGCAAGAGGCCTTTGGAACAGACACCATGCCGGAGACCGGAGAGAACGTGGCTGAAGAGTTTGGCATTGCTCGCGAAGATCAAGAGGCCTTTGCCTATCGAAGCCAACAACGTACGAAGGCAGCGAAGGCACGCGGCTTCTTTGACGGCGAAATCGTTCCTGTCACTATTCTAAAGCGAAAAGATAATCCTGTCCTTGTCCGTGATGATGAGCATCCCAGGCCCGAAATTTCTTTGGGAGGACTCGCGAAGCTACGTCCGTTCGTGAAATCTAATAGCACAATCACCGCTGGGAATGCATCGGGCGTAAACGATGGTGCGTGTGCGTTGTTCGTAGCGTCTGACGCGGCGATTTCGAAACATGCGCTTCAGCGACTCGCACGGATAGTGCGAAGCGTAAGCATGGGCGTCGCGCCCCGTGTCATGGGCATTGGCCCCGCTTGTGCTGTGAAACGTTTGTTAGAAAAGACAAACCTCTCCCTCGACGAGGTGGATGTGATTGAGCTGAACGAAGCTTTTGCGTCTCAGGCGCTCGCCGTCACCCGATCGTTAGACTTGCCAGACGACGCAGCACAGGTGAATCCCAATGGAGGAGCCATTGCTCTAGGACATCCGCTCGGCAGGAGCGGCGCTCGACTGGTGGGCACCGCTGCACGACAACTGAAAGCAACCAATGGCCGCTATGCCATTTGCACCATGTGTGTGGGTGTTGGCCAAGGGGTAGCCATGTTATTGGAGAGGCCGAAATGAGCGAGACGCGAGTAGCCTTAGTCACAGGATCCGCCACGGGCGTGGGCCGAGCCTGCGCAGTGAGGTTTGCGCCCCAGGGATTCGATGTCGTTGTGAACTACCCTGGCACAGACCGCGAAGAAGCGGAAGAAACTGTGCTATTAGTCAAAGAACAAGGGAGCGAAGCTCTGTTGGTAAATACGATGTGAGTTCTGACAATGAAGTCGTTGCCATGATATCGCACGTCGAGCAGGCCATCGGGCGGCTGGACGTGGTGATCAATGCGGCAGGGTACACCAACTTCGTCGCGCGCGCCGACTTGAACGCCATGACGGAAGAGAAGTGGGACACCATCCTCGCTGTAAATACCAAAGGCCCCTTCTTTGTCATCCGAGCTGCGGCAAAGCTCCTGCAGCGACACTCGACCTCCGCCGTTGTGAATGTGTCAATCATGAAACTCTAGCTAGCTATGAAATTCTATCTAAACGGCAAGTGGGAAGCCCGCGATCAGGTGTTCGAAGTCACCAATCCCTACGATGGTAGCCTGATTGATACGGTGCCCAAGGCGACGGAAGCAGATATCGAAAGAGCACTCACTTCAGCCGTTGAGGGTGCCGCCATCATGGCTGCAACAACCGGATACGAGCGTTTCGAAATCTTACGCCGAACAGCAGATCTCATTCAGGAACGCAGTGAGGATCTGGCGCAAACCTTGAGTAAGGAAGAAGGTAAAACTCTCACGGAATCACGGTTGGAAATCGACCGTGCCATGCAGACGATGGAGCTCAGCGGTGAGGAGGCTAAGCGCCTTTCGGGGGAACTTCTTCCGCTGGATGGAGGCAAGGATGTTCGGAACAAGTTAGGTTTCACGTTGCGTGTTCCCTGTGGCGTGGTCGCCGCCATCTCACCCTTCAATTTTCCACTTAATTTCGTCTGTCACAAAGTTGGGCCGGCGTTGGCGGCCGGTAATGCCGTCATCCTCAAGCCAGCTAGCGACACCCCGCTCGTCGCGTTGAAACTCATCGAGATCCTATTGGAAGCTGGACTGCCTCCACCCGGTATTCAATGCCTCACCGGTAGTGGCGCGACCATTGGTAACGGTATTTGTTCCGATCCCCGTGTGCGTAAGGTCACCTTCACCGGAAGCCGCGAAGTCGGCGAAGAGATCTGCCGCGCTTCTGGCATGAAGAAAGTGACGATGGAGCTGGGCTCTAATTGCCCTCTCATTGTCCTGCCTGATGCGGATCTGGAAGCGGCGGCACAAGCCACCGTGGTGTCTGGCTTCGCCAATGCGGGTCAGGTTTGTATTTCCACCCAACGGCTGATCGTTGCTGAAGACCTACACGAAGCCATGATCGACAGCCTGCGCGCAAAGATCGCCAACGTTACTGCTGGGGATCAGTTAGATGCGTCGACTACTATGGGGCCTATGGTGCGCGCCTCCGATGCCGAACGTGTGCAAGACTGGATCGGACAAGCGGTCAGTGACGGTGCTAGACTCGTCTGCGGCGGCGAACGCGACGGTGCAATCATGCAACCAACGCTCCTCGATCACACCACTCCTAACATGCGAGTCAACCGTGAAGAGCTCTTTGGCCCTGCTGTCACTGTTCTGAAAGCCAGCAATATTAACGAGGCAATTCGTTTAGCCAACGACACCGAATTCGGCCTCAGCGCAGGCGTGTTTACTCAAGACATTGATGCGGCTATGCGTTTCGCACGCGAGGTGCAAAGCGGAAACATTCACATCAATTGGAGCCCTTTCTGGCGCACTGATCTCATGCCCTATGGCGGTCTGAAAGGCAGCGGCATGGGCAAGGAAGGGCCTAAGTACGCCGTTGAAGAGATGACAGAGACGAAAGCTGTTGTCATCCATTCGAAATAGTACCCGATGAAACGTCTTATCTCAGCATCACTCTTCCTCGTCTCGGTTTTCCTTGCATTCGGTGAGAAGCGCACACCTGTCAGCACACAATCAGGCCTCGTTTCAGGAGTTCTATTGGAGGAGGCTTCGAGTTTACATGTCTACCGCGGAATCCCTTACGCAGCCCCACCTATCGGTGATCTACGCTGGCGCCCACCGCAACCTGCAGCTAAGTGGGACGGGGTTCGCGTTTGTGGCACCTTCAGTAAAGTCCCCCCGCAAAAGCTTCGCGATAGTGCCAAGGCGGTGATCAGCGAAGACTGCCTCTACTTGAACGTTTGGACCAATCGCGCCCAGAAGCCTGCGGCCAAGTTGCCCGTCATGGTATGGATCCACGGCGGTGGACTCAACACAAGTTGGGGCCACAAGAGCATGTATGACGGTGCGGCGTTCGCGAAACGAGATGTCGTGCTGGTCTCGATCAATTACCGGTTGGGAGCGTTAGGGTTCCTCGCGCATTCCGGGCTGTCCGCTGAATCCGAGAATGGCGTCTCAGGCAACTACGGTTTCCTCGACCAGATCGCCGCGCTCAAGTGGGTGAAGGCGAACATCGCGCAATTTGGCGGCGATCCCGATAAGATCACGATCTTTGGAGAGTCCGCAGGAGGCACCAGTGTCAGTGTTCTCTGTTCCTCACCACTGGCCAAGGGTTTGTTCCATCGTGCCATCATCCAAAGCCCCTGGATGTTCGGCTACATCGATCAGCTCGCCGCACCTAATATCGTTCATCTCAAGTCAAAGACAGCGAACACCCCTAGCTCTGAGGATCTCGGTCTGGAATGGGCGAAGCAGCATACCGAGGGCCTTGAAGGTGAGGCTGCCATCAAGAAGCTTCGTACGCTCTCGCCTGACGCCGTGGTTAGAACCGTCGGGTACTATCGCACTCGTGCCACAGTCGACGGCCACGTCTTACCCGATTATCCTGCTGCCATCTTTGCCGCTGGCAAACAAGCCAATGTGCCCACTCTGATTGGCACGACGAAGGATGAAGGGAATTACTTCTTTAACTGGACTAAGATTGCCAGTCGCGTGGAGTTTGTGAACAAGCTCGCCAAGCACTACGGAGACAATGCCGACAAAGTGGCTGCGCTCTATCCTGGCGACACACCCAAAGCTCTGCAGATTGCTGGTGCAAGATTCGTCACTGACAGCTGGTTCGTCCAGCCTGCACGGCAATTGTTAGAAGGTATGAGCAAGATTTCGTCGACTGCTTATCAGTATCAGTTCTCCCGTCCGAGCCACAAGTATCCCAAACTTGGATCCCCACACGCTATTGAACTCACTTATGTCTTCAATACCCTATCGAACTCTGATCAACGTCCGGCCGATCAGAAGTTTGCTAATCAAATCACCGACTACTGGGTTCAATTTGCCCGCACTGGCAATCCAAATCACAAAGACGCGCCGCAATGGCCAGTTTACGACTTGGAACAGCGCCACTATCTCAATCTCGACGAAGACTATGAAGTGAGGACGCGCCTCAAAGAGAGAGAATGCGATGTGATTGATGCCGCCTCCTCAATAACGAGATAGCGCATCGGTTCTAC
>JAACDM010000361.1 GCA_009936795.1 Verrucomicrobiaceae bacterium | reverse complement strand
TAGAACACTTTGGGGTTCGCCGTAGATCTGATTGTTGGTAGTTTTTCAACTTACCATGATAACTTGTTCAAGTTCCTTCTAGCGTGCGTAACCTAACCCATGAGAGTCTTGCTGCCGATGACAAACGGGACAGATGAAGAGCAGTTTTTTGAAATCAGCGCGGTTTCCCGCCTGACGGGGATGTCCACACCAAATATCCGCATTTGGGAGAAGAGGCACCAAGTGGTGCAGCCGAAGCGTTCGGACTCCAAGCGGCGCCAATACACGGCGGAAGATGTTCAGCGGCTGACTTTGCTGAAGGCATTGGTTGATCGCGGTCATGCCATTGGAACGATCGCCAGTCTCACCACACAACAGCTTGAACAGAGACTTGCTGCTCAGGAAGGGGCGGATCAGCCCAGACCCGAGGCAGTTGACCATTGTCGGTTGCTAGTAATTGGAGAAACACTGCGAGAGCAGTTTAGAAAGGAAGAGTTCGTTTCAGGGATGCAACTTATGGCTTCTTTTGGAGCGCTTGAAGAGGTGGAAGGGTGGGCAGCAACCTCAGTCGATGTCGTTCTCATCGAATGTGCGACCCTTTTTGAAGACACCATTCCAATAATTCAAGGGCTGATTGAGCGCACTCAGGCGATGCGCGCTGTCATCGTTTATCAATTCGCTCAACAGTCTACGGTGGCAATGATCGAAAAGGGTATCAGGAGAATCACACCTCTCCGCGCCCCAGTGAATGCGCAAGAACTGCAAGTGGTGCTACGAGCGGATGTCGCCATGGCCAGTCGAAGTTCATCAGCAGCCAAGCCGATTGCCGTTTCCAATGAGAGGATCCCTCCTAGGCGTTTCACAGACCAACAGCTCGCCAAAGCTTCCCAGGCCTCGACCACCATCGAGTGCGAGTGCCCCCACCATCTTGGCAGCCTCCTCGCCAACCTGACGGCGTTTGAACAATACTCCTCCGAGTGCGAAAGCCGCAGTCTTGCGGACGAGGCCCTGCACCGATTCCTCCACCAGACAACTGCGCAAGCGCGCTCGATGATGGAGCATG
Source organism: Verrucomicrobiaceae bacterium (assembly GCA_009936795.1). Classification (GTDB taxonomy): domain Bacteria; phylum Verrucomicrobiota; class Verrucomicrobiia; order Verrucomicrobiales; family DEV007; genus JAACDM01. The sequence continues at coordinate 3,476 of JAACDM010000361.1, read as the reverse complement.
CGCTGCAAGAAGTGATTGATGCTGAGGGAATCACTCTGTGACGTTCGACACGCGCTGCCGTTTAGCTTTCGTTCCAGCAACTGATAGGAATCTGCATCCTCTCAGTGACCTAGGCTCGTAAAGCTTGCCAAGAGCCCAAGCAGTGAATGATCAATGCCCCATGGCAGAACGTGCTCTCCAAGCAGCAAACTCCCAGGCAGATGTTATCAACCCAATATCCCAAACACATTCCGAACTCGGTTGGCTCTCCTTGATAGAGGCTCTCGTGGATAAGATACGTGCGCGAGGCATCATCAACCAAGCTAGTCTACAAGTCTTTCAGCCAGGAACACGCTAACTGATTTGGGTATATTCAATTTCTTTAGCAATGCTATGATTATTGAACCAGAGGATCAAAGACTCATCCAACTCCTGGAGAAGGTTGCTAAACAGCGGTTGGAATCTTTTAAACAGCTGCGCCTCTCAGTCCGGAGACTCCTCACCGCTAACGTTTGCGGGAACTTGAACAACCATAAGGGCGCTGAAGGCGTCTGCTACGAGGTGCTTGCCTAGCCCTGTGAGCGGGCCTGGAAGACAAGGCATCCGCTGCCATGGCTTCGCAACCTCGTCAAAGAGCGCGCGATTGACCGGCTCCAAGGCAAGCAGCAACGCGCTAATCTCAACAAACGGTTCCGCGGCCAGGTCGATACACCTGCAAATCGGCCATCTCGCAATTCTTCAGATAGTGACAACACAAGCGAGCACGCTGCAAAGACGAAAAATCCTATTATTGGACCGACTCCCGGGCAACAACAGGTGTTGGAACTTGCCTACCTCAGTGGCCATACCCAGTCTGAGATTGCGAGCCGATTTGGCCTGCCTCTTGATGTAGTGAAAGCAAGCCTTGGCCGTAGTGTGAAGAAGCTCCGCGAACGCACCAGCAACTCAATGTGGGCTCCTCAATACCCGTCTGTGCTCCCTCTTCGCGAACACGTTGGTTGGACAGGCAAGTCAAACTGAAAAACATTGCAGCTTCCAGACTAATGTTAGATAGGGCCAAATTGAGAAAAAAATTCGATCACATGGAGGTCTTGGGGAAAAATGTTCCGCGGTAAAAGTCGGCTGTTACGAAAAAGGAGCGGTTTGCGGAGGATTTATTAAAATGGAACGAACACAAATAATGGACTTTAAACTATCACGTTAGAAATTCACCTTATGAGTGGTTGCACCCTTATCTTTCCTCACCAGCTCTTTGATCCACATCCCGCGTTGTGTAAAGAGCGCCCTGTAGTACTACTAGAGGATGGCCTCACTTTCGGCGATCCTCATGTGGGCCTAAAATATCATAAGCAGAAGATCGTTCTTCACCGGGCTTCAATGAAGCAGTATGCGGCCAAGCTTGAAAAGCTTGGTTATAAAGTGCTTTATCGAAACTTCGCCAAAGGCAAGACCATCGATTACCACTTGAAAGCCTTGCGGCGAAAGGATTTTCGCATATTCCATTATTGCAAGACGGTTGACTTCCTGCTGGAGAAGCGACTGCAAAGTTACGCAACATCTCCGTCGGTATCATTGAAAACCTATGACACACCAATGTTTCTCTCGCCTGAGGATTGGTTGGCAGAGCAGTTCGAAGGAAAGAAACGTCCGTTCATGGCCAAGTTCTACGAACGTCAGCGCAAACGGCTGGGTGTCCTGGTCCATGAAGACGGCTCTCCTGTAGGCGAAAAATGGAGCTTTGATGAGGACAATCGCAAATCCATGCCAAAGAAGGGCTTGGACGTGCCTGCCGAGCCAGCAGCGAGAGCAACGGGCTACACCAAAGAAGCCATCACTTACACTCAACGTCATTTCAAAGATTACTATGGGAGTGCCGAGGGCTTTGCCTATCCAGTGTCACATGCTGCCGCTGAGCGGTGGTTTGAGAACTTCCTCGAGAAACGATTCCACCTGTTTGGTGACTACGAGGACGCCATCAGCTATCGCGAACGGATACTCTTTCACGGTGTTCTGACACCGATGCTCAACATCGGCCTTCTCACGCCTCAGAAAGTTCTGGATCGAACGCTTGAGTATGCCGAGGCGAACGCCACGCCTATGAATTGCCTCGAGGGCTTTGTCCGACAGATTGTTGGCTGGCGCGAATTTATCCGCGGAGCCTACGACCATCTTGGTGTACGCTGCCGAACTGGCAACTTCTGGGGGTTTGAAGACAAGCCGATCCCGCAGGCTTTTTACGATGGCACGACTGGCATTGATCCCGTTGATGTCGTCATTCGCCGTGTGCTAGAACACGGGTGGTGCCACCACATCGAGCGACTCATGATCTTGGGGAACTTCATGCTCCTGTGTGGGTTTCATCCCGACCGAGTTTACGATTGGTTCATGGAACTCTTTGTCGATGCCTACGACTGGGTCATGGTGCCGAACGTCTACGGCATGAGTCAATTTGCCGATGGGGGGATATTCACCACAAAACCTTACATTTCTAGTTCTAACTATGTGCGTAAGATGAGCGATTTTTCAAAGGGTCCCTGGTGTGAAGTGTGGGACGGTCTCTTCTGGATGTTTATCAAAAACCACGAGGGATTCTTTCGCAAGCAACACCGGCTTGGAATGATGACACGTCAGTTAGACAAAATGGGCGAAGAAAAGCTGGAGTCGCATCGCATGAACGCCGAAACATTTTTGAAACATCTAACCTGACACTGCCATTGAAATGGGTTTCCATTTGCTGGCAATTCTTGGAATGATAACTTCACGCGGACCGGCTGCCGCTACACGTTTTTTCCTGTTCGCCATTGTGGCAAATGGCGATAATACCCATCAACGACCGCAATCTTTGTAAAAGGATTAGGATGATGTCTGTGCTATATATCGTCTATTCTGTAACTTCCGCATAATGGTGTGTCCATGCGTAACGGTCTGACCGGGCACCGCAAGAAAAGCGTAGCGCAATGGGCACCGAAGTGTTTGAATAGCCGGCTTGCTAGGCCGTGCGCTGCAATTCTTGCTGTTGCCGGGCTTTAAAGTCGTTAGCCCAGTTCGCTGGCGTGAGCTGATCGAGTTCATTGGGATCAGCTCCGGGTAGGCGTCTGATAACGTCAGCGAGGTAGGTCTGAGGAGCAACGCCTTGGTCAGGGTAGAGTATCGCGAGCGATAGAGAACAGTTTCGAGTGCGCGGCAAGGATCTCGAACCGCATCAGACGATAGGATGGCTCCTTGCTGCGTGAAAAGAAATTGCCGCGTGCGACCGGTGCCCAAAACCGGCAACCGATACTCGAGGATTCATTACTGAAACCTGCATCTGGTGTAAAAAAAGTTTTTGGAGTCTTCATCAAGATCCAAGAGGACTAATTCTTTTGCGGCATCGGCCCGGAATCATGTCGCGTCGGTTAGCTAATGTAGAGGCTCTCCGCAACAACGCAGGGCCACTTTTGAAGGGTCTAAGCTGAGTCCCTCGCTGAATCGGACTTGGCCCTTCTCCGGCAGCGTTG
>JAACDM010000360.1 GCA_009936795.1 Verrucomicrobiaceae bacterium | reverse complement strand
CTACAGTTTGGATCCTCGCGATTCTGCCAATTGGGACCTGGATTTCAACGCCTACGTAGAAACCGCTCTAAACGAGGATGTGAACGTTCGATTGAATTACACACGAGAGTTTCTTAATCAATCGAATGGCTCGGACGACAAGGAAAGCTCTCAGGTTGGCGCTGCCTTGGTGTGGGATTTCTAGAGGTTCCGTGGCGGATTCGAAACGAGTTTTCTATCAATGTCACCGCTGCGGCAACTGCTGTAAGTGGCCAGGCGAAGTGGTCGTGAGCGATCGCGAGATCGATGCCATTGCCTCCTACTTAGAGATGCCGGTGGATCAGTTTGTAGAGCAGTACACCAAGGTGCGTGCCAATCGGCAAGGGCTGACGCTCATTGAGAAACCTAACAATGAGTGTATCTTTCTCGATGGGATTGATTGCACGATCAATCCAGCGAAGCCTGACCAATGCGCAGGATTTCCGAATACCTGGAACTTCCCCGGCTGGGAGAAGGTGTGCGAGGCGACGCCTGTCCATCTCGATCAAGACTGATGGAGAGGACCACGGAAGGCTCGGAATCTACGAGGGAAATTGGTAGGCAGCGATAGCACTGAAGTGAAATAGACGACACTGATAGACTAGTGCAGACATAGACAGAATTCTAAGAAGGAATCTATTATTGCTAGCGCGTGCTCCCACCACCTTCCAAGTTGCCTTGAACTTGACCGATGGTAAGATTCTTTGTCGGCAATGGGTAGCCTAATGTGTCGCCGTTTGCAGTGAAGCCGCCGCCGTCCACATCGACAAAGATCGGGTTGTTGTAGGCGCACGGATGCATGGTCGCTTGTGCGCTAGAGCCATAGCCGGTGACTAGCGTCGAATGCTCTCCATAGGCGACTACGATCAGGTGGCTGTCTTGGCTGAGAGGGACTGTTAGCGTCTGATCGAAGACGACGACACCATCCTGGAACCATTTGGGGTGCGTTTTCTTGGTGAAATTGAGATCAGGTCGCGGAGCGCCATTCACGAGGACTTGCACGCGATCGATGGAAATCCAGTCGGTACATTGCACTTGTACTTTCAAGTCGATTGAGCCACTCGCACGGGTACTGCCACCGGCGATCGTGCCATCGGTTGTTTCTACGGATAGAAACGGCCCAGTGGTACAAATGAGGCGTCCGCCTTTGGCTTGCTGCACCATCTCGCGCCAATCGATCTCACTCGGATTGTCTGATGAAGACGGAAGGTAGTTTCGCCAACTGCCGACACCATTGCCGTGAACAGTATGGGCATCGGCGACGGCGACTCCCCAGATCTTGTGCCCTTGGTTCAAGAGCTGTAGCCAGATGAACTCTCGTACATAGCGAATCTGACGGGCCAGTGTCTTGGGTTCTTTGACGATTTTGTAGGGTGCACCTAACAAGATATCGGTTCCCAAATAGTTCTGCGTTTCTACCCCGTCGATGAGCTTTCCCAAAGTGAGATAACCGCCATCAACTCGACCGTCGGCATCACGATCAATGAAATTCTCGGTCATGTCTGGATGGTTGATCTGCACCCAACGGTCAGGATTCTGGCCTTGTAGCTCGCGAAGTGTAATGGCGTTTAGACGTGGATCTTTCTCCCAGACGGGGGCACCCCCATCCTGTGCCAGCGGATCCGGTTTGAATGGGAAGGAGTTAAAGTGCGCTCCTGATCCGGTCAATTCCACACCCGGCACCGTCTGAATGTAGTCCGTAAGCTTCAATTTTTTCAGGTGGGGACGCCAGTCATAGGACCGGTTGTGTTCGGTGGTCGGAGCGAGCTCGATGTGTTCGGCCGCGAGATTGATCATCCGGTCATCGGTCCCACAGGTGTGGTCGCCACTCGGTGTGGAGTGGTTGTGGAAGTCGGCGCTGACCCACCCTGGAGTCTGCACGAGTCGCTTGAGGACGCCTGTGATTTCCACTTCAGCACCTTGTTCTAGCAGAATCTCTTTGCTGAGATGTGAATACTCAATGCCTCGGGTCACGACGACTCGATAGCGCCCCGGATCCAGTGGCACTGCAAACGCGCCGGTTTCAGAATGATACTGGTCGAGACAGCCGTGAGCCCGGTTGTTGGGACCCAGCTTCGGCGAAGGCGTGCCGCTGATTCCAATAAACTGCACTTTGCACGGAGTACTCCTGCCGATGTCATCGTGGATAGCCAAGCGGACCTGAGATACAGCGCCCAGAGTCAACGTGGCCTCATCCTTCTGCTCTACCGCAATCGTCGCTTCGAAACTTTGTGACGAGCGCCCTTGATCTCGGATGGTCATCTTGTGTTTACCGACTGGAAGCGCTAGATCAATGACGCCTTGCTCATCAGGGCAGGCAGGCAGGATCTTCTCTTTGTCGCCGCTCTGATAGTGTATTTGCAAGGTTGCCCTCACCACAGGTTCACCGCTGGCATCGACTAACTTTCTCACGAACCGGCCAGTGTCTCCGTTTCTGGCAGCAACAAGGCCCACGGCATGGGCTGGCGACGTTCCGACCGCGAGAAAGCGCGCCAGTTGGATGGATTCCCCAGGCTTTAGACTCACTTCACTGCCCGAGGGGAGCAGACTGCCTTCCTCCTTGCACCAAGTGTAGGCGTAGCCTGCCTTATCGGCAGGATCCACGGCGTCTGCCCACTGAATGCCTTCGAGGGTCCCTACTCTTGTCGAGTCAAAGCTCTTCCAGGTGTCCGCAGCTTTGAACACGTGCGCCTGATTGGTCTTGTTCAGGACCTTACTCACGATGAGGACACCCTGCCAGCCATCGCGCAAATGATAGCCATGCGTCACCTCGACGCCTTCATTGATCGCACTGGATACTTTGGTTTCGATAACCGCTCTACCATCATCACCAGACTCCACGATTCTGACGTAGGATACATTGCCGCGCTGCCCCAACGGCGAGAAGAGCGTGATTTGGTCATTGGTAGCGCCTCGCAGACCTAAGTCGTAGAGGCAGCCGGGCGTCGTGCCATCAGCACCGTAGAAAGACGTCATGTTTGCCCGCCGATTCGGGGCGTTGTGGGAAATGAGCGCTTCGACTACGTCATTGCGCAACACGAAGTCGCCTAGGATGCCGTCAGCCTCTTTTCCTTTAGGCAATTCGGAGACTTGGCGTCGGCCGATCTCGAAGGCCTCGGGTGTAGCCATGAGATTGGGTAGGAAGGCGAGGGAGAGGAGACCAAGAAACCGACGTATCATGAGGAAACGCTGACGGAATCCGTGCCGCCGGACAAGCTTAAGACCACGAATAGACACGAATACTTTGCATGACGTCATGGTCTCAGGAGAGACCCGCTGCCGTCTGCGCAAGCGTTTATGGTCTTGGTCTGCCGTTTCAACTCGCACGGTTTATACACGTAAGCGAGCCACACCGAGGACTCTAGATTTGGCAAATCCGTCATGTTGACGGTAAGCTTGCACAAAGTTCCTGCCTCGATCTTATCTAGAATCTCTGGAGAATTCATGTCCAAGATTCCTACTGTATAGTCAACGTGATCGAGCCAATTGCACTGACTTGCAGTCTCCGAACTGCTTTGGAACGAAAACACTTTTTACCATCGATCTCAATCACGAAACGGCGCATCCAGCCTACGGGCAGTTCGAAGATCGTTTGCGATAAGGTCCCCGACAGATCGACGATTTTTCCATGGTTGGTATGGTCGAAACCATCTTCAAGATATTGGATCAATCGAAGCACGCTTACGGCAGCGATCGCATTCACCGCCGATAGTAATGCCATCGATAGAATCCTCTTCCTCATTGCTCGTGTCCTAACAGACCAACAGCTTTCTTCAGGGCATCAATCGTAGCTTGGCACGCCGCATCGTTCTCAAGATCGTTCAATGTCCGATTGAAGGGCTCAGCACGCACGGGACCGTCGTAGCCTATGGTCGTCAATGCTTGAAGGAAGCCTTTGATTGGGATCACTCCTGTGGATGCTGGAAGCTGGCGATTTCCATCGAGTTGGTCTTCGCGAGCGACGCCTCTAGGGGCGTCGTTGGCATCTACGAGGATCACGTCCTCACCCTTCAACTGTTGGATTTGCTCTAAAGTATCCTCTGAAGTCCACCAGTGCCAGCTATCTAGCACGATGCCTACATTTCCGGTGCCGATGCTATCCATGAGTTCTTGAGTCTCTGCTAACGTGTGAAGGAAGGGATAGCGGTCACGTACGAGGAGCGTTTGGGTGCCAACATATTCCATGCCAAGGCGTTGCCCATGATCTTTGAGGATCTCGGCCACGCGTCTGAGGCGATTGGAATGAAGTTCGAAATTCTCCAAATAGGTGCGCTCGGCATGAGTGGGCATGATCCAGGTGCTCACGCGATCCACGCCGGCGGTCTGGAGGGCCTTGGCCATCTTTGGCAGCTTTCTGAGCTGCTGTTTGAAAGTGTTCCTGTCCTTTCGAAAGTCCACAGGCAGCCCGGCGGAACCCCACTGGAGGCCTGCTTCGCTGACTGAGGCCGCCAGTTCCTGAATCGCTGCTGGTTCCATCGTGGCAAGTTCTCCAGGACGGGCTTCGACCGACTCAAATCCGTATTTCTGAGCGAGGGCGATGATTTCTTTCTGCCCGACGTTCACGCCAATGGCACCACCGACGAGGTTGAGCGTCCATTTCCGCGCTGAAGGGACTTGAGCAAATGTACTCATTGGAGCAAGACTAGCGAGTGCACTGGCCGAAACTGTTTGCAGGAAGTGACGTCGGGAAGAAACGGAAGGATTCATGAGAGGAGATTTCGAAGAATCGGATGACAGATTCACGCGCTGATTGTATAGCCGCGCAAAACACAAGCAAACATGAAGAAGATCGTCGTCGCTTACTCGGGAGGTTTAGACACCTCAGTTCTCTTAAAGTGGCTCAAGAGCCACTACGGCGCCGAAGTCATCGCTTATTGCGCGGACGTCGGCCAAGAGGAGGAACTGGATGGATTGGAAGAGAAGGCGCTGAGCACCGGCGCTTCCAAATGTTACATTGACGATCTGCGGGCGGACTTTGCGGCGGACTACATTTACCCGATGTTCCAGGCAGGAGCGATCTACGAAGGCCAGTACCTTCTAGGCACCAGCATCGCCAGACCATGCATTTCAAAAGGCATGGTCGACATCGCTCGCAAGGAGGGTGCGGATGCCATCGCCCACGGAGCCACCGGCAAAGGCAATGATCAGGTACGCTTCGAACTCTCCACAGCGGCCCTCGCTCCTGACATCGAGATGATTGCGCCGTGGCGCATGCAGGTCTTTCGCGACGATTTTCCGGGCCGGGCCGAGATGATCGATTACGCAGCGAAGGAGAACATTCCAGTGCAGGCTTCCGCGTCGAAGTCTTATTCGATGGATCGTAATCTCCTCCACATTAGCTTTGAGAGTGGTGTGTTAGAAGATCCTTGGTATGACGGTAGCACGGAAGCAGATCGTGACATGTATGTTCTGAGCGTGTCTCCCGAGGAGGCTCCTGATAAGCCCGAGTATGTTCAGATGCTTTTCGATAAAGGAAACTGCATCGGTCTGAAGAGCGAGCGTCTCGGTGAAATGGTCGCCGCGAAAGGGCTAGAGTCCCCGGGCGAGCAAGACGGCTATACACTGCTGAACCCACTAGGAGTGATGCTCGTATTGAATCAGTTGGCGGGCGAGCACGGGATCGGGCGCATTGATATGGTTGAGAATCGCTTCGTTGGTATGAAGAGCCGAGGTATCTATGAGACGCCAGGCGGCACTATCCTCCTTCGTGGACATCGACAAATGGAGAGTCTCACGATGGATCGCGAAGTCATGCATGTGCGTGATGGTCTCATTCCGGAATATGCCAAGCTAGTCTACAACGGGTTCTGGTTTGCACCCGAGCGTCTCGCTATCCAATCCCTGGTCACGGAGTCACAAAAGCATGTGAGCGGTGAGGTCCGTCTCAAGCTTTATAAAGGGAATGTCATTTCTGCGGGGGTTCGAAGCCCGCTCAGCCTTTACAATCCTGATGTGGCAACGATGGAAGCAGATCCTACCAACGCCTACAACCAGGACGATGCGAGCGGCTTCATCCACTTGAATGCACTGCGCCTAAAGACTGGCGTGAAGGTCCACGGCTCGTAAACTATCTTTCATTAAAGAGCTCACATCATGGTCCTTCCTATAGTCATCTACGGCGATCCTGTCCTGCGGGCGAAATGCAAGCCCGTCGATGAGGTGACTTCGGAGACGCGTGAGCTGGCTCAGAACATGATTGAGACGATGGTCGAGGCCCAAGGCGTTGGCCTGGCCGCACCACAGATAGGCGTGCCAATTCAGCTCGCAGTGATTGACGTGTCTCACGATTCCGATTGCATCTCCTATCTACGGGTGAATGGCGAAGACACCGAGATGAAGGATATAATGCCTCTCATCTTTACCAATCCCAAGTTGGAACTGATCAATCCCAAGGTTTCTGAACAAGAAGGGTGCCTAAGTTTTCCTGACATTCGCGCCATGATTAAGCGGCCTATCGAAGTGAAGGCTACAGTTACCACGCTGGATGGGAAAACGTTAGTCATCGAGACCGATGGCTTGTTCAGTCGAGCCATCCAGCACGAGACGGATCATTTGCATGGGAAACTCTTCATCGATCGCATGCCTGCGGCGGCTAAGGTCAGCCTCAAAGGCAAGATTCGCAGGATGATGGAAACTTACGGAAACGGTTAGCGTGGATTAAAATGAGTAATTTGCGAATCGAGGTCTCGGTCGAAACGCAGTGTCTTCGGCTCTATGAAGGCGATCAAGAGATTCGTAGCTATGTCATTTCCACGGCAGCCAATGGTACAGGGTGTGAGGAAGGCAGTAATTGCACGCCCTTGGGCCGGTTCGAGATTGGCGAGAAGTTTGGGCACGAGGCTCCTATGGGCACCATCTTCAGGGGACGGAAACCCGTTGGAGAATGGGCACTGGGCGGTAAAAGTGATGAAGACCTCATCCTCAGCCGTATTCTGTGCCTGGTGGGCCTGGATGAGGACAACGCCAACACGCAGTCCCGGTATATCTACATTCACGGCACCAATCAGGAAGATCTTCTCGGTCAGCCAGTGAGCCACGGATGCGTGCGAATGAGGAACGATGAGGTCATGGAATTCTTCGACCTTGCACCCGAAGGAACACCGCTCTGCATCGATTGAGGCTAGATCTCCCGCTTTCTTTTACCCTAGGCTTCCCAGAGAGCTCTAAGAAATGTTGAATAGAGAGGAGGACACGCTCGTCTCACGCACGATTGACTACCCTCTTAGCCCTATGAACAAAACACGCTTCTTTGCCTCACTTGCTGCGAGCGTCCTTCTGCTGGTTAGCTTCACCGGCTGCTATTACGATAGCCACTATTATGACTATAATTCAGTGTACGATGACGGCTACTACGGTAGCGGCGGTTACTATGACACCGCCTACACCACCAATATCTACTATCCCCGAAGCATCAGCGGTGGTTACTATGGTTCGCCGTTCTTTCGGAACTACACTACCTACTACCACGCTATCGGCGGCGTCAGGTGTCCTTACTATCTCTACAATGGCCGCCGCTACTACCATAAAGCGGATCATCATCGGCGCTATGGCCACCGTACCTACAAGGAGGATCGCAACCGCAGAGATCGCTACGATCGGGGCGGGCGTGACCGCAATCCCACGATCGATGGTCGCAACAAACGCCCCACCTCGCGCGGCGATCGGACGAGCAATCGCGGTGGTACCTATGTGACCAATAGTGGTCGCGGATACAATCAGCTCTCAGGCAATGAGACAAAGTATGTGCCCAACAGTACTAGCTCGGTCCGAAGTTCGGGGCGTAGCAGTGTCAGTTCTG
>JAACDM010000044.1 GCA_009936795.1 Verrucomicrobiaceae bacterium | reverse complement strand
TCTTGGTTAATATTTCAGAACAATCGGACATTTGCCTCCCGACTGAAAATGGACACGTCTCGCGAAGACCCTGACGCCGACCTGGTAGCTCTCCTCACGAGCCACCAATCAGCCTTGCGCCTTTACGTCCACTCCCTCATGCCAGGAGACTCAGCAGCAGCAGATGTCACGCAACAGGCCAACGCGACGATTTGGAAAAAGCGCGAGGACTTCACACCCACTACCAATTTCAAAGCCTGGATTTTCGCGATCGCACGCTACGAAGTGCTCAACCATCGCAAACGACTCTCGCAAGGTCAGAAGCGGCTTGTTTTTAGCGAAACGCTAGAAGACCTCATCGCTGAAGAACTTCCCCAGCACGACCGTGATCTTGAAGCGGCCCATTCCGCACTCGCAAGGTGTCTATCCAAACTCCGACCACAAGATCGTGAACTAATCCATCATCGCTACCAGCAACGCCCCCGCTTAAGGACTACGCAACGCAGGTTCAGCGCAGCGCTTCTGGATTGAGAGTCACCCTCTATCGAATACGAAATGCGCTTGCCAAATGTATTGCCAACGAGCTCGCAAAGGAGGGCCGCGCATGAATCTCATGGACCCCGGTCAACTCGTCGACGACCTGCTGGACGGCACGATTTCGAAAGACGACTTCGGCCGTTTAGAAGCCTTGCTAGAATCCGACGCAGGCGCAAGAGCCACCTATTATGACCGGCTACACTTGCATTCAGCCCTAGAGATTTCCGCAGAGGAGTCCCCAATCATTGCCTTTCCCTCTCAAAAATGCTCGAGATGGCTGTGGGTGGCTCGCATGGCTGCGGCCATTGCTGTATTAGGCTCAGTGGCGTGGATCGGCTGGTTCTCTTGCCGCTCAAACGAAGTCGTCCTAGCCGAGCCAGCAGCGAGTGGCTTTGCCGTCATCGCGGATCAAGCCAATGCCACTTATATCATCGATGGTGAGACAGAACGGCATCCTAACAATGAATTTATGCGCCCCATGAAGGAGGGCGAATCCATGCGATGGAATGCCAATGGGCACATGGAAGCGCTTCCTTTTGCCTCTCAAAGTGTCGCCGACATCGAGGCTGCTCTCTCTCAGCAGCGGGACGAACGTCGCACCCTGTGGCAGATGCACGCGGAGACTTGGGAAGAAGACCCACGCGTAGTCGCTTATTTCCCGATGGTCCAGCCTTCCACCGGCGAACGGCAACTGGTGGACATGAGCAGCCCTTCACATCATGGCACAATCGTTAGGGCAGCACAAGTAGCCGACCGCTGGGGGCATTCACAAGCGGCCCTCGATTTCGCTCCCATGGGCAGCCGCGTTCGCGTTGTCATTCCCGAAGAACTTCACGCCCTGACGTTCTACTGCTGGGTAAAGATCGATAGCCTTGACCGCTGGTATAATTCCCTCTTCCTCACAGATGGCCATGAACTCAATGAGCCCCACTGGCAAATCATGAACGACGGAAGAATCGTCTTCTCTGTTAAAGCGCACAACGATTCCGGAGGTAATGACAAGCAGATATGTTATTCACCTTCCTTTTGGGATCCTAGCCTGAGCGGTCAGTGGATTCAACTTGCCACAAGCTTCGATAGTAATACTGGCCAAGTCGTTCACTACGTCAATGGCCGCCCCATTAGCGAAGTCGTCGTGCGGGATGCCATGCGCGTTGACAAGATTCGCATCGGAGCGGCCTCCATCGGCAACTGGAGCGAACCCGAAAGGAATGACCCGCACTTCGCCGTGCGCAATCTTAATGGTTCCATCGACGAATTCATTCTCTTTAACGCCGCATTGAGCGCCGCAGAAATAGATCAACTTTATCAAGCCGGAAAACCCTGACATGAAATTTAGATTCTTTTTTCTAGCGCTCACGCCCTTCACCCTAGCTTCCGCAGCAGATGAGGATGGCGAGCGCCTGTTCACTCTCACCGTGAAGCCAATCTTTGCCTCCAAGTGCCTTAGCTGTCATGGCGAGGATCCCAACAAACTCAAAGGAGACCTGAACATGCTGACTCGGGAAGGTCTACTCAAAGGCGGAGAAAGCTCAAGCACCGTGTTGGTTCCCGGCAAACCTGAGGACAGTCTCCTCATCACCGCAGTAAAGTGGGCAGATCCAGACTACGAAATGCCACCCAAGGAGAATGATCGGCTTGACGAAAAACAAATTGCCTCACTTGAACACTGGATCCGACTTGGAGCACCTTGGCCCGCCCAAGAAACCCAAGATCGCTACGTCTCCGAAGAGCGTACGAAGGAACGCACAAAAGCCGGTATCCTTGTTTCCACGAGTGGCGGACTGGCCGACGACTGGACGTATCGGCGATACAAGGACGAAGATCTTTGGGCTTTCCGTCCTGTATCCAAGCCTCCCCTTCCCAAACAAGCCGCACATCCTATCGACGCGTTCATTGAAGCTAAAATCGAGAAAGCAGGCTTCGAGCCCGCTCCCAAGGCAAGTCCTCGCGAACTCATCCGTCGTGCGACATTCGATCTCACAGGTCTTCCCCCCAAGCCAGACGAGACGGCTGCTTTCCTTGCAAGTTGGGAGGACGACGAAACTATAGCATGGGATGCCCTCATCACACGTTTGTTAGACAGCCCGCGCTACGGCGAACGCTGGGGCCAACACTGGCTTGATGTGGCACGCTATGCCGACACCGCAGGTTTCTCGAATGACTTCGAACGCTCCAATGCCTGGCGTTACCGCGACTATGTGATTCGTTCGATGAATAACGACAAACCGTTTGATCAGTTTATCATGGAACAGATCGCCGGTGACGAACTAGCCCCCAACAATCCCGAAATGATCATCGCAACAGGGTTCCTCCGCATGGGAAATTGGGGCACAGCCATGATTGAGCAACACGTCGCCCGTCAACTCTATCTAGATGACGTCGTGGACAACGTCGGCAAAGCCTTCCTCTCAATACCCATGAGTTGCTGCAAATGTCATGATCACAAATTCGATCCCATTCCTACCCGCGACTACTACAGTGTCTACGCCTCCTTCGCCACGACCCAACCAGCCGAACTACCCGCCCCATACCTAGCTATTGAGAACACAAAAGATTTTGAAAGCGAGAAAGCACTCGTCGACCAACTATGGCAACTCGCTGAAGACGACCGCAAACGTATCGTCAAGAAACAAGAAGACGCCGCTCGTGCCTGGTACAAAGCCAACAACAAGAAATATCTCACCCAGGCAGAGCGCAGGAATCTGCCTGACGGCACCAAGCCGCCACGTCATGTAGGGCTCGATCACGTCGACGAAGGCACTCTCAAGATACGTGAACAAGACACGCGCATTTGGACTCGGCGCAAAGAACGCTTCAAGCCACTCGCTCAAGCCGTCTACTCTGGTCCCGACTACAAATACAACGGCGGCAAACTTCGCAAAGCCAAGAAAGCACACTCTAACTACGAACCCAAGAGTTACATTTTTTTAGGCGGTGCTGCCGAAGCCAAAGGAGAGGAAGTCACCCCTGGTGTCCTGAGTGCCATACCAGTCGAAGCCGATGTGCCCTCTACAACGGAAGGGCGTCGACTCGCAGTGGCCAAATGGATCGCTGATGCCAAGAACCCCCTATCCACCCGCTCCATCGTGAATCGTGTCTGGCACAATCACTTTGGAAAAGGTATCTCGGCTACTCCTAACAATTTTGGAGCCAATGGCGCGAAGCCAACTCACCCCGAGTTGTTAGATTGGCTAACAGACGACTTCGTCGCGAATGGCTGGAAGTTCAAACAGCTCCACCGTCGTATCATGAGGTCGCAGACGTACCAGCAAGCCACCTCTCATCCCAAGATGAAAGATTTGCGCACCGAAGACCCTAACAACAACCTAATCGCCTACGCTAAGCCGCGCCGCCTCACTGCCGAAGAGATCCGTGATGGACTCCTCGCTATCACCGGTGAGCTGAACCCTGAGATGGGCGGTCTCCCAATTCGACCGGAGATTAACATGGAAGTTGCCCTGCAACCTCGAATGATCCAGTTCTCTATCGCTCCTGCTCATCAACCCTCCGCGAAGCCTGAGCAACGCAACAGAAGAAGCGTCTATACATACCGCGGGCGCGGACAAGCTGATCCCTTCTTAGAGATCTTTAATCAGCCAAACCCGAACCAATCATGTGCCGCCAGAGACGCCGCCGCGGTTTCCCCTCAGGCCTTCACGCTGCTGAATAGCGATGTCATGACAGATCGCTCAATCGCCCTCGCCCTGCGTTTGGAGAAAGAATCCAACTCGCTTGAAGCGCAGCTCAGGCAAGCCTTCCAGCTCTCCCTGGGACGCGCGCCAGAGCAGACCGAACTAGAGCGCCTATCATCCTACGTGACAGAAATGGTAGCCTACCACAACAAGATCAGACCCGAGCCCATCCCCTACCCCACTGAAGTAACCCGCTCGCTCGTCGAAGAGTTCTCCGGGCGCCCCTTCGAATACACAGAACACCTCCCAACTTTCCAGGACTACATCCCTGACAAGAAAGCCTGGGATGTCTCTGCTGAGACCCGTGCAATCGCAGACGTTTGCCTGGCGTTGTTTAATACAAACGAATTTATTTACGTCTACTAGCAGCCTCCACCCAGAAATCATCCAACTTAGAAATTCACTATGAACACACGACGCGATTTCCTCTACGGTCTTGGTGCCTCTCTCGGCTCTGTCGCTTTCAGTGATCTTCTCGCTCAGGAGGCGGCTTCCTCGCCCCTGGCGCCGCAAGCGCCTCAGCTCCCAACAAAAGCAAAGCGCTGTATCATGCTCTTCATGGAAGGCGGCCCAAGCCAAGTCGACACCTTCGACCCAAAGCCTGAGCTGAATAAACGCCACCTGAAGCGCTCTTCACTCACCCAGGCAATTGAGAGTGGTGACCGCTTCTTCGTCGGCTCTCCTTTCGGCTCCCGCAAAGTTGGCCAAGCGGGCATCGACATGTGCGATCAATTTGTCCACATGGCCGATCCCGAAGTGGCTGATGAACTCTGCGTCTATCGTGGTTGCCAAGCTGAATCGCTCAATCATCCCGAAGCGCTGTTTCACATGAACACGGGGAGCCGCCTCGGTGGCGATCCCGGCCTCGGCTCCTGGGTCAACTATGGACTCGGCACACTCAATCAGAACCTTCCTGGCTATGTCGTGATGACGGAGCTGGCACTCCCACAAGGAGGCCCCGGCAACTGGACCAATGGCTTTCTCCCTGCCCACTACCAAGGCACGCGTTTACGCTCAGTCGGTTCGCCTATCCTAGATCTCAACAGCCAGCCGTTCAAATCACGAGAGCATCAGCGCCGCGCACTCGATGAGCTTGCCTTCCTCAATCAGCAGCATCACGACAACCATCCCGAGCACGCAGATCTCGCTGCCCGCATGGAAAGCTATGAACTCGCTTACCGCATGCAGACGGAAGTGCCTGGAGTCGTCGATATTGACTCTGAGTCCGAGCATGTGAAGTCGATGTACGGCCTAGACCAGGACGAAACCTCAGCCTTTGGTCGACAATGCCTCATGGCACGACGTTTGGTCGAGCAAGGCACACGCTTCGTGCAAATCTTCTCAGGTGGTTGGGACAGTCATGATTTCCTCAAGCGAGGGCACTCCGCTAGAATTCAAAGCGTAGACAAGCCAATTGCAGGCCTCATCAAAGATCTCAAAACCCGCGGCCTCCTAGATGACACTCTCGTCATCTGGACAGGCGAATTCGGTCGCACTCCAGACAATGGCCACCGCGGCGGGGAAATGGCCCTAGGTCGCGGCCATAACATTAGCGCGATGGCCATGTGGTTCGCCGGAGGCGGGGTCAAAAAAGGTAGCGTGGTCGGTGCTACCGATGAACTAGGCAATACTGCCGTTGATGTCGTCCATCCCATCCGCGACGTCCATGTCACACTCTTGCATCTACTAGGTCTCGATGACAACAAACTCACCTACTTCCACGGAGGCCGCTACAAACAGCTCTCCCAGTTCGGGGGCAAAGTGATCAATGAATTGATCGGATAGATTAGCAGATTCTAAGACCAAAGGTTTCGGGTGGAGTCGCCTGGAGTTCCCCCAAGAAAGTGGACATGGACCGGACATATCGCTCTGTTAGTTTAGGTGTGTTTTCTGAGTTTGGAAGTGTTGATTGAGGAAAGTTTCAGGCGAGACGTTTCCGAGTGAGCTATG
>JAACDM010000359.1 GCA_009936795.1 Verrucomicrobiaceae bacterium | reverse complement strand
CGACGCGCATGAGCACAGTGCGACGCAGTTCACCCCAAGCGCGCACAACCACCCAGTCGCGCACAACCTCGCGTCCAATGCAGACTCGCAACCGAGCATCGAGTTCAGCGCCAACCCGCTCACGTTCGGCGGCTCCAACCCGTAGTCGTTCCTCAAGCTCTACGCCCTCAAGAGCTTCGAGTAACCGGTCTTCGGCTCCGCCGCCCCCATCAGTGTCTTCATCGAGCTCAAGATCTAACAGCAGCAGCTCGGGACGTATGAGAAGCAGCAGCTCATCCCGCTCTAGCAGTAGCAATAATAGCGGTCGTTCTAGCCAGCGCCGCGGACTTCGTTAGATCGCCCGCGTGACATTCTAAACAGCCCAGCCCTACCATCGAACGATGGTAGGGCTGATTTGGGTCAACGCGCTGCTAATAAAAGAATCATGCGCACCGCCAACACGCAGGCCACGATAAATCCCGCAATGGCCAAGATAATGATCCAGGGCGGCACCCGGCGATTTCCGGTCAGTTCTGGGCGCGTTCCCAGGTAGATCAACGAGAGAGCCAGCGCCGGGAGTCCAATCACGGTGAGCGCCTGAGCCACCGTGATGAGAGTCACTGAACCGATCTTGGCATCCTGCAAATTGAAAAGGGCAATAAGCATTCCCGAGAGCAAGGCGAGTGTCGTGAGACCGAGCAGCCACGGACTTTGCAGACGACTCCCCTTCCCCAGCGCATCCGAAAGCACCGTTCCCCCAACAAGAGCATTCACCAGAAACGAGCTGGTAGCTCCTGCCAAGATCCCCACACAGAAGATTACCTTTGCCCAAGAGCCGAACAGAGGCTGCAGTTGCCGGGCCACATCGCCCACCCCCAACAGGGCTACTGGTTCCGGGCGCCCGTGGAAAACCCGGGTCGCCGTGATGAGGATGACGGCGGTAACCAGGCCAAGGATGCTGATGCTCATCACCGAATCGAAGACGCCTCGACGTGCATCCGTCAGGGTCCAACCTTTCTCTTTCACCAAATAGGCTTGATAGAACGCGCCGGCTACGGAGAACGTGGTGGCCATGAGCCCCAAGAGGGGCATGAGTTCACGAGATCCTTCTTGGCTCACCGGCACATAGCCACGTGGACTGAAGAGGACGACTGCGAAATTGATGAGAAAGGCAACGACCATCAGTCCGACAAGCACTTTCATGATCTTTTCAATCGAGCGATAAAGATGACGTAAGCGATAGAGACAGAAGATCACGAAAGCGTTGAAGCCCAAGAGGACAAGGGTCACTCCAGATCCCTTGCTGATCCAAGGAGCGGAACCATCCGCAGATTCAAAGAGAGGCGCCAACCCAGAAACAATCGCCACGTTGTTCGAGAACTGAAAGATGGCAACGAGACCAAAGACGATCAGGCCAACAGCAACTGCAACGGGTCTCCCTAAACGACTGGCTATCTGATCGCACGGACTATCTTCATAGATCACGCCGATGCGCGCCGCCAGGGCGACCATGCCGATCAAGAGCACCGTAGAAAGAGCGACGATGCCGAGGGCCGGATAACCATAAAGCGCCCCCACTTTCGAGCTGGTGAGAATCGAGCCAGGCCCAAGAACGATCGCTGCCACAATGATGGCTGGCCCAATAGAGTTTAGAAGTCGCTTCATGATGTTTGCGTGGGAGTGAGTCCGAGAGCCAATCGAGGATTAATGGCTACAAATCGATCAATTTCAGAATCTGATCTCCCTAACGCTTTTGCGAGATTCTCCCGAGCCTACGGCATGGTAAGCGTCGAACCCGCCAAATAAGGCGAGCCAGGCCTGCGGGCGACTCCATTTTCATCAACCTCAACTTCCATGCCAGAGAGCCGGTGACGACCAGGCCCCATACGGGCAGCGGCAATGGCATCGGTCACGATAAAGGCGCGTTCCCCGGCGAGATTGAGGTAGTGATCGAGCGCAAAGAAGTCAACGTGCGCGCCGTCTGGGATGAATCCAATCCAAAGCTGATCCGAAAGATGCAGCACGCGGTTAATGATATTGTCATGACGGTCAAGTGTCAGTGGGCAGCCATTCCCTAGGTGGGTAAACATGCTCAATCCGTGATCGATTCCTCCCTTGAGTTGATCCATGCTCGGGTTTGCATGACCAGCAGAAACGACGACGCCTTGCTCATGAAGTGACTTGGTCGCCGCCATCCCATTATCACATTCAGGAGCGAGCGTGACTAGCCTAACCAACCCCTCACCGGCATCCAGGAGTCTTTGGGTATCATCAGGTGTTGCCGGAATCACGGCATCTGCAGGGTGCGCTCCTATCCATCCAGTCTTGGGATTCAGAAATGGCCCTTCGACATGGAGGCCATGGATAAGTCGCTTTGCTAGGGGGTCACTTTCTCGCAAACAAACCAAATTCGAAATCTTCGCGCACAGCGCATCCATGGTATCGGTGATCACCGTGGCAAGAATGGTTTCAACACCATCTTCTTCAAGGGCTAGACAAGCCTTGTGTAAAGCTTCTGCCGTTAGATCAGACGAGCAGAAGTCCGCCCCGGCATAGCCATTCACCTGAAGGTCACATGCCTTCATGATGAGAAGTGCCGTCTAGCCTGCTCGCGATCTAGGGGGACATCGACCGGCATCCCCTTGGCAACTGACATCAGGATCGCCCAACCCAATTCCGCAGTTGGCGCGGAGGCCTCAAAGCCGAGAAAGGAAGGACTTTGTGTTCGAACACAATCGATGAAGTGAGCCACGCACGACCCCGTCTGATGCTGCATGACGTCACCGCTATCTGGCGTGGTCGTATCCTCCGGCCATTGGAGGTCCGTCGGGCAAGCGTCCGGATCGAGCGGACGAATCCATTGGCGATCTGTCTGCGATTCAGACCAGAGCCGGACTTTGTGAGTACGCTCAAGGTAACTGTCAAAGATAAACCCGCCCTCGGTACCGTGCAGGTGATGATAGGCATCGTAGCCGTTGGCATGGTCGACATTGCCTAAGCAGACACCCGTCGCACCATTGCTAAACTGAACGTGGATGTTGTAGATCACCTCCGGCTCAAAGGGCCGTGTCTTGACCGGACAAGTGGTGGCATACACACGAATTGGATGCGCATCCTGCGCCGCCATAAGATTAAGCATGACGCTCAGCGCGTGAATAATGCCCATTCCAATAGCATCGCCCATGATCTCGCTGCTCAGCTTCCAAGCCTTGTCTTCAGTGATATTGATAGGATGCCGGTAATTGACTTGAATTTGTGTGATCGCGCCGAAATCTCCCCGCTTCACCATCTTGAGCAAGCGCTGCTCCATGGTGTCGAAATTCATCAGGTAGTTCACATACGTGATAAGATCAGGGTTGGCTTTGGCCAACTCCACTTGGCGCTCAAAGTCTGCATAGGTCGTGGCACACGGCTTTTCGCAGAAGACATGTTTCCCAGCTTCGAGGGCAGCAATCGACTGGGGCCCATGCGCACTGTTAGGGCTACAGAGAAAGACGGCGTCCACCTCGGGCATTGCCAGCATCTCGTCGTAGTCGGAAAAATAAAGTGATTCCAATAGTCCAACTTGCTTGAGCGAAGCCAGCGCCTTCTCTCGCGAACGCTGATGCAAAGCGATCACCTCAGCGTGGGGATGCTCATTCAATCGCTGCATGAGAGTCGTCCCCATCCAGCCTGCACCAACAAAGCCTATTCGTGTAGGTTGATCACTCATGAACGTTTGGAGGCGGCAGGTTCATCGAGGTAGAGATGACAATCCCCATGTGTCTGCAAGATCGAGGCCGGAACATCAGCAGTAACCGGCCCTTGACTAGCATTGGCAACCGCTTCTGCTTTGCGCTCGTCTGGCGCCGTGCAAATGATCGAAGCAGTCTTCATGATTTGCTGCACCGTCATGGAAACCGCCTGCGTCGGGACGGCTTCAAACGAAGGAAACCACCCTTCCCCTAGCTGCTGTTGACGACAAGCTTCATCAAGATCCACCACAATGTAGGGCTTCTTTATCTCGAAATCCGCAGGAGGATCATTGAAGGCCACGTGCCCGTTCTCACCAATCCCAATGAAAGCCACGTCGACAGATTCCTGGGCGATTAACTCCCCGACTCGAGCACATTCCAATTCAGGATCGACCTCGGCGTCGAGGTAGTGGAATGCCTTCAACGGCAATGGCAGTTTGCTAACAAAACGCTCCCACAAATACCGACGGAACGATGCTCGATGCGTGATTGGGATGCTCACATACTCATCGAGGTGAAAGCAGGTCACTACAGACCAATCGATGTCTGGCTCCGCGACCAAGGCTTCTAATATCTCGAATTGCGAAGCACCTGTCGCCACAATGATTGTCGCATCTCCTCGTGCTGCGATTGCCGCTCGGATCAGTTCTGCTCCCCGCCTTGCGGCTCGTTTCCCCGACTTAATCTTGTTCTCTGAAATGGTAATTTCCACGCCAGACCATCTCAGAGTGTCCCGTGAGATGGCAAACTAAAACGAGGCTAACCGCAGCCTTCCAAATTCCTTTGTTAGGCCAGGATGTCCTTGACAACACGCCCATGCACATCCGTTAGGCGATAGTCGCGACCTGAGTAGCGATAGGTCAGTTTCTCATGATCTAGACCCATCAGATGCAAGACCGTCGCATGAAGATCGTGCACATGGACACGATCCTCCACCGCGGAAAGGCCAAACTCGTCAGTGGCACCATAACTATAGCCAGGCTTCACACCGCCACCGGCCATCCATACGGTGTAGCCATAGTGATCATGGTCGCGTCCCTTGGCTCCTTCTGAGGTCGGCGCTCGGCCAAACTCCCCTCCCCATAAGACTAAGGTGTCTTCCAGCAAGCCCCGGCCTTTCAGATCCTGTAGAAGCCCGGCGATCGCTTGATCACAGGCCTTGGCCAAACGCGCATGACCGCCCACGATGTCGTTGTGACCCGTGTCCCAGGCGATGTCGTAACCATCGATCGAATGAGATAACTGTACAACGCGCACCCCTTCCTCAATGAGCCGACGCGCAATGAGACAGCCTTTCCCAAACTCGCTGTCGCCGTAGAGATCGCGGGTAGCTTGGGTTTCTTTCTGCACATCGAACACTTCCGGCACCGAGAACTGCATGCGAAAAGCCATCTCCATAGCTTGAATACTAGATTCCAAATCCTGATCTTTCTCGAGGCGCTTGAGATGTATCTGATTCAGCTGGGCCAACAAATCAGCTTGCTTGCGTTGATCCTGTCGAGACAGCGAAGTGTTCTTTAGATCACGAATGACAGCGTCTGGGGTCATATCGTGGATATTAACGTAGGCGCCCGCATACGCTCCTGGTAGAAACGCATTGCCCCAGTTTGCCAACTTGCCACGTGGCTGTGCACGCGGCGACATCGACACAAATCCGGGCAGATTCTCTGTCTCGGCACCAAGACCATACACTAACCAAGAACCCATACTGGGTCGGTTAGGCTGAAGCGCACCAACATTCGTCATGAGAATGCCGCCGGCATGCTCTGGAATATCCGTGTGCATGGAGTGGATGAAACAAATGTCATCCACACATTGTGCCGTTTCCGGAAAGATGTCGCTGACCCACTTGCCACATTTCCCATACTGCTGAAATCGAAAGGGAGAAGGCATAAGCCCCATCTTCGTATTCCGCAATGACTTGCGATTCACGCTATCGGGACGCTCTCCCGCGTGCTTCGCGATCATCGGTTTGTAGTCGAAGGTGTCCACTTGCGACGGACCACCGGGCATGAAGAGCTGAATGATGCGCTTCGCTTTGGCTGGAAAATGCGGATGCTTTGGCCCTAACGGAGAGGCAACAGCTGAAGCCTCTGCATTTCCAAACATGCTGGCCAGTCCGATACTACCGATGCCCGCACCCATACGCCTAAGGGCTTCACGGCGCGTGAGTTGGCCCTGTGTTGCCCGCCGGTAGTCGAGTTCGTGTTGGAGAAATTTCATGATGCTACTGTATTTGAAAGAGTTCGTGCGCACTTAGCAAGACCTGAGCATAGCGCGCCCAGGTTTCATGAGATTCCGCTTGTTCGCCAATCCAGCGCTTTCCAAGCAGCACTTCATCAGGTTCCGCCGGACGCGAGTAGAGGCGTTCGTATACGTCACGAATGCGTTTATCCACAGATACCTTTTGAGCGCTCAACCATCCTCCTAACGCTGCACTGCGCGCTTTCATGAATGGACTATTCATCATGAAAAGATACTGCTGTGGCACCGTGCTAACAGCGCGTTCAGCACTCGTCGAGCGCGGCGCTGGAAAGTCGAATAGGCGAAGGAATTCGTCCGAAACTCGGCGGTCACCATTACGGCTTACGGTTGCATAGAGCGTACGCCGCGTGGACTCAAGGATCTCGTTCTCCGGCTTGCCACCTACGGTCCGATCCAACTCACCCGTGACCTCTAACACCGTGTCACGCCATGCTTCCGCCTCCAGCTTGCGCGGATTCATTCGCCAGAGCAGACGATTGTCACCGTCCTTGGCAAAGTTGCCCTCGTTATATGCGCTGCTCATTTGCCAGGTGGAGGACAATAAGATTTGCCGATGCAGGCGCTTGAGCGACCACCCATGCTCCATGAAGTCTGCAGCCAACCAATCAAGCATTTTTGGGTGAGTCGGCTTCTCTCCCAACACGCCAAAGTTGCTCGGCGTGCGCACAAGAGCCCTGCCGAAATGCCATTGCCAGACGCGGTTCACGATCACTCTTGCCGTAAGCGGATTGCTAGGATCAGTAACGGATTTGGCAAGCTCGCGCCGCCCACTATCCTCCTTCGCATAGGCCTTCAGCTCCTCATCGGACAGGACCTGAAGAAACCTTCGTGGAACCAGTTCACCCTTCTTACGAAGATCACCTCGCAAGGCAACGTGCATGTCATTAGAACCAGATTCTGAAAGTACATGGGCGAACTCGAACTTCGGCGGCAAGCTTTCCTTCATGCGCTTCTCTTCTTTGCGCATTTCTGATAGCGTGGCCTTACCCGCTTCATCCAGAAATTTAGACACCTGATTCGGTTTCTGACCGAGCCGTTTGCCTTGTTCTTTCAACCACTCGTTGACCTTGTTACGATAATCCGCGAACTCTTTATGGGCACGATGATAGGCCTCCACCTTCTCTTTCGGATCCACGGGATGCTCACCGGGCCGCGAGTTTCGGAAGATCCCTGCCAACGCATAGTAATCTTTGATCGTCACCGGATCAAACTTGTGATCGTGACAGCGGGCGCAAGCCACTGTCAACCCAAGGAAAGCGCGCGAGAACGTGTCGACCCGGTCAGACAATGTTTCAGCCTCGGCCTGCGCCACGGCTTCAGGATCGCCTCCATCAGAAATATATGTTGGTCCGACGACAAAGAACCCAGTCGCCAAAGGATCGGGATCACCTTCTAGCAGATCACCTGCAATCTGCCGCGAGACAAAGGCATCGTAAGGCATGTCTGCATTCAATGCCTGGACCAACCAATCACGATAACGCCACGCGTTGGGCAGGGGCTTGTTATCTAAGAATCCACCGAGTCCATCACTGTAACGAGCAACATCCATCCAATGACGCGCCCAGCGTTCCCCATAGTGCTCCGAGTCTAGCAACCCATCTACAACTTTAGAAAAGGCGTCAGGTGACTCATCGCAAAGAAAAGCTTGAATCTCGTTCACTCTCGGTGGTAGCCCGATGACATCCAGATAGGCCCTGCGAATGAGCATCCGTTTTGAAGCCTGCGCATTCGGTGACAGCGCGGCAGCTTCCAGCTTTGCCAGGACGAAGCAATCCAAGTCTGAGCGTCCCCATGAGGCATTTTGAACTTTGGGCACTGCCGGTTTCGTCACGGGTTGAAACGACCAATGCTCGCGACGAAACTTCTCCCAATCATACGGTTCCTCGCTTTCGATCAAGGCGGCAAGATCGGCTTTGTTCGTCCCGGGCCAGTGAGCACCGCGACGTATCCATTCTGTCAGGACAGCAATTTCATCATCGGCCAGTTTCCCTTTGGGTGGCATGGCCATGTCTTCGTCGAGATAACCGATTGCGGTGATCAGGAGGCTCTTGTCAGGCTCACCCGACACAATGCTGGCACCAGAATCACCTCCCTTTAACAGGCCTGCCAAACTATCAACCTGCAATCCGCCTTTCAGCTTCCCGTCTTCTACAGCCTTCTTGCTGTGACACTGATAGCAGCGTTCTGCGAGCAAGGGGCGAACCTTGGATTCAAAGAAGGCATTCTCTGCTTCTGCACCTTTTGAGCCAGCAACGAGCAGCAGCATTACAAATGTGATGGCACGGACAGTTTTTAGAGACAGCATGCAGATGACAGACAAGGTTTAAAAGGAAACCCCAACCGTTGGCACTTGATGCGGATGTAAGAATCATTCCTCCCAACTGATGCACAGCGGCTTACGGCGCTGATTCTTCTTTCCGCTTCTCCAGATTTACCAGCGAAGTATTCGCTGCCTCAACCGAATCCTTATGCGATAGAAAAGCCTGAATGTTTTTTGTGGATTGGTCGTCGATAAGGTGAACGGGCACTCCCGCCATGACGGCAATGATTCGATTGAAGGAAAAACTTCTAAAGTATCGCGTTGCCCCGTGGACCACGGCGCCAACTTGCTCTGGGGCCGGTAGCGTTGACGCCAAATTCATTGTCGTCATTGGATTTCATGCTCCTAGGCCCCCCCCACCTTGGTGAGTGTCTCGACGCGGACAGACTGCCCATCGTTAAAGTAGTGATCTCACTGTGCTGCAGGAGCACTGGGGTCCTGTCCAGACCACCTTCTCGAGGCCTGTTGCATTAAAGTTCCTGAGAATGCGGGATCGGGAACCTCCATCGCCAGCAGTGTTGCCGCGCGTCCATCCTCATAGGCCCAAGTTTTGATGAGCTTCTCCGGTTGGGCTCGTCGACTGAGGGCCAAGCCCCGGCGATTGCAGAAGCTGATTTCTCCCTGGCCCAGCTTCACACTGTTATTCTTGGGATTTCCTAGCAAGCGATCACCCAAGCCTCTGAAAGCGACGAGTGATTCTTTAAAACTATAGGCTTGAGGACGTGGTGCGTCATCGACATCACGTCCCCGCCCTTGCCAAAGTGTGCTATGGCGTAACCAGCAGCTTTTAGTTTCTTAGCTGTGGTCGGAGCGGCTGCGTCCAACTAATCACGCATCCTGCGACTTTGGTTTCCCGCACGAGTGTTGAGATAGGATTGGATCTTCCACCGCGCAGGATACTGGCCAGTGGTGACTGCGACTCGCGATGGCGAGTAGATTGGCGAGTTGACGTAAAGGTTTGTTCGCTTGATCCCTTCAGTAGCCAAACGATCGATATTCGGTGTCTGCGCGTGAGGATTACCGAAACAACTTGGATCAGCATAGCCCATGTCATCAATACATATTAAGCCGATGTTAGTTAAGCGAGCCTCCGTCATTACAACGACCACCAGTGACAGCGTGAGAATGAGGGGTGACAAAGGTTTCATTCCAACGTTGCACGGTCTAGAACAAGCCTTCAATCTCACCATTCTCGTTCAGACGTATGCTATTTGCAGAGGGTAAGCGTGGAAGCCCTGGCATCGTCATGATTTGGCCGCAGATCGCGACAATGAACTCGGCACCTGCAGACAGGCGCACCTCTCGAATGGGTATAGTATGCCCAGTCGGAGCCCCTTTCGCATCGGTTGACGTAGAGAAACTATACTGTGTCTTGGCCATACAGATTGGGAAATGGCCATAACGAGCCTGCAGCTTGTCGATCTGCTTGCGCACTTTCGGATCCGCCGTGATGCCAGAAGCACGGTAGATCTTCTTGGCCACCCTTTCTATCTTCTCCCATAAGGGCAGATCATCCGGGTATAAGGGAGTAAACTGTGAGTTATTTGTTTCGATCAAATCGACCAAGTGCTCAGCCATCATTTCCGTTCCAGCCCCGCCATCTGCCCAATGGGAACACGCGATAGCTTCGGCCCCAAATTTCTTGGCGGCATTGCGCACGGCATCAATCTCCGCCTCAGTATCGGCGCTAAACTGATTGATTGCGACGACGACTGGAAGCCCGAACGATCTAACGTTTTCTAAATGGCGCTCGAGATTAACACAGCCTTCACGAACCGCGTCCACATTCTCCTGACCAAGGGCCTTCTGATCCACGCCACCATGCATCTTGAGTGCACGTATGGTCGCGACAAGAACAGCCGCAGCCGGCTTTAGGCCAGCCTTGCGGCACTTGATATTGAAAAATTTCTCGGCGCCTAGATCCGCTCCAAAGCCTGCCTCCGTAATTACATAGTCCGCAAGTTTCAGTGCGGTGCGCGTCGCCATGACCGAGTTGCAGCCATGAGCGATATTGGCAAACGGCCCTCCATGAATCAATGCCGGATTGTTTTCTAACGTCTGCACTAAGTTTGGCATCAAGGCATCTTTCAAAAGCACTGTCATTGCGCCGTCAGCTTCTAGTTCTCTTGCCGTCACTGGCTTGCCACGACGAGTGTGGCCGATCACAATCTGGCCAAGACGTGATTGGAGGTCCTTCAAGTCTTTTGATAAACAGAAGATCGCCATAATCTCGGAGGCAACGGTGATGTCGAATCCATCCTCGCGGGGATAGCCATTGGAACGTCCTCCTAACCCAATCGTAATTTCGCGTAGGGAGCGATCATTCATATCGACCACGCGCCGCCAAGTGACGCGCCGGACATCGATCTCAAGTTGATTTCCTTGATGAATGTGATTGTCGACGAGTGCTGCGAGTAAGTTATTCGCTGCACCAATCGCATGGAAATCCCCGGTGAAGTGGAGGTTGATATCCTCCATGGGGATGACTTGTGCATAGCCACCACCGGCGGCGCCGCCCTTCATCCCAAGGCACGGGCCCAAGCTCGGCTCTCGTAGACAGATCAACGCTTTCTTGCCAATACGATTGAGCCCATCACCAATGCCCACCGTGGTTGTCGTCTTCCCCTCTCCAGCAGGCGTCGGTGTCATCGCGGTGACGAGGATAAGCTTTCCATCGGGCCGGTCTGCTAGTGTTTGGATATAATCCAGATCGAGCTTGGCCTTCGTTTGCCCGTAAGGATGCAAGGCTGACTCGGGAACGCCAAGCTTGCTGCCGATCGCCAGTATCCTCTCGGCCTTTGCCTCGCGGGCAATTTCGATATCGCTCTTGCTCATAGCTCTTCCTCTCGCAGATCACCGATCATTGCAATGCCAATGATCCTAAGATAATCGCCTTGGCGCCGATTACAATGCGAGTCACCTCTTGTAAATACACAACGGAACATCAACCTTATGGCCGTTAATCACGGCGAATATTCTAACAATCGTTCTTAGTATTATCTTCTTTCCCATTACGTTTCTGGCGGGCTGGTTGGTCGTCCACCCGAAGGAATAGAAGATCGTCCTCTTCTGGGGCAAGTTTCAGTAAGATTCTGACGAAGCCTGGACTAAACTTTATCTCGCCATGGGGACGCAAGGTTCTGAAGGTAAGCGTGAAGCAGCAGACCATCGACATTTCCAAGACCACGGTCGCCGATGGGAACGGTAATCCCATCATTATTGGTGGTGTCTGTACCTACAAAGTGACTGACTCACGCATGGCTGCCCTTGATGTCGAAGAGTAGCATTCAAGCTCCCCTTTCCCATCTTCGCCAATAGCAGGATGAGCGAGGAATCTTTG
>JAACDM010000358.1 GCA_009936795.1 Verrucomicrobiaceae bacterium | reverse complement strand
GCGTAAAGCTTCTCACTTCGAATCGTTTCTAAACCTCTGGGCTATAAGCACTTGGGTGAAAATCTGAATTAATGGATTAGCCCTAAAGCCGAGTCCAACGGACAGCCAATCCAATCTCTGATTGCGCGTCGAATTGGCGAAGTAGACTACTTCTTCTTTTGCTGGTTACTTCGATAGACGCTGTAGGTTTTCGCAGTTTTCCAGGGGATCACACCGACTCGATTTGCCCAACGTCGATACTCTGAACTCAATCTATCGACAATCTCCGGATGCGACGCCACAAGGTTG
Source organism: Verrucomicrobiaceae bacterium (assembly GCA_009936795.1). Lineage (GTDB taxonomy): Bacteria > Verrucomicrobiota > Verrucomicrobiia > Verrucomicrobiales > DEV007 > JAACDM01. Next base: position 3,830 of record JAACDM010000358.1, on the reverse strand, counting down.
GTGACTTCGCTACGGTCGTTGTCGAGGTCGTACAACTCCCATGGTTTATTGAAGAATGAGACTAACTTCCAAGTGCCATCGCGTGCGATTCGATTGCCTTCGTGCTCAATGCAGAGTGGTGCGTGCCGGACTTCGGCTTGCTTGCCTTTGAGCAAGCCGGCAAGGCTTAGGCCGTCTGATCTTGTCGTCGGTGGGCGCGAAGCCTTGGCAACGTCGAGGCAAGTTTCGACGATATCCGGCAAGAACCCTGGGTGCTCCACGATCGTGTTGTTCAATCCAGGTGTGATCCCGCGCGGCCAATGCACGATTAATGGCGTTTGCACGCCCCCCTGATGGGCAAAGTGCTTGTACTCTCGAAATGGTGTGTTTGAGAGCGTGGCCCAACCCTTGCCATACTTGAAGCCTCCCTTGCCATACTGTCCGAGGTTCTTGAATTCAAATTGCCCAAACGGCCCACTCTCGGCTTCGCCGCCATTGTCCGAAAGAAAGTAGATCAGTGTATTCTCGGTTTCATCAGTAGCCTCGAGGTGCTGTAAAAGTTTCCCAATGTTCTGGTCAACGCGATCGATCATCCCCGCATAGGTCGCCATGATCGCATCCATCTCATCCTGTTTCTCGGGGGTGAGCGTGCCCCATGCAGGAACGTTATCCGGACGAGGCGCGAGCTTCGTGTTCGTCGGCACGAGTCCCATCGCTATCTGCTTCTCAAGTCTGCGTTGACGAAGCACGTCCCAGCCGTCTTTGAATCGCCCACGGTATTTCTGATAGTCTTCCGGCATGCATTGCACAGGGAAATGAGGCGCATTGTAGGAGAGATAGAGAAAGAACGGGAGTTCATCCTGTTGCTCATCATGCTCCTCGAGAAAACCGATCGCTTCGTCCGAGATTGCATCGGTGATGTAGTAGCGCTCACCTGTTGCCGTGATCGGATCATTGCCTCGATATAGATTCGCCGGCCGAAAGAAGTCTGACGTTCCGGCGAGGTGACCATAAAAGCGATCGAAACCGCGCTGCAGCGGCCAAGTCTCAGACTTTTCACAGCCCAGGTGCCACTTGCCAGTCATGTAGGTTCCGTAGCCTGCCGCTTTCAACATCTCGGGTAACGTCGGGATCGCCGCGTCGAGCCAACCTTGGTAACCACTCGGAATGTGAGAACGATCCTCGGTCTTCAACCGATAGTCAGAACGCGGATTCTCCGGCGTTGAATTTGCCGCCTTCCCCATGGGCAAGGTCATGTGCCCGAGCCCAACCTGATGAGGGTGCAATCCGGTCATCAAGGTCGCTCGGGTCGGACAACAACGCGCCCCGTTGTAAAATTGGTTGAAGCGAACACCATTGGCCGCCAAGCGATCAAGATTCGGTGTCTCTATCATGCCTCCGTAACAGCCAATGTTCGACCAACCCATGTCGTCGACCATGACAAGAACGATGTTAGTTCGAGACTCTTGAGCGAACGAAAGTTGACAAAGGCAACTGACTGAAATGAGAACGGCAACACTGATCTTCATGGCATCAAATTTAGTTACCCAGAATCTCAATCGGCGAGAAGTCGCTTGTCGTACCCTTGGCATAGATGCCAACCCACTTCACTTCGTTCAAGCGTTGAGGCAATTCCTGCTCCAAGCGCACCTTGCCGATTTCTAGAGTGACCATACGCTTGGCGAGATCCACAACCACCTGGGTGTCGAACTTTTGATCCGCATCGAAGGTCGCTGTCTGCACAGCACCTCGGCCAGCATTCGCCCAGCCACCTTTGAAAATCTCGTGGGTGCCCTTGCCAATCGCAGTTCCTACTTTGACGAGGTCTGCATTGTTAGGCTTGTCGCCAAAGCAGAACATCGCATTGCGCGTAATCGTTCGGACAGCGGTCTGGTAATCGATCTTGAACGCCACTAGCTCATTGCCCAAGATTGGTTTGTCGAGCTTTCGCAAAGCGATTGCCTCACCCCCAGAGGATAGCCGGTAGCCGAGAGGTGATTTCGTCACCTTGCCACCACGGACAATCGGCCAGTCGCCGCTCTCGTCCGTCCCCTTACCAAGCTTCTTCGGGTTCCCACCTTTCTTCTCCCGCGGAGGCTCATTTTCCCACCAATCCCTTGGCCCTTCCGCTTCGATCCCCCTCCAGAATTCCATAAATGTCTTCTCCATCTCGGCAAGTTTCTTCGGCATTTCCGTCGCGAGATCTGTGGTTTCTTGCCAGTCTTTCTCTATTTCATAAAGCTGAAACTCTGTCAGGGATTCGTCGGCGACAATCTTCCAATCACCAATACGCATTGCGGCACGACTTTTCTCTGGAGCAATGTGCGTACGCCAGAAAAGCGGCACTTGACGCTCAACCGGCTGCCCTTTGAAAGCCGGGCGTATGTCCGCACCGTCGATGGTGCGGTCCTTCGGAATTTCAATTCCAACGATTCCCAGTACGGTCGTGAAGATATCAGAGCCTATCACAGGCACCTTGCTCACGGTGCCCGGAACAACCTGCCCCGGCCAACGCACCATTCCAGCAACACGAATACCGCCCTCATGACTGTCGCGTTTGCGACCTCGCAATCCACCAGTCGATCCTTGTGTTCGACCTCTCTCAATCTTCCCTTCGGGGCCGTTGTCCGAGGTGAAGAACACCATCGTATTGTCGCGTAAACCCAGGTCATCCAACCCCTGCATTACGATACCAAAGGCGTGGTCGAGCTGTGTGATATTCCCATGATGCTGTCGAATGCCCTCATCGTCGATATGAGCGTAAGGCTTCATGAATTCCTCCGCCGACTCGATTGGCAAGTGCGGCTCGTGGGTCCACACAGAAAGGAGAAAGGGTTTCTCTTTGTCGTGATCTTCCCTTAGCCAACGAACGCCTTCTGTCGCAACGAGCGGCGCCGAGAATCCTTCGAGTTTACCCATAGGCTTACCATTACGCACGAAGTTCGTTGGGTTCTTGTGATCTGGTGACGCGTTGTTCTGTGTCGCCATCCAGTGATCGTAGCCGTGATCATTCGGCTGCGGTTGCTGATCGCTATTAAAATGCCCATTGAGGTGCCACTTACCCACATGACACGTTGCATACCCATTCTCTTTTAACAACTCTGGCAGGGTAATCTCACTCTCGCGCAAATGGGTCGAATGCCCTCCAGGGATCCACCGCCAGACGCCATTGCGATACGGCGTTCGGCCGGTAAGAATCGACGAGCGCGATGGCGAACACACCCCACATGCGGAATAGCACTGCGTAAAACGCACCCCTTCGGTCGCGAACTTATCGAGATGGGGCGACTTGATAATCTTATTGCCATAACAGGCAAGATCTCCCCAACCCATGTCATCGACAAGGAACACAACGATGTTCGGTTTCTCACCCCAGACGGCTCCAAGTTGGACAAGAAATGTAATTGCTGCAAGGGCGGCTTTCATCATGACCAGCCTCCCCAATTTGAGGGCGGCCAACAAGGGCTTTCTTTGCATCACCCAAAGGTGATTTCCTCAAACGCCTACCACCAAGACATCAGCTCAACTAGCATATCTATCATTTCGTGATTGGCTGAGGGATCTTTAGGTAAGCGAATAGATCGCGGAGCTGCTGATCGTCGAGACCACTGAGCAATCCCGGCGGCATCAGACTGCGTCCGACCGGCGACAGGTCCTCAATGTCTTCGCGAGCAAGGGTAGTATTCGATCCGTCCACGCCGCGCAGAACCACGGCATTGGCATCCTCCTCATCCAAAAATCCGCTGAGAATACGGCCGTCAACGGTCTTGGCGATCACCGTTTCATAGCCTTCACGAATCTCGGCGCTTGGGGCGACGATGCTGTGGAGCATGGTCGGCAAGTCATCACGT
>JAACDM010000357.1 GCA_009936795.1 Verrucomicrobiaceae bacterium | reverse complement strand
GTGGTGCATCGCGTGATCCAGAAGTTAGAAGGGAAGCCTCCTAAGCAAAAGGAGCCAACATCTGAAAAAGAACGCCGCCAAGCAGGGCTCTATCAAGATCTTGTGAAGCTACGAGGCACGATCATCGTCACCCACCGCGAAACTGGCGAGAAAGGCCCCCTTTCGCCAACCATGTATCTTCGAGCCATGCGCGCGGCCAAGGACACTATCCTACAGCGCAAGACAGGCCAACCCGGCGAACGCGGTTATTTGGAATATGCCAAGGCGACGCTCGATCGCGTTGAAGCCCAACCAAACGAAGAAGAAGAGTCGGCATCCTAGTCAATTTGTGCGGCAAGGAAGCCCTCGCCTTCTGACTTCACCCACGCCAGCGCATCTTCAGACGTCTTTAGTGTACCCTCTAGCTGACGGGTCTGGATTTCTCGCAACAGTTGACCCAATGGCGGACCCGCTCCCCATCCCAACGCCATCAGATCATGGCCCCCTACCAACGGCGCTGGAATCAGCGGCTCGTTAGCGAACTCCTCTGCTTTCTCTTTGAGAAACGTGTGATTGTCCAGCATGCCATGACTACTGCCGCAGTCTACACGATGCAGCTCTAGCTCATCGGCAAACGTGTGACGTGCCATGAAACGCTTGAGCTTTGCCACACGCATCTTCTGGACGTCTTTGAAGACCATGTGATTGGCCACCGCAACTACGGTATCTTCAATCACTTCGTTGGAATAGCGAAGTCGACGCAAGATCGACTCGGTCATGTCCGCCCCCACACGGTCATGACCATTAAAACGAATCCGATCGTTCAACTTGTCAAAGCTATAGGTCACCGGCTTACCGATGTCATGGAAGAGAACTGAGAGAACCAGCGGAAGTGAGGCTTCATCTGGCAACATATCCAACATGATCCGAGTGTGTACAAAGACGTCGCCTTCAGGATGCCATTGCGGCGGTTGCTCGCAGCCTTGCAACTTGAGAATCTCGGGAAAGATGGCCAGCATAAGCCCTGATTTGACTAACAAATCAAACCCAAGGACACGGTTCGGATGCACCCAGATACGATCCAACTCATCGCGGATTCTCTCCGGACTGATACGTGAAATATCTGGCGCAAAGGCCTCAAGCGCTTCCCATGTTTCCTCGGCTATCTCGAATTCGAATCGAGTCGCAAAGCGAACCGCTCGGAGAAGCCTTAGGTGATCTTCTGCAAAGCGCTCTTGAGCGTTGCCAATGGCTCTAAGAGTCCTTACCTCCAAATCTTTCTGCCCTCCGACAAAGTCGAGGAGCTTGTCCGTGATCGGATCGTAGAAGAGCCCGTTAATCGTGAAATCTCTTCGTGAGGCATCTTCGTCAATCGTGGCAAAGGTGACAGACTCCGGCTTGCGACCGTCTGCATACGAACCATCAGTACGGAACGTGGCGATCTCGATGGCGCACCCTTGCACTTTAACCAAGACGACGCCAAAGTGCGCTCCAACCGTGACCGCATTTGGAAAGAACTGAATCACCTCGTGAGGAGTCGCTGACGTGGCCACATCGTAGTCTTTAGGAGTCAGCCCGAGCAGTTGATCCCGCACGCACCCACCAGCGAAGACGGCTTGGTAGCCTTCGTCTTGTAATTTCTGCACCACCTGGAAGGCAGCTGTTCTCATCTCTGAACCCATTATCTGAATCGCTTCTCAACTAGACACAGCGAGACTTGCTCGATAGTCAACCTTCATTGACAAAGTCCTGACCGAAGATCACTTACCCATGCTAGCTGCTCCTGCAACCCGCTCTTATGCCCCCACATCATCTTCTTTCAATCTTCCTCACAGTGACCGCTGGTGTGTTAGGTGCCTGTATCGGCAGCTTTCTCAACGTTGTCATCTACAGATTGCCTCGGGAAGACTGTCAGGTGCACAAACCTACGCGCTCCTTCTGCCCCAACCGTAAGGACCAAATTCCTTGGTATCTGAACATCCCTGTATTCAGCTGGCTGTTCCTCCTCGGGAAATGTAGACACTGCAAACAGCCCATCAGTTGGCGTTATCCCGGCATTGAATTGCTCACTGCCGTCTTCTTTGTCTGGATCTGGGTGACCTTTGGCGGTATGACCACGTGGCCCATTGCCGTGGCCTATTGGGTCATGATCTGTATCTTCATTTCGGCAACGTTCATCGACTTCGAACTGATGATCATTCCTGACGAACTCACCATTGGCGGTACAGTCGTCGGAATCCTCGCCACGGCAGCAGTTCCGACGCTGATGGGTCCAGAGTTCGCCGATCGCCACTTCCACGCAATCGGCTGGTCAATTTTTGGAGCGTTTGTTGGTTATGGTTTGCTTTGGGCTGTCATTTCCATGGGCAAGCTAGCTTTCGGCCGCCGGGCGATCTCTTTTGATGGTCAACAAGAGTGGATCATCACTGAGCACGAAGGCGAACCCAATCCTATCTTGGAAATTGGCGAGAAAGAACGCATTCCGTTAGACGATATCTTCTCTCGAGCGTCCGACCGGCTGCGTTTTTCTGATGGCGAGATTGCCATGGATCACGGAGAAGCGATCTCTTTCGAGAAATTGGTATTTCACTACGACCATTTCTTTGTCGATGAACAGCGCTTCGAATTTCAAAGTGTAAAACACCTTAAAGGCAACGCCTCATCTGTCGTCATGTCACGGGAAGCGATGGGCTTTGGCGATGCCAAGTTCGAAGCGTGCATCGGAGCCTTTCTGGGATGGCAAGCTGTGCCGTTCAGCCTCTTTGCCGGATCGCTATTAGGCTGCGTCGTCTGGATGCTTGGCAAACTCTTACGCAAAGACGCCGCACGGCAGCTCCCCTTTGGCCCATACTTGGCTGGTGGAGCAATTATCTGGCTTTTCTGGGGCCAGGAAATCATTCAGTGGTATATGGGCCTTCTCCGGTAGGCACTTTGTCTTAAAGGAGCCTACCGCGGCATGTCAATCGTATCTCTATTTGATGACCCGTTGGTCCCTCATTCTCTTCGCCCTAGTAATCAAATCCTCGCTCATCGCACAGGATAGTGGCTTTCGTGAGGCGAAGCCAAACTATGACTATCAGTTTCCCAGAGATCACGGTAGTCACCCAGACTTCAAATTGGAGTGGTGGTACCTTACTGGCCACCTTCAATCCACCGACACCGGGAGGCGATTCGGTTTTCATGCAACGTTCTTCCGCACCGCAATTTCGACCGCTCCGCCGAAGTCAATGTTCTTTGACACGACTCAAGGATTCCTGGCTCACATGGCCTTGCTTGATGTTGAAACCGGCAAACTCCATGTGGAAGAACGGCTGAACCGCCAGGGATGGGACGCTCGCGCATCGACCAAGGATCTCGATGTGCACAACGGTAATTGGATTTTGAAACGAACCCCATCTGATGCCCATGCCGAATCGATGACTATCCAATCGTCCATTCGTTCTGACGCCCGCATTAAACTCCCATTCACCCCATCAAAGCCCAAGGTTATCTTCGGCCGAAACGGCATCTCCCGGAAGTCGGCAACAAGTAACGCTGCTAGCCACTACATCACCTTCACACGGCTTCGCACGGGTGGGACCTTAGAGTTGTTAGGTGAAACGTTCTCAGTTGAGGGCGAAACGTGGATGGATCACGAGTTCAGTAGCAGCCAACTAGGTGAAGACCAAACAGGCTGGGACTGGGCTAGCATCCGCCTGAACGACGGGCGGGACATCATGCTCTACCGCTTGCGCCAACGTTCTGGCAATGTTGATCCGTTTTCTCAGCTCACCTGGGTAGATCGGGATGCACAACAGACTCGATTCGAGCCAGAGCAGTGGAGCTGGAAGGCACGAAGACAGTGGACGAGCCCGCATACGAATGCGATTTATCCTATCGACATTGACGTCGAGACGATCGATCCAGAAACCGAAAAAACAAGGCGCCTACGCCTCCGGCCATTAGTCGATGACCAAGAGATCGTAGGCAAACTAGACGCACTTTCTTACTGGGAGGGAGCGTGTGATGTGCTCGACGAGTCCGATGTCGTGATCGGCCAAGCCTACGTAGAGCTAGCTGGCTACGACGGCCGCCTAACAGAGAGACTTCGTTAACCTGGTTTGTAGTCCCTCGTCGCTTCGGGATCATCCGTTGAAAACGGCACTTTGGCCACTTCCTCCCAAACCTCTTCAGGAATATCCCATTCAGCCCAGGTATGAGTTTGTTCGATGCGGCTTGCCTTACTCACGCCGCAGACGGTCGATGCCACCCGTGGATCTCTCATGGAGAATTGCAAGGCGATGGCTCCAAGAGGGACTTCGTAGCGAGTCGAGATCGATTCAAACTGGCGAATAGAGTCTAACGTTTCGCCATCCGCTTCTTGATAGACATAACGAGGATACTTGCTCCCACCTTTCGCGAGCACACCACCGGCGTAAGGCGCAGCATTGAGCACACTGATACCTCGTTCCACCGCGAGGTTCATCAGCGGTTCTGCATTGCGATTGGTCAGCATGAAACGGTTGTGAGTGATCAACACATCGAAATCCCATTCTCGGACGAGCGGGATCATCATGTCCGTCGGCCCTGCCGCAATTCCCACCGCATCGGTGAGCCCCTCTTCTTTCATCTTGAAGAGTTCTGCCAGCGCGCCGTTCGGTCCAACAGTCTTGTCATAAGACGCCGCATGCTCAGGGTCGTGAAGTTGAAGGATAGGCACACGATCAACTCCCAGCGCTGTTAGACTTTGTTCCAATGACCGTCTCGCCTGACTTGCATCAAAGGCACCCGTCTCGAGGTTGCGATCGATCTTCGTAGCAAGGACAAAGCCATCAGGAACACCACCAAGCTCACGAATCACCTTACCGATCCGCTCTTCGCTTCGCCCCTGTCCGTACAAACGCGCGGAATCCAGGAATCCCGCAGGGCTGGCAAAGATCGCACGGACCGTTTCCAAGCCACGCTCTTCGTCGACCGAGTAACCGTAGGTGTCCGGCATGTTGCCAAGTCCACTTGTTCCAAAGCAAAGAGGCCCTACTGAAACCGAGCTATGGCCAATTTGTATGCGTTTGTTAGAAAAACTATTCATAAGAAGCTGCCTAAGCTTCTACAAATCTTCACCGACACGCTCAAAGTATTTCTCGATCGCTTTGCGATATCTTTCGGGTGGAGTCGTCCCGCGCTTCTGGAGGAGGTCTTCCTTGAGTTCAGAGGGCACCAAATTCCAATCTTCACCTTCTCCAACATCACCTGGATCTCCCAGGGTCGGTTTAGCCTCGCCTTTAGCGCCTTTCTCAAACTTCGGACTCGGCGCTCCCCCCTATGAACCCCCACCACTATCGCCTTGAGAATTGGGCTGCGATGGCGTGAGCTCACCTGGTGGACTTTGGTTAGGATCTTGTTGAGTTGGCGGCTCAAGAATTGGAGGTTGCTCAGGGGTTGGAAGTTGCTCAGGTCTCTCCAGCTCAGACGTCTTCTGGCTCGAAGGTGATGGCTGACCGCTACCGCCCCCTGCCCGCCATTACTCCCCAGCTGCACACGGACGCTTTGCGAAGTAGAAACAGTCTGCTGCCCGGGTTGTTGACCCTGCAGCCCTTTTTGACCCTGGCCTTGCTGCCCCTGCGGGCCTGGTTGCCCCTGCTGGCCTTGTTGCCACTGCTGACCTTGCTGACCCGGTTGTTGGCCTCGCTGACTCGGTTGTTGGCTTTGCTGCCCTGCCCCTTCCGTCGGCATCACTCCGTCTCCGGATCCTCTTATTAAGCCATCTCCAATCCCAGGAATCGGCTGCTGACCTACCTGCGGCAATTGTCCTTGGTTAGACTGCTGTTCTTGATTCGGTTGCTGACCTTCGTTCGGCTGCTGTCCTTGGTTCGGCTGCTGTTCTTGGCTAGGCTGCTGTTCTTGGTTGCCTGCTGTTGGCGGAAAACTTGGCGATGGTGTCACCGTTGGCAAGCCCTGCACGCCTGCTGGAACCCCAGCAGGACGCAGCGCTACATCCCCAGGCTGAGAAGCTTCACCGTTTTGAGCAACCTGCCCGGGGACAGAAGCTTGTGCTGCCGGGGCTTCCACCTGAGTGGGAGCATCCTCCTGATTCGCTGTTGAGGCTGTACCCACGTTGGGAGCGACTTCTCGATTGTCGGTCACACGAACTGTGTAGGTTACCTCAGCGTCATCCTTTAGATTGAGCTCACTGAGATCCACTTCGCCTTGGGCTTGCACCGCAGTTGAATTCTGCTGATCTCCGAGATCAATAGGCACGGTCTGCACCAGCTCAGACTGTTGTCCAGGCCCTGCCACACTTACTAGCAGTTCAGCCTCCTTGACGCCAAAGTCATCCCTAGCCTCGAAAGGAACCGTAATCGTTTCAGTGCCGTCGTAGACTTTCTTCTCATCGCCTTTTAATCTGTTTGGCTCTATAAAAGACACTTTTGGAAGCATATCCGCATAAACGTAGATTGAAGCCCGAGGCGGAGTCTTGTTAGCCAGCCCATCGAGATCTGCCAACTGCACCTCGCTATGCATCGTCTCGGAAAGCGTCGTCGTGAATTGATAAGCCTGGTCAGAGAGCGCACCAGGAACCAGCGCTCCCTGGTGAAAGGCCAGCTGAGCATGATCCAAGAGACGATCAGAGGTGAACGAAAGTGTGTAAGCACTTCCCACTATCGCACTAATTTGCCTGGGAAGCGTGTCCTACTCGACCAAAGGAAGCTTGGTGTAGGCTGGTGGAGTGATCTTGATAGAAATTCCCGTAATTCGCGGACGCTGAACAGCACGCACTTGATGCCACGGCGTTTGGCCATCACCTGCTCGAAAGCGGTAACGGAAATCGCGCCGCACGCTGGGAAGTTCATGCACGAAACGACCATCCGGCTGCCGTGGCAATGCCACACGTCTGAGAGTCTCTTCTGTCTCCTCCATCCAAAGGATCGCTTCATCCACTCCACGCCCTGACTGAGAAGCTGAAATTTGCGCAGGCTCATCCTTTGGAGTGACCAAGTCGCCACGGTCCGCAGAACCCTTAGCCAAGCTGATACTAGATCCAGCTGCAAAGAGACGTTGCAAGAGGACCATGGAACGCTCGTGATCTGAGAAGAATAATACCACACCCAAAGCCGTAGTGACAGACACTGCCACCAGCGCCCGCTTGAGGTGCTGTCGCGAAACGACTTTCCTTGCCTCTACGTGGGGAGCAAGGTCTTCAGCTTCTTCACAGACCTGACCAATCAACTCTGGCGAGCCTAACAACGCCGCATCATCCTGACTCTGGGTCAGGGCAGTTACGATCGACCACCTCTCCTCTATATCCGGCACGACTTAATCTACAGTCTGAGCAAGTGAGCCTAACTGAATCCGCTTTAAGAGCGGCCGGACTCCCCACATGGCCAAAGCGATTGCGACAAGAACAAACATCGCGGCAGTCAACCCCCAACCAGCAGCTGGACTAAAGAGCACGAGAATGGCGTCAAGAGCCATAGCTACAGCACAGAGCACAACGATGAACGCCAACACCTTGAAGCCCACCGTTACAAATTGCTCTCGTCTCTCCGTACGCCTGACCGCCCCGAGTTTGCGTAGAATCGCTTTGGGAACCTGTCTAATCGCTTCGTTAGAGTTGTCCATGACGCATTAGAATTAGATGACTATACAAGACCCAAGGCCTTTCGGCCAGTAACAGAATGAGAATTAGCCATACGAGAAGCCAGCGATTCCACAGCGGCTGTCGGCTGACGTTCTCAGAGTTAATGGCTTCAAGATTCAGCTTGGTCAGAGCATCCTCGACGCCAGCAGGGCCTGCCACCACCCCGCCCGAAGCACCAGCAATATTACGCAGAAGCGCCGCGTCGGCCAAGGGCACGCTGAGTTCAGCGGAATCATGCGGATCTACTGAAAGATCCAGAACGATCGGGTCGTCGTAATTCTCCTCTTCTAACAAGCGCGCGATACTCGCGCCACGAGCCTCCACTCGGATCTTCCCAGGGGGCAATCCTGTGAGGTTCGCCCGATAGACTCCCAATGCTCCTCGTTCAGGCAGGAAAGGCACCGTTTGGATCAGCTCATCATTGCTACGAACGAGCAATTCGGACTCGGCTTTACCCACCGGCAATCCATTCACCTCACTTAATCGCAACCGCACATTCACATCGGAGTAATGCGGATAGCGGGTCTTGTCCGTCATCAACTTCACCGTACGCGATCCGCCCCAAGATCTCTCGCAATCGCCCATCTAAAAAGCTGTCCCCAGAATCGATGATGATACTCGTCCCCCTTCTGATAGCGCAGTTGATAGGCAACTGGGGCTGACAAATACACTACCCTCCCCTTCCTGACATACTGCCAAGACAAATACGAAAGCGCTTGGCGAGTTTGACGCCCCACATCCGCTTGAATCAGAACATGAGCCGTCGGCTTTGGAATCGAGTATGGCGACAAGTCATAGACAGGCAACTTGGCGCTCACTTTTCCCACACGCTTAAGCTCGTGATTTCATCTCCAGCCACAAGCACTGGTGGCGCATTGGCACCCTCGGCGGTCACGGTCAGTTCGTAGCCTGACTTGGCCGCGGTAGCTCGCTGATTCCTGACCGGAAACAGTTCGGCTAGCGGCGTCTTGAAGAAGTCTCCCGGCATCGACTCGCCCACAATGACAATTAAGTTTCCCCCGGCCTCAATCACCCAACGTCGCAGAAGCTCCTGATGGGCTGGCGTGAGTTCATTCTCTGTGAGATCACCAAGGAGCGCCACACGATAGCGGCACCATTCCTCTAGGCTCTCAGGCAGGCTCTCTTCCTCTACCTTGCGAGTTCGGTTCCGATAGGCGTGATCTGGATTAAATAGAATCGAATCCATCTGCATCTTCTTGTCACGTTGGAGAATAGATTTGAGATAGCCAAACTCCCAACGCGGCAAGCGCTCAGCGAGCAACACCCGAATCTCGTCATCAATCACATTCACCTTAACGCTCTCATCATTGTTATTAATTCGACTAACAAATACATGAACTTTTATTGAACCCTAGGGTTCGAGGTAATGTGAAAAGAGATGGTAGAAAGCTATCGAGTGCTGAGCAATTGT
>JAACDM010000356.1 GCA_009936795.1 Verrucomicrobiaceae bacterium | reverse complement strand
TCGAACGGTCCAAACACGGGCACACCTTCAGGAAGAGCAAAACGCGCACGAAACTGTTCCGGAGGCTGGGCCGATAGAATCATCAGAGACCGCGGCATCAGTTCGCCCTCGGTAAACACGAAACCCGTTCCATTTACCCTTACACCAGACAAATTGAACGAGTCTGGACCCACATTCGCAATTTCTACGTACTCAACGCCAGCAAGAGGCGGATGCGCCATGATCTCAGTCATGACGAGCGGCCCGACGCGAGGCGGCCCGTTGCTCGTGCCGAGACTCGCACTCTCTAACAACGCGACCGAAACCTCTCCGAGCGAGTTCTTCACCCGCCCATAGGTCGCTCCGATAGGCGCGGCGCCCACAGAAAGCGATTCCAGGCCACCGTCCAACCGCCCTTGAGCATCAGTACTCAGCAAGAAGAGATCTTCGCCGGCCGAGCTCAGCGCGAATGTCCCGAGTTCAGATTCGTTAATAACGAGGAGTCTACCAGGCCCGATTGCCGTTCCATCAGGAACAATAAAAGCGCTAGGCTGATCGAGATCGTCGGTGATCCACCATCCACTAATATCTATAGCCTCGTCACCCACGTTGATCAGCTCGATTGCATCAACCGCAGGCGGCTCTGAGTTCGTGAAGACTTCATTGAAATGGACAGCCAAGCCCTGATCTCTCCCTGCAACCCCTGGCGTTCCAAGCCGGGTTGAACTCAAGTAGAATTGTCCTGGCTGGTTCACTTCCACTCCGGCATTCGGCGCCGCGATGATCAGCGCACCATTGGAGGTCTGCGGCCATCCATCACCATCTTGGTAAGCAAGGCTACGGATCGGCTGCCCATTTGCAGCACGCAAAGTGAGAATATCTCCACGATTGTTCAACTGTCCCTCAAACTCACCGAGTATCTGCGCCCCCAAATTGCTCCCATAGATATGAACAAAGGCCTCACGATCTTTCACCACTAACACTCGATCGCCGGGCAAAACACTCCTTTCAGGAAACTCAAACGTGACACCGCCCTCCAAACGCACGCCAGCCAAATCCACCGGCTTCTCCGCCAAGTTTAGAAACTCGATGTATTCGTAAACCTCGTCACTTGCTCCGCCATCACCAAAACTTCGCGGAGCCACCATCAACTCCGTGACGGCAAAGTTCGCCGCCGATGCCGGCTCCTCTCCGACGAGATAACGCACCGTCAACGGCGGTCCCCATCCGCTACCGACCGGTATCTGCCCCGAATTCGTGCTGTTGCCACCAGAGGGATCAAACACCCTTGCCGTCAGGATCGCTGATTCTGTTAGATCGATGGCCTTCGTGTACGTCTGCGCCTCCACCACGACGCCACCATCTTCAATCACCCCGCCTTCCACACGAGCCTGGATCAAAAAATCACTGCTCGTGGGGCCACTGTTCAATCCATGGATCGCCAGCAGGTTTGTCCCCACCACCAAGTGGTCCACGGCTTGCCGCAGATCAAAGCTCTCAAAATTTACCGCGGCTCCATCGTCGTTCGTACTCGTAGCACTCGAATTCCAAGTCACGTTGGCCGGAGCATTGACATCCACAATCTTGGCCCCATTGAGATAAGCAACAAAGCCATCGTCATATCGCATTTGAAGAGACAACACATTGAATGAGGCTAACTGCTCAGGGGTCACGTCAAACTTCAGGCGAATGTAGGCCGATGTGTTCACTCCTTTCATCGCATTGACCCCTTCGAGGTTCACGTCGATAAGAGAATTGTACGTGGTAGCATCATCATAGCCGCCCCCATTGTCACCGTTGATCCAATCACTATCATTGAATGAGGCCGATTGTCGCCACGCACTACCAATGTTAGACCTAGGCACAATGACTCGAACCGCTGCACGTTCATCTAACAATGTCGTCCCTTCAAAAATCACAGGCTCTGCTGGCGGTCTCGGATCGCTCCCATCCAAGGTGTAGCGAATCTCTCGCCCTCCAGAGAGACCCGGAGCGCTGAGCTGAATCTGAGTCCCCGCAGCCACTTCGCCAGCAGACTTATTGCTCGTGGGCCGCGCCAGAAACTGACCGTCCATCCACTCTACGCGATCTTGTAGCCAATCTTTGAGATGATTCACCTCACCTAGATAACCGCCAAACCGGGGTCGCACGGCTGACCAACGCTGAAAGTTGCGCACCTGAGCTTCGCTTAACTCCTCGGCAAAGCCATCGATCACATCGTTGATGTTGGCCGTACTGAAAGCCCCCTGGCGGAGCTCGAAGTAGCGATCAATGTAGCGCTGCCAGAAATTCTCGTCATCAAACAGCCTACCCCACCAAGGATAGCTGAAGTAGTTCGTACCACCCACCCATGACCTCGGGTTCTCATCTCGACCATCAGTTGAACCCATCGATCTATCAAAATCCCAAATAGGCCCCATCTGCAATCTCTCGCCCCGCGGCTTGAACATGTAGGTACTCAATCGAAGGGCATCTGCATTCAAACTGAGGACATTAAGCAAATGATGATCAATGAACGCCTCTACATCGATGTACTGTTCATAGCCTAACAATGGATCTGTAAAGGCTGGCCCGTTGAGTGCGTCTCCAAAGTCTCTCATGTATCCTTGAATCCAAGCACTCTGGGCAACCGTCACATTCTCCTCTTTTGGATAGACATATCTCAACTGCTGACCCGCAGCGCTGAATCCATTGTCACCAGGATCCGCTCTGTCAATCTTCAGCATGTAGCCGCCTGTGATCCCGGGTTCTGCCGATACCTCTTCAGGCAATCGCTCGACATCCACACGATCTCCATCACGCGAAATCTTCTCCATTAACGTGTAGACTCCGTGATAGTCACTCGACTGCAGATCTCCGCCGTTCCTATTAAGATAGACTTCAACGAACCGTGTGCGCACCGCATACCGACCAATCTGATTGCTCAGCTCATAAATAAACGGATTCCGCATGAGCGCCCTATCAAACGTGTAGCGACCACTCAAGATCCAATCAGATTCACTCGGCAATCCTAGCGGGCTGATATTCTTGTTGGTATTCGCCTCATTCCAAGCCTCGATCGACCACGATTGCTTGGCAAACCCAGTCGACGATGATCCTCGAACTTTAAAACCAGCCCTAGTGCCCAAGGCGTAGTCGCCTAACAACCGCGTCCTCCCACCGTCCTCGCCTGGCTCGAAGATCGCCCAGAATGTAAACGCTTTACCGTTGCTTGCGGTAGGCCCGCCACCCAACTGATCGAGAACAACCATAGGCAGGTTCGATGTAAGCGTACGCGCATCGTTCGCAAGCTTTAAGTAGGCTTCCTCACGGACAGGACCAGGGGCTCTCCCTTGCTCAAAAAGCCGCGCACGAACCAGCGTTGACGCATTCACAGAAATCGGAGTTCCCAGATATCGTATCGATCCGGTGCCAGGCACACTGCCATCCATCGTGTATCGTATCGTCGCCTCTGGAGACTCACTACTGAGGGTGACCGCTAAAGTCCCTGTGAACCCCCTGCCAGGCGTCGAGAAAATCACCGGCCCAGTAGGTAGGCCTTGCTCACTACCATTAGTCTCGTTCGGCGAAGCAACGGCAAAGTAATTCGCATTACCGATTTGAGCCTCACGTTGTTGCACTCCCTGCAATGCCGGCATGAAGATCAGATCTGAACTCGTTGTATTCCGGTTCAGCCCATGAATGGCTAACATATTCTCCCCCACACGAAGCTGATCGAGCTGACCGTTGAGGCTAAAGTCCTGAAACGCCACCGCGGCTCCGTCATCATGCTGATCCACAGCAGCAGACTCCCAGCTGAGCGAAGGAGGTGCAAAGGCTGAAGCAATGCGCTCTCCATTGAGATAGGCGACAAATCCATCGTCATATTTCATCCGGAGAACGAGCCCAATGAGGTTCTCCTTCGAACTCACTTGGAACGGAATACGAATGTAGACACTCGTAGCCTCACCAACCATAGCTTCACCAACATCACCGTTCGGGCCAATCAGCCCCTCATAGCCGGATCCGTTCTCGTAACCGATACCGGTCGTCGCGGTCTGCCACGCGCTGTCATTGAAGGACAGCGTCTGCCAGTTAGAAATCTCCCTCGACGGAACGATCCATTTGCTAGACACACGCTCCTCCAAGAAACTCATGACCTCCGTATTGCCAGTCTGAGCGACACCGTAAGAGATGTCCTCAAACTGCTCAGGATAGTCGAACGCAGAAGCCACTTCACCATCACTCACCCGCACAAGCGCGAGGTAACCACCTGCCTTCGTCAGTTTGAAATCCGCATGCAACTCGCCTCCTGCCTCACGTCGATCCTCTCCAGAAGCATAGACGATAACATATTCATTTGGCCCAAGCATCCGTTGAGGAAAGATCCACTTGGCAGGTTCAAGCAAATCGTTAGTCAGTGCATAGGCATCCAACGACACCGCACGTTGCCCCCCATTGAAAACCTCGATCCAGTCCGGGGAATCCCCATTTAAAGCCGTGAGCGACTTGTCATTCGAAGCCATGAATTCCGTGATAATCACCTGCCCCACGGCAGCAGATACGGATACAAGAAAACAGAAAGACGACAGCAATTGCCGTCCCCACCGGAAACCTAGGGCAGAAATCATAGAGGGGTGAAACAAGGGGTTCGTTTACCTTAGGCGTGTCACACTTTCGTAACAAGTCGCATGTCGAAATTGAAAGGGCTGGGCTCCCCTAAACACAACTGGCTCATGGCCGGATGACGCGGATTGATCAGTAAGTTCGACTCCTCCGGGATGATCACCGACGGCACCCAAAGCCCCAGTGAATTCTCGGACGCCAGCCACTCGTCTCCAAGAGCTTGAGTTTCGCGCTGCGGCGGCGAGATGCGCCAGTCACCCGGCAACGCCGCTTTGGGAAGGCTCTGTAACCCGTCCGTCGGCACTTCCATCCCCATAAAGACGTAGGGCTTCTCGCGACTCCCTGGGGTCGTGAGATGAACAAGTAGCTCCAGCGCTGCGAGGGCTCGGCTCCCGCCAAGATAAACCACAGGTCTACCGGGTGAATTCCACCTCCC
>JAACDM010000043.1 GCA_009936795.1 Verrucomicrobiaceae bacterium | reverse complement strand
GCACGGGCTAGAAGCCCGTGCACTACTGGTTGATTTGCTTAGGCCGCAATGTGGTTACGGCGTTTGTCAGCCTCGAAGGTGAGACGATCGCCTTCAGCCTCGACATGGACGGTGTCTCCTTCCTCGAGTTTTCCATCGAGCAATTGGAGGCTGAGTTCGTCTAACAAGAGTTGCTGAATCGCGCGCTTGAGTGGACGAGCACCATAAATGCTGTCGAAGCCCTTGTTAGCGAAGAGCTGAATGGCCTCTTCAGTGAGGGCAAGCTTGATACCCAACTTGGAGGCGCGATTGATAACTCGTGCTAATTGGATTTCGACGATCTTGCCGAGGTTGGCTCGGTCCAGGCGATCGAAGATGATGGTCTCATCGATACGGTTGAGGAACTCGGGGCGAAAGTGGCCGCGAAGGGCTTCCGTAACACGCTTTTCGCGTTCGCTCGGATCAATCTCTTCTGTGATGTGCTGACTTCCGATATTGCTGGTCATGATGATGACGCTGTTTGTGAAGTCGACGGTACGACCCTGGCCGTCAGTGATGCGTCCGTCATCGAGTACTTGCAGAAGCACATTAAAGACTTCAGGATGGGCCTTCTCGATCTCGTCGAGGAGAATGACAGCGTAGGGGCGTCGTCGTACTGCCTCGGTGAGTTGACCTCCTTCTTCATAGCCGACATAGCCTGGAGGCGCTCCGATGAGGCGAGCCACACTGTGCTTCTCCATATATTCACTCATGTCGAGACGCACCATGGCGCTCTCATCGTCAAAGAGAAACTCAGCTAGCGCTTTACTTAACTCGGTCTTGCCAACTCCGGTCGGTCCGAGGAAGATGAAGGAACCGATGGGCCGATCTTCATCTTGCAATCCTGCACGAGAGCGGCGCACGGCGTTGGAGACTGCGACGACAGCATCTTGCTGACCGATGACGCGTTCATGTAAATGGTTTTCCATAGAGACGAGCTTGGCGCGTTCGCCTTCTTGCAATCGGGCCACGGGAATACCTGTCCAGTTGGCAACGACTTTGGCGACATCTTCCTCTGTCACTTCCTCCTGAAGGATCTGCTGGCCATTTTGCAAGTCGGTCAGCTGCCCTTGATGAGACTCTAAAGCCTGGATCTTGTTCGGCAAGAGTCCGTATTGAATCTCACTCGCTCGACTGAGGTTACCGTTGCGCTGGGCCTGTTCGAGTTCGACTTTGAGTCCCTCGATTTCCTCCTGAAGCTTGTTCGCTTCTAGGATAGCCCCGCGTTCGTGCTGCCACTGAGTTTTGAGCTGATGGCTCTGCTCTTTCAAGTTTGCCATTTCACTCTCGATCTTCGCTAGGCGCTGCTTACTCGCGCTGTCTTTCTCTTTGGATAGCGCTTGTTTTTCCATCTCGAGTTGCATTACCTGGCGCTCAAGCTGGTCGATTTCTGTTGGCATGGATTCCAGCTCAATCTTGAGGCGCGAGGAGGCTTCATCGATTAAGTCGACGGCTTTGTCTGGTAGAAAGCGGTCATTAATGTACCGGTCTGACATTTGCGCGGCAGCAATGATCGCGGTGTCTTGAATGCGCACGCCGTGGTGCACTTCATAGCGCTCCTTCAGACCGCGCAAGATGGCGATGGTGTCTTCGACAGAGGGCTCATCCGTGTGTACAGGTTGGAAGCGGCGCTCGAGTGCGGCATCTTTCTCTACATACTTCTTGTACTCGTTGAGCGTCGTTGCGCCAATCGTCCGGAGCTCTCCTCGAGCAAGTTGTGGCTTGAGGAGATTCGAAGCGTCGACGGCTCCCTCAGAAGCACCAGCACCGACAATGGTGTGGAGCTCATCGATGAAGAGGATGATCTCTCCTTCGGAATCGGTGACTTCTTTGAGGAAGGCTTTCAACCGGTCCTCAAACTCTCCGCGGTACTTCGCGCCAGCAATCATGGCACCAAGATCCATCGAGATCAGTCGTTTGTTGTTCAATGAATCCGGAACGTCCCCACTGACAATACGACGAGCGAGACCTTCAACAATAGCGGTCTTACCGACACCAGGTTCTCCGATGAGGACTGGGTTGTTCTTGGTGCGACGTGAAAGGACTTGCATTACGCGACGGATCTCATCGTCGCGACCGATGACAGGGTCGATCTTCCCTTCGCGTGCTCTTTGTGTAAGGTCCTGACCATACTTCTCAAGGCTCTGATACTTGCCTTCGGGATCTTGGTCCGTCACTTTCTGGGAACCTCGGACTGATGTGAGGGCGTCCTTAAGTGCTGATTTGCTCAAGCCAGCCTTGCGCAAGAGATCGCCAAGAGGCGACTTTGCTTGCACTACTGCTAGAATGAAGTGTTCAACGCTGAGAAACTCATCCTCGAGTTTCTTCATGACTTTCTCGGCTGAGCGCAAGGTCTCCGAGAGTTCGCGCCCCATGTGAGGTTCGGCTCCGCCCTCGATGGCCGCTTGGCGGCTCAGCAGTTGGTCTACTTCATCGGAGAGCGTTGTTGGGGAGACATCAACAGCCTGCAGGAGGGGGCGGACCACGCCGTCCTCTTGCGCCAGTGTCGCTTTGAAAACGTGCGCTGGTGCCAGTTCACTGTGTCCAAGCTCGGCAGCGAGGCTTTGGCCCTCGCTGAGGGCTTCCTGCATCTTGAGGGTGAATTTCTGGAGATTCATTGTCGTAAGGGCCTTTCTGATAACGTTAAATGTGGTTTGTCTGCTCCTTTGGGAGCATGTGATGTGCCATTGCTCTGATATCTCGATAAAGATTTGGTTGCGAACGGCTTGTGGGGATTTTGGTTGATGCTTAAAGTGTCGAAATGTCCCGGTAAATGGAAGTTTTTAGCCATAAGGGTGTGCCAAAGTGGCTCAGTTCAAGAGCTAGACCTGTCGTCCCAGGCGTTTAGGCTTGTGGGGTGAAATCGACCCTTGGCCTTATGATTGTTTTCCTCGGGGCCGTTCAGGGTTTCGGCTATGAAGTGGCCCCCGTTCGTCCATTGACGGACCGAGTACTCGTCGTGGAAGTGCGTGATGGCCGTGTCGTCCGAGAGACGCTCGGTCATGGCGACAACGGAAAGATCGACGAGAAGGCGCTGGATGTTTCCAAGGCGGAGAGAGCAACTGCCTACCAAGTCAGGGATGTGGGGACGAAGCGCGACGTGAAGGTGCTCAGTGTGAGGCGAAAGTCGAAAGGGACGCAGTTTGTCCGTGTGGCCGAGTGGGAGTTGGGCCACGTCAAGACGCATTGGTTCTACGTTACCCTTGCGGAGCCGATGGAGAGGGGAAAACGTTATACTTTTAAGGCAGATTTTATGGAGACGAAGCTGGTTAGCTTTGATGAGGCGTCCGTTCGTTCGGAAGCGATCCAAGTGAATCAGTTAGGCTTTCGCGGGGACATCAAGCCGAAGTATGCCTACATGTCGCACTGGATGGGCTCGGGTGGAGGCCTTGATTTGAGTGATTACGCTCAGAAGCGGTTTCATGTGGTTAATGCCGAGACAAAGAAGGTGGTGTATTCTGGAGAGCCCAAGCTACGACTGGCGAAAGGGGGCCGTGAGGATGCTTACGATTCGAATTACCGTCTCTCTGATCTATGGGAGTTGGATTTCTCTGACTTCGACGAGCCGGGCAAGTATAGGATTATGATGGAAGGTGTGGGGACGTCCTTTCCTTTTCGCATTGGGAATGATGTGTATGAAGAGGCCTATCGCACAACGATGCGGGGGCTCTATCATCAGCGATGCGGATGTGTGCTAGACAAGAAGCATACGAAGTGGGCGCGTGCACGGTGTCATCATCCAGAAGACACCCCCGTGATCCTGTCGAAGCACAGAGTCACAGACGGCGGAGATCATTTCAAAGCGTTGCCAGCGCAAGCTACTGGCAGGAACCTTCAAGCTTGGGGTGGCTACCATGATGCTGGTGATTGGGATCGACGTGCAATACATCTATCGATCGCGGATGCTCTTCTTTATGCGTATGAGGTAGAGCCAACGGCTTTTCCGGACAAGCAGTTGTCGTTACCGGAGAGTGGAAATGGTTGTTCTGATTTGTTGGATGAGGTCCGCTACAATGTGGATCTGTTCCGGCGGCTTCAGCAGAAAGACGGTGGCGTGTGCGGTGGAATCGAAAGCGAAGAGCATCCAAAGTTTGGGGAGGCTTCGTGGACTGACACGCTCCATCTTTATGCTTTTGCTCCAGATGCCGAATCGACACTACGTTATGCCGCGACGGCAGCACATTTAGGACGCTTGTTAGGTGAGAAGGATCCGGGCTATTTGAATTCAGCGAAGCGTGCTTGGACTTGGGCGATGGCTCAGCCTGAACCTGATGGAGACTTTGCACTTCATGCCGCGATCGCGCTCTACCGCGCGACTGGGGAGAAGGCTTACCACGCCGCCTTTGAGAATGCGTTGATCATAGAGAAGTCCGGGCAAGCTCTGTTGTCTCACAAGAAATATGATCAGCGTTGGGGAGTCTGGCACTATGCGGTGACGAATGAACACCCTGTTGATCGAAAGCTCCATGCTTTGCTGAGGTCGGCGACTGTGAAGGATGCCGAGGCGTTGGTTCTGGAGACAGGCAAGAAGAAGGGACGTCGACAAGGTTTCGATTGGTATCAGCCGTTTGGTCATGGCAGTTTAACGACACCACGGAATCTTCCTCTCATGGCGGCACATCGCGTGACGGGCGACGCTCGGTTTCTCGAGCAGATGGCTCTCAATGCTGATGCCGCTTTGGGTAACAATGCGCTTAATATCTGTTGGGTCACGGGTCTGGGAAGTCGTCCTTGTCAAGCCGTCTTGCATCTGGATTCGTTCTACGATGGTGTTCCTGCGCCAATTCCTGGCATTGTTCCCTATGGACCCATGCGTCCACTCAAAGAACCCGGTTGGACGCACGCCTGGGGACCGAAGACACTTTATCCCGGAGCCAACATTTGGCCATGCGAAGAGGGATGGACGGGAAACGTGTATTCGCCGGTAGCGGCAGAGTTCACCGTATACGAGAACATTGGGCCGGCGGCAGCAGCTTATGCTTATCTTGCGTTTGTAAGATGACTTGTAGTCCAATGGGTTCCATTCATGTGACTGAATTGTTAGAGTAGATGGCCGATGCTGGTGTCGTTTTCTAGTTTGGAAAGGCGTGGCGTCGTTAAAGATTTCGAAGCGGTCTCAGACCAACAAGTTGCTAATCTGTTTGGGCCCATCTGAGCTTTCTAGGTTCTGCGCGATGTTTCTCATTTCTTGATCGCTAAGTTCAATCCCAGTGACTTCGCGAACGATTTGGGAGTAGGGGCTAATTCGGAGGGCGTATTCGTCGATCTCGGTTACGTCAAAGCTGCCTGAAATCTGTAGTTGGTTCAGTTGTTCGCTTTTCATGGCGACAATCTGATCATGAATAATCTCGTCACTCGCGCGATTCGCTAGTCTACGTAGACGTCTCAGCTCCTGGCTGCGTGCTTCCCGGAGCTGATGAAGTTTGGCCTTAAGGGGAGGGGAGATTCCGGCATAGACGTTGTCGCCGATAGAATACCCATAGCGAGGCCAGTCATTGAAGCGTTCGTCTTCCTCCATGTCTTTGCCGAGAGGGCCAAAGATCTTGCTCATTCGTTTCGAATGTGTCTCATCCATTTGTGCGAATCCTCCTGGGGTAACAGCCAGTGGCTTCCACTCAGGGGCAGGAGGCCATGGGAGTTGATCGCTTCTCAGACGGAGAAAGGTAGCGACAGATTGTCGGTTTGCTTCTTGGTGAAAAGCCGGTGCTAGGAGGTCTTCGATCAGCTGGAGCGAGCAACCTGAAGCTTTGAGTTCGTTGGCTAGGGTATCTAGATTATTTGGCGAGGTTGAAGGCCAGGTCAGAGAGGTGGTCCGCGGAGTGGTGATTGAAGTAATCTTAACCGTGGTGACTTGGTCGATTCCGACGGGGGGATTGTTAGTTAAACGCCAAGCGACTGAAGCCATGAGTGCGTTTGCCACTAGTGACAGTGCGAGTATGTAATGGCGCGTCTCCATGAGCCTGGTGGGAAGGCGATGTTTGCAAGACCACGCTTCTGGCTGGTTTCCTTAAAATGATTGAAGATATCATCTCCAAAAATGTCTCTGATCTGTTGCTGACGTTCTTCTTGCAGCGTTGTGTCCTTGTAAGATTCGAGAGGGAGCCCAAATATCTCTCGCTGGACGAAGTCTGGAGGCATCAGAATCTTGAGTATGGCAATGCGTTCATCCGAGCTGAGCTTTCTGCCAAAGAGTTGTGTTGTGTCCCAGACATCAAACAAATATACTGCGTGGGTGAAGGATTCTGCATGAAAGCGTTCTTGATTACTTAGACAGCGATTCATGAAGGCGTCGTACTGTGTGTGGAGAGCACCACGTTGGGCCATCGACTCTTCTCGTCGCTGAGCGCATCGGCGGCGGCGTTGAGGCGCTCAGCCTGTCCTGACGAACTCGATGACCTCTTCATGGCGTCCGGGTTCTACGAACCCAAATTGGAGGGCACCGATGGCGGCGGTTTTGATGCCATTCCAGTTCCGAATGGGGGAAGACCGGGTGCCCGTGACGTTTTCCAAGGCATCATGGCGTGTTTGGTCAAGTTCCCACATCTGTTGCCTGCGTTCATTCTCTGCAGCCTTGCGCTCTGCGGGGGTGTTCCAGAAAGTGTCGAGAGAGCGAAATTCCAAAGCTTGCTTTCCGAACTCTCGATTGATCGTAGCTGCGACGGCATTCCGGATGAGATGATCTGGGCAACCAAGAGTTCGAAGCTGCAAGGCTAATCGTTCTGGCGAGGCCGAGGTTACTTGAGACCACGAAGACGGTGGCGGAGATTGGCGGGCTCCAAGCAGAGACGTTGCCACCTCGGCAGCATTCGACGCGTGGTCTCAAGTTTGATTACTTGTCCCAACGAGATGCCACGCAAGCAGGGCATTGCCGAGAAGCGATAGTGCGAGGATGAGGTGGCTAATAGGAAGCCCCATCATTGAAGTGTCTAGGATCCCCAAAAAAGGCAACCTCTAGATCCCGTCGATGATACTATTCAAAGCGGCGCTTGGACGCATCGCATCAATGGCCTTGGCTTCATCGGGCTTGTAGTAGCCTTCGATGTCCATCGCAGTGCCTTGCACGCTGATGAGGTCTTCAACGATCTTGGCTTCTTGATCGCCGAGGGCTTTCGCCACCGGCGAAAACTCGGCTTTAAGCTCGGCGTCACCGTCCTGAGCGGCGAGGGCCTCTGCCCAATAAAGAGCAAGGTAGAAGTGGCTGCCGCGGTTGTCGAGTTCTCCACATTGTCGTGAGGGTGACTTGTTGTCGAGGAGGTACCGCGTGGTGGCGTCATCGAGAGTCTCGGAGAGCACCTTTGCTTTGGCGCCTCCGCCGTTCTCACTGAGGTGTTCAAAGGAAACGGCCAAGGCGAGAAATTCACCGAGGGAATCCCAGCGAAGATGATTCTCTTTCTCAAATTGCTGCACGTGCTTAGGTGCGGAACCGCCAGCGCCGGTTTCAAAGAGGCCGCCGCCATTCATCAGGGGAACGATCGAGAGCATCTTAGCGCTCGTTCCGACTTCAAGGATCGGGAAGAGGTCGGTGAGATAGTCGCGCAAGACATTGCCGGTGACGGAAATCGTGTCTTTGCCTGCCTTCATGCGTTCTAGAGTGTAGAGCGTGGCATCGGCTGGCGTTTTGATAGAGATGTCTAGACCGGCAGTGTCGTGATCTTTTAGATACTCGTTCACCTTGGTGATGAGTTGGGCATCGTGGGCGCGATCGGCATCTAACCAGAAGACGGCAGGGGATTCGGTAGCGCGAGCGCGAGAGACGGCGAGCTTTACCCAGTCGCGGACCGGAGCGTCTTTGACTTGGCAGGCGCGCCAGATGTCACCTTCTGATACTTCGTGTTCAGTGAGCGCGTTGCCGTTCGCAGCAACGACACGTATGGTGCCGGCACCTGGAGCTTCGAACGTCTTGTCATGAGAGCCATACTCTTCGGCTTTCTGCGCCATGAGGCCGACGTTTGGCACGGTTCCCATGGTGGTAGGGTCAAAGGCTCCGTGTTCTTTGCTGAAGTCGATCGTCGCTTTGTAGACTGGGGCGTAGCTGTTGTCTGGAATGACAGCGAGCGTGTCGCCTGTGCCGCCGCCTTTGTCCCACATTTGGCCGGACATGCGGATCATGGCAGGCATAGAGGCATCGATGATGATATCGCTAGGGACGTGCAATCCAGTGATGCCTTTGTCAGAATTGACCATGGCAAGGTCTGGGCCGTTGTCGTAGCAGGCCTGGATGTCTGCCTCGATCTCGGCTTGCTTGTCTGCTGGGAGATCCGCGATTTTAGAGACGAGGTCTCCAAAGCCGTTTTTGAAGTCGACGCCAAGCTCGTCGAGCAGGGCGGCGTGTTTTTCTAGCAAGGGTGCAAAGTAGGCACGCACGGCATGACCGAAGATGATTGGGTCGCTCACCTTCATCATGGTGGCTTTCATGTGAAGCGAGAAGAGCGTACCTTCCTCCTTCGCGCGGGTGATCTGTTTTTCTAGGAAACTGACCAGAGCAGTCTTCCGCATGACGGTGGCATCAATGATTTCTCCCTCGAGCAAGGGGGCGGCGTCCTTCAAGACGGATACTTCGCCAGCCTGGTCGACGAACTCAATCTTGAATTCGCCAGCGGCATCGACGGTGACCGATTGTTCGTTCGAACGGAAATCGTCTGCGTCCATAGAAGCAACGTCGGTCTTGGAGTCGCTCGACCAGGCGCCCATGGAGTGAGGGTGATTCTTGGCGTATTCTTTGACGGCTTTGGGCGCACGTCGGTCTGAATTTCCCTCGCGAAGGACAGGATTTACAGCACTACCTTTCACTTTGTCATAGCGGGCCTTGATTTCGCTCTCAGCCTCATTGGCTGGCTCTTCTGGATAATCCGGTAGCGTGTAGCCTTGAACCTGGAGTTCGGAAATGGCTGCCTTGAGCTGAGGTACAGACGCACTGATGTTAGGCAGTTTGATGATGTTTGCTTCAGGCGTCTTGGCTAACTCGCCGAGTTCGGCCAGGGAGTCGGGACCCTGCTGGCCCTCTTTCAAGTGATCTGGAAAGACAGCAATGATGCGACCAGCCAAGGAGATGTCGCGCGTCTCGATCGCGATGCCTGAAGACTTGGTGAATGCCTGGACGATGGGGAGAAAGGAACGCGTGGCGAGAGCCGGGGCTTCGTCGGTGTGGGTGTAGAGGATGGTCTTGCGATCGGACATGAGTGGCGGTCTGTTTTAGGTGTGGGGGTGTGATACGCGACGAGGCGAGGAAGGTCAAAAGCCAATCTTCTGAAGCTTGATATGGATGGTGGATGCTCAGGTTGACAAGAGGGCATTTGGTGGCACGCTCTCGGTATTAGGCTGAATCCAGGTGGATCAACCTGACACCGGGATTCGTTCCCATTCGAGGTTGACTCTCAAGCCTCCAATGTGGCGTCGGTGTTTTAGCCCACTCGGTCATAGTATGGAGTAGCCGCGATTTATCCTAGTGAAAGAATGACTATGGAAATGTTAGAAGAGCCCGTGGCTCAGATACGTGCGAACAATGTGATGGCAGGTAGTTGAGATACGGGACGTGTCCGTATCCCAATCTTGAAAGGGACCTGGCTTGAGATGTCCAATGATCTTGAAGCACTGATTCTCGTTGGCGTGCTCCTGGCAGGAAATTTCTACACGAACCCTGATTTGAAACGACGCGGTAGTGCAGGAGACTTGGAGGACTTGTGGATCGGCTTTGATGAACGGTTTCGTTGGGTTGCTGGTGTGGCCGGTAACCATGATCTCTTGGCTGGAAAGAGCGAAATCGGCAAGGTCTTTTAACGGCATCCGAATGTCTATCCGCTTGATGGAGATCGGCGGGCTGCGTCTGGCTGGGATCAGTGGAATCTTTGGATAGCCTAACCGGAAGCCCTGGTGACATCACTATTCTAACTATGAAGCGATTTTTCAGATGCTCATGGAAAAAAGCCTGACATCTTGCTGCTGCATGAAGGTTTAAACCATCCACCAGTGAGATTTCGTGGAAGCGATTGCATTCGTGAGCGGTTGTTAGAGATTTCGCCTAAGACTCGGCCGAAGCTCGTGGTAAATAAGACACTGTCATTAGCCTTAATCGGTGGTTGAGTTGAGCGAGAGTGGACCGATCGTGACAGACGTGGATGCTCGCGTGGGGGGCTTGCCGAATAATCGCAAAGCAAACGTTCTGCGAATCGGGAGCGGTTAAGGTTGTGGTGCCGCTTTTTGCTGTGCCGCTGTCTGTCATGCCGCCTACACGTGGATTGAACCACTGGGTGTGATCTCGCATTGATGTGGATATTACTATAACACTCAAACAAATAAGTTGTACTTTTAGTGGTTATATGTAGGGTCACCAAATGTCT
>JAACDM010000355.1 GCA_009936795.1 Verrucomicrobiaceae bacterium | reverse complement strand
GATCTGGCTTCGCGAAGGTGGCCTTCCTTCGGAGCTTGATCACGAGAGGAACGCCGTTCGAGCTAGTTGGAGTGTCGTGCTTCGACTTGAACCACAATTTATTGGAGCGCCGACTTCCAGTGAAACGGCCGCGCCGGAACTCTCGTCTTGGCGGGTTTAGCAGAATGGGGACTTCGATCTCTGGCTCCAGATTGGCTTTCGGGATCTTTCTTGCTGGAAGCTGGTTCGCAGGTGATGGCGTTCGTGCATAAGGGACATGGACCAGTCACGGACTCACTGGAAGAAATTTTGACCACGAGTCTGTAGTTGCAGTGTGGACATTGAAACGAGGTGTTGGCATTCTCCATGAAAACCCCACTTCGAAATTTTATTCATAATTATCAATATTATGATATCAAATGCAATGAAATTTTGGGAAATAGAGCGATTAAATACAAAGAGCCGCCCCGATTTCTCAGAACGGCTCTTTCATGAGGGGTAAATTAAGCCCCTTGAATGTTTGGGATCGGATTATTCCGAGTCTGAAACGGATACTTTGGCCAAATTATCATCTGGAGTAGCGGCAAACTTCTTAGCGCACTTGCCGCAGCAGACGCCGACTTGGAAGGAGACGATAGCATGTGACTCAGCGTCGATATCCTTGTCACTGAATGGGCACTTGTCGTTGGCTGCCTTGTCCATGACCACCTTTTCGCCATGCTTCGCCGCATCGAACTTCGATTCGCATTTTTCGCAGCAGACGCCGACTTTGGCGCCCCTGAAGTCAACTGTGGTGGCTCCATCGACGTCTTTTCCGCTCAATGGGCACTTGCTGTTCACATGGCTTGCCTTGATCCCTGCGATCTTTTTAAGGTGCTTGCCTGGCTTGTCTTGGAGCTTGGCTTTGCATTTGTCACAGCAGACACCTACCACCTTCGTGTAGGTAACCACCTGCTCAGCATCGATGTCTTCCCCGCTGTAAGGACAGACCTTGTTTATCGGCTTTGAGACTTCCTCGGCGGTGACACTGAACAGTGCTGAAGCGAGGAACGTGAGGGTAAGGAGAATCGACTGCTGCATGAATGGTATTCTATTTACTTTGGTAGTATAGGAGTTTTGGATTATCTGGCAATCCTTTGTTTAGCCTGTGAGAAAGAGGCGAGAGTGAGTTTCCCATTGATTCAGATGCCGGCCGGCTTATACCACAGGTTCCATGGCCGCCAACGAGTTCTCTGATCGTCGCCTGAGCGATCTTCACATAGCGGAGAATACCCCGCTTCCATCACCGAAAACCCTGTTTGACGAAGTCACCCGTACGGCGCCGCAGGCTACTGTGGTCTTCAAGGCGCGTGAGGCTATCCAGCAAATTCTCTCGGGCGAGGACAAGCGATTCCTGCTCGTGGTGGGGCCTTGCTCGATCCACGATGTGAAAGCTGGTCGCGAGTATGCGGAGCGGCTCGCAGCCCTTGCCCAGGAGGTGGAGGATCGTATGCTCTTGGTCATGCGGGTCTACTTCGAGAAACCGCGGACGACGGTTGGCTGGAAGGGGTTGATCATGGACCCTCGGTTGGATGACTCCAGCGATATCCAAACGGGCCTCCGGGAGGCGCGAAAGTTTCTCTGTGAAGTGCTCGATCTTGGAGTGCCGACGGCGACTGAGTTGTTAGATCCCATCACGCCGCAGTATATTGCGGATCTCATTTGCTGGTCTGCCATTGGTGCACGTACAACCGAATCGCAGACGCATCGGCAAATGGCCTCGGGCTTATCGATGCCGTTGGGCTTTAAGAATGCGACCTCTGGTTCCATTGCTGCTGCGGTGAATGCAATCAATGCGGCTACCCAACCACAAACCTTTCTCGGAGTGAATCGAGACGGTGTGGCCTCTTCGGTCACCACGCACGGAAACCCCCATTGTCACATCATTCTACGTGGTGGCTCGGAAGGGCCTAACTACGATTCGGGTTCAGTGGCTGCGGCTATTGCGCGTTTAGAAGAGAGCGGTGTGTCCAAGGCGATCATGGTGGATGCTAGCCATGCAAATTCTAACAAAGATCATCGACTGCAGCCGGAAGTCTTTGAGAATGTCATCGACCAACGGGTGAAGGGAAATGGTTGGATTGTCGCCGGGATGCTCGAGAGTAACCTGGAAGCCGGGGCGCAATCGCTGAGCGGACCATTAGAAACACTTACCTATGGCAAATCCATCACAGATAAGTGCATTGATTGGGAAACGACAGAACGTGTCGTTAAGGCTGCGTATGAGAAGCTTAGTTAGCGAACGTTGAGACGAACGAACATGTCAGACAACAACGACAAACTCGAGGAGGCGATGCGCAATCCGCAGAACCTTGGTGAGCTGGATGAGGCGGATGCGGTAGGTACCGTGGGCAGTCCGGATTGTGGTGACATGCTACGCATGTGGGTGAAGTTCAAAGAGGAGGATGGCAAGCAGGTTATTGATAAGGCGACTTTTCAGAGCTTTGGCTGCCAGACAGCGATTGCGGTAGCTAGTGTGGCGACGGAGATGATCAAGGGCAAGACGGTCACGGAGGCGCTTGCCATGGACTCGACAATGTTATCGGAACCTCTCGGACCGCTTCCGCCGATGAAGATTCACTGTGGGCAACTGGTGGAAAGTGCTCTTAAAGATGCTTTGGGCACGGATAAGTCGCCCTCAATAGAAGCTCAGGAGCCACAAGGGCAGATGGCGGCTTCTCTGGTCGATGCCATTCCGCAGGACGATTCTAACAAAGGGAAAATCAAGATTGTTCCTTTGGAGGGCTAGTATTATTTACAGATGAGAGAGCATCGGGTTGGAATCATCATGAACGGCGTCACCGGGCGCATGGGAACGAATCAGCACCTGCTTCGTTCTATCGCTGC
Organism: Verrucomicrobiaceae bacterium; assembly: GCA_009936795.1. GTDB lineage: Bacteria > Verrucomicrobiota > Verrucomicrobiia > Verrucomicrobiales > DEV007 > JAACDM01. Next base: position 10,932 of record JAACDM010000355.1, on the reverse strand, counting down.
GATCATAGAGCAAGGCGGTTTGCAATTGGGGGCTAACGAAGTCATTGTTCCTGATCCGATCTTGGTCGGTCGCAATGAAGACAAGCTCAAGGCGCTTTGCAAACGTGCTGGCGTGAAGAAATGGAGCACCGATCTTGACGCTGTTCTTGCAGACGACGCCTATGAAATCTACTTCGACTCGCAGACGACGGGGCGGCGTGCTGATGGCGTGCGCAATGCTGTTAAGGCTGGAAAGAGTATTTACTGTGAGAAGCCTAGTGCGGTGAACTCAAAGACGGCACTGGAACTGTATCAGCTCTGCCAAGATGCTGGTATCAAGAACGGGGTCGTGCAGGACAAACTATGGCTTCCGGGCATGCTCAAGGTGAAACGTCTCTTCGAGAATGGCTTCTTTGGCGATCTTCTTTCGGTGCGTGGTGAGTTTGGTTACTGGGTTTTCGAAGGCCATACCATCCCTGCGCAGCGTCCCTCCTGGAACTACCGCAAAGAGGATGATGGAGGCATCATAGTGGACATGCTTTGTCATTGGCGCTATGTGCTCGACCATCTTTTCGGCAAAGTGAAGTCTGTCTCGTGTTTGGGAGCCACTCACATTCTGGAACGCATCGATGAGCAAGGCAAGCCTTACAAATGCACAGCAGATGATTCGGCCTACGCGACATTCGAACTCGAGAATGGTGTCATTGCCCATTTCAACTCTTCATGGAATGTCCGTGTTCGGCGAGATGATCTGCTCACGCTCCAGATCGACGGGTCGAAGGGCTCTGCCGTAGCAGGGCTTCGTGATGTGAAGATTCAGCACTACGGGAATACGCCTAAGCCTATTTGGAATCCTGACATTGCGCAGCCGATCGATTTTTTTGAGGGATGGGCGGAGGTTCCTGAGCAGGAGGTCTATGACAACGCCTTCAAAGTGCAATGGGAAATGTTTTTGAGGCATGTGGTCAAGGACGAGCCTTTCCCCTTTACGTTGCTTGAAGGGGCCAAAGGTGTGCAGCTTGCAGAGTTGGGCATTCAGAGCTGGGAAGAACGGCGCTGGGTTGACGTGCCAGATCTTGATTGAGCCATGGCTCCTGTGGCATTCATTACAGGTGGCACTCGAGGTATCGGCCTGGGGATTGCTAAGAAGTTTGCGGCTGAAGGCTATGACCTTGCGATCAATGGCGTGCGTGATGAGGCTTCGGTATCTGCCGTTCTCGACGAGCTTCGTGCGAGCGGTCAGCGGGTAGTTTACTGTCAGGGCGATGTGAGCGATCTTGCTTATCACGCCACGATGGTCAAGCGAGCGGTGGCTGAACTTGGATACATCAATGTGCTCGTCAATAATGCCGGTGTTGCTCCTCAGGTGCGTGCGGACGTACTCGAAATGAGTGAGGAAAGCTGGGAGCGAGTCATGGGGATCAACCTTAAAGGAAATGTCTTCCTTGCTCAGCACGTTGCGAACTATTTCCTCACACAGCGTAATTCAGATCCTGATTTCCCTGCCTGCATCGTAAACATCAATAGTGTCTCCGCCACGATGGTGAGTGTTAATCGTGCGGAATACTGCGTTTCGAAAGCTGGCCGCGCAATGGCGACCCAACTATTTGCTGTTCGGTTAGGCCCTGAGAACATTCCTGTGTATGAGGTGCGACCTGGCGTCACGCGCAGCGACATGACCGCCGGAGTGGAAGAAAAATACGACAGGCTCATTGCAGATGGGCTCTGTCCTCAGCCACGCTGGGGTGAGCCTGAGGATGTCGCCAAGGCAGTGGCTTCGCTAGTGAAAGGAGACTTCTCCTACAGCAGTGGCCATGAGTTCTCGATCGATGGCGGGATGACCATTCAGCGTCTTTAGCGCTTGCGCCCTGACCGTTCCCACAGCTTGTCCTTGCTTTCTTTGGCGCCGGAGTCTTCTTCCTTGTCATTCTCTCGGCCGAAGATGATCGAATTTGGATCCTCTTTCAGTTGGGCGGCGAGTTGTTCAATTTCTTCGGCCATCTTGCTGAAGTCTTTCAGGGTGTTTGTCAAATCAGCAGGAACCTCTTTGCTGGATTCTACCAGCTCGTAAAGGCTGTCGATGGTATCTGTAAGCGCTTGGAAAGTTTCTTCGGCTGAGGCGACTGCACTACTGAGCGTGTCGTTGCCTAATTGTTCCTTGACGTTCTTGACCAGTTCTTTGATTTCCTTCGTTGCTTCGGCTGCGGCGGCCGCGGCTGCGGAGAAGGACGTGAGCGCGTCGTCGAATTTGGGAGATTCCATACGAGCTTGAAAGGACTCGATCGCCTCATTCATCCCTTTGACCTCAAACTGCGTCAATTTTTCATTCACGTTGTCTAACAACTTGTTCAAGCCCTCTACAACGCCTTTGAAATCGGCGTTGCTGATGTTGTTCACCACGCTCAAAAGGTCGTTCGTTGCTTGAGCCATCTGTGAGGGCATGGTCGGAATGACCCGGTACTCGACGCCCCGATAGATGAAGGGTTCGAGCGCTTCGTCTCCCTCGGCATCGTCGTGGTAATCTAAGTTTACCTGGAGAATACCCGTGATGAGATTGCTGATTCCTAAGGTCGCCCGGAGTCCGTCATCGATCTGCTCGTGGTAGAGATCGTCTTCACGGAAATCCATGTTCACCCCAAGATCGTTGGAGAGTCGGTCCACATCCACTTCAATGATCACCGGTATCAGTGGCTTTGTGCCGGCCTCACCTTCGGCTGAGTTTTGTTGGAAGCGCAGGAGGATCCGCTTCACTTCGCCTATAGGCACGCCCTTGAGTTTCACCTTGGAGCCGATTTGCATGCCATCCACGGCATCTTCAAAGAAGCAAACCAACGCGACACGGTCACCGCCGAACCAGCGGCCCGAGCCAAAGAGCACGATGGAGGCAATCGCGATGGCGAGGGCTCCAATCACAAAGGCCCCGATGGCGGTAGGGTTGAGGCGACGTTTCTTCATTTGGTCTTCACTAGTGGAGTTGCGTGGCGACGCAGGAATTCCCTTACCCTCTCATCGTCTGCGGACTCTGCCAACTCCTTCGGGTGACCTTCTGCCGTGATGCGCCTCGTGTCCACATCCAGATAAATACAATGATCGCTGATGGCAAAGATGCTAGCAAGCTCGTGCGTGACCATGACGATGGTCGCGCCTAGGCTGTCACGAAGCTGGAGAATGAGATCGTCAAGTCGCGCAGAGCTGATCGGATCGAGGCCAGCGGAAGGCTCGTCGAAGAATAGAATGTCAGGATCCAAAGCCATAGCACGCGCGAGTGCGGCGCGTTTCCGCATGCCACCGCTGATCTCAGCAGGATAGTAATCTTCGAAACCGTTCAGTCCTACTAGCGCGAGTTTGAACGAGGCGACCTCGCGAATGGTCGCTTTGGACAGAGATGTGTACTGCTCTAGCGGAAGGGCGATATTCTCTGCCAGTGTCATTGAACCCCAAAGGGCGCCAGCTTGATAGAGGACGCCAAACGATTGCCGCATGGAGTCGCGCTCCTCCACGCTGATATCCGTAAACCGCTCACCTTCATAAAAGATCTCCCCTTGAGAGGGTTCGATCAACCCGATAAGATGCTTCATGAGGGTGCTCTTTCCACAGCCGCTCCCTCCCATGATGACAAAGATCTCACCTCGTTTCACCTCGAAGTTCATTTCCTTCATGATGACACGAGTGCCGTAGGCCATTGTCAGGTCGCGCACGGCAATGCGCGCTTCGTCGTCGGCGGAATTCATATCTTGAGGATCTCGCAGAGCACAGCAAAGATTGCGTCTGCCACGACGATAAGGGTGATACTCAGAACCACGGCGCGAGTGGCGGCGTGACCCACTGCAGCGGCGTCCTTGCCGCAGTGCAGGCCTTGCACACAGCCACAAGCGGCGATGATAAAGCCAAAGACCATGCTCTTGACCAGGCCGATACTAATGTCCCGTGTCGTTACGATAGTCTGCGTTTCAAAGAGATACTGCGTGTAGGAGATGTCCAACATGCTATTTCCAATGACCGCTCCACCAAAGTAGCCTAACAAATTAGCGTAGAGCGTGAGGAGGGGCATCATCAAGGTCAATGCCAGGACGCGCGGCAGTGCTAACATATCCACAGGCTGAAAGCCGAATGTTGCTAGAGCGTCAATTTCTTCGGATACCTTCATCGTGCCTAGATGCGCGGCAAAGGCAGCCCCACTTCTTCCTGACATGATCATGCTCGTCATGAGAGACGCCATTTCACGACTCATGGCCAAACCGACGAGATCAGCCACATAGAGATCAGCACCAAAGACGCGAAGCTGGACGGCACCGACAAACGCAAGGATGAGCCCCGTGAGGAAGGCGAGCAGGCCGACGATGGGCAGGGCGCGGAATCCTGTATCGCCGAGCAAGACGATGAATTCGCGCAAACGAAAGGTCTTAGGATGGCGGAGCGTTCGCAGAGCGGCAATCAAGGTCTCGCCGCAGAACGCCAGAGCGACCTTGCCGGCGTCTATCAACGCGACGGCTTGTCGTCCGGCACGCGCTACGAAATTCGGCCTTTCAGGCGGCTGAGCCTCTTGCTCTGGCACGGCTCGCGCAAGCAAGACGAGCTTGGCGATGCGGTCTGGCACCGCACTTAGATCAACGTGCACGCCGTGATCGTCCGCCTCGTCTGCCAGGCTCGTGATGGTCATGGCCAGGCTGGTATCCACGGCCGTTGCCTGCTCGGCCTCAAATCGAAGCTCGCCATTCTTCGGCACCAGCGTTGCCACGTCGTGTTCCGGCATCGTGTCCATTGTCCAGCGTCCCGTGAATGCCAGAGCCGTCACGCCGTGCTCTGGCGTGGTCGCGAGGATCTGGGGCTGGGAATTCTCCGGCACGACTCTAGTCTAGTGCCGCCCGCAGTCATGACAAGGGCGGCCATGGACTTGTAAGGAACCGTCGTGATCACGCTAATTCCCTTCGTTGCGCTGGAGAATCTCGCTAGACTCACTCGCGGGAACGTTATGCGACGATGAAACCAATTCTCTTAATACCAGTAGCAGGACTCGCCTTCGGGCTCGGCATGGGCGTGGACCGTGGCTTAATGAGCACGGCAACGAAACCAAGCAAGGAGGGTGTTAGTTCCGAGAACGGGCAAGTTGCTGCCGAGAGCTCTATTCTCGATGCCGGGTCAGCCAACTCGAGCCGATTAGCAACGGGATCCTCCCAACCAGTTTCGGGTGTGCGCCTACCTCGTGGCGGTGATATCACGATCGACGAACTCTTGAGCCTGACGGGTTCACCGATGGGGCCGCGCATGTCATCTACAGTCGAGCTGTATCAGCGACTTTCTAGCATGAGTGCGAGCTCGCTCAAATCTCTAGCCGAGGAGCTTGAAGGCTCGCCTCAGATGCCCACCATGTATCAAGCAAGGCGCCAAGTCTTCTCGGCACTGGCGGAAGTCCACCCAGAGGCAGCCTGGCAACTGGCCAAGAATTCAAAGAATCAACAGACCAAGCAGCAGCTCTATCCCATGCTCTTCGCCTCCGTGGCTCAAGAGGATCTTGCCAAAGCGAAAGAGATGCTGGCTGAGATTACGAATCCGCAGCTCCGTGCGGCAGCGTCTCAGGGTTTTATGAATTCGAGTATCTTGGAGACGGAGCCGGATTTTCTTCTCAAGATCGCTAAAGACGCGGGCGAGCAGGGCCATTGGCAATACCATTCGCTCTTTTCAGGGTGGGCTGCGAAAGATCCCAACGCGGCGAGCAAAGCGTTCGAGAAGCTCAGCCCACAGGCACAGACAAACGCCGCCAATGGCGTGGCCTATTCTTGGGCCGCCGAAGACCCAGACGCTGCCTTCGCCTGGGCGAGCACCCTAGAGAACCTTCAGGCACGTCAGAATGCGTTGTCGGCAGTAGTACAAGCCCTGGCAGTCCAAAATCCGCAGAAAGCGATTGATTACTGTGAGTCCCTTCCTAACGGAGCGACTAAGCAACAGGCTTTGCAGAATGTGGCTCAGAGCTACTTCCAGACAGACACCGAAGCCGCCATCGAGTGGATTGGCACGCTCTCCTCGAGCGATCGTAGCAAAGCCTTGTCAGGATCACTCTATCAACTTGCCCAGACCGATCCAGAAGCAGCGGCAAAGCTCTTTGAGGACACTCCCATGAGCAACAATCTCAGCCATCAAGCCCAACAGATTGCTAACGGTCTCGCACAGAAAAGCATGGATCGAGCCATCGAATGGGTCGAGACGTTGCCGAATGGCCAGACCAGAACGAACGCGGTATCTGGCTTGCTGCAAACGTGGGCGCAGACCGACCCCGCAGCGGCCGCTGCCTACTTGGACAAACAAGGGCTCAATCAACGCAATTCGCACTTGGGTAGTAACATACTCTCACCATGGATTGTGCAGGACAAAGAGGCGGCATTGGATTGGGTACTGTCTCACGAGAATCCGAGCGTGCAGCAGAACCTAGTGAGCAATTTGATGGGGTCGTGGGCGCACCAAGATCCCCAGGGGGCCATGGAGTTTCTTGGAACATTGGAGGACCCTGAGTTGAAGAAGAACGCCGCCCGAAACCTTATCAGTAGCTTGGGCTATCAGGATCCAGACACCACTCTCGAATGGATTCGCCAGCAAAGCGGGGATGAGCAGCCTGGTTATGTCGCCAACATGCTCTCAAGAATTGCCCACAATGACCACGTTCGCGCCGTCGAAATCTACCAAGAGTTTCTGCCGACCCTGACAGAAGAGCAGCGCAACGGAGAATTCTCTTCGGCCGCGTCTAATATCGTGTCGAATTGGGGGCAGTTTGAACCCAAAGCGGCGGGAGACTGGGCTCTCGCCCTGCCCGAAGGACAGGCGCGGAATCAAGCCGTCTCGAGCCTGGCCAATAGCTGGCTGCGCAATGATTCCATGGCCGCCTCGGAATGGATCGGTGATCTACCTGCTGGACCGATGCGTGATCAAGCTATCCAACCACTCGTTCGGACCATTCAGGAGGATGATCCCGAAGCCGCCTTCGCCTGGGCCCTCACCGTTAGTGAGAATAACCAGAAGCAGAACCTCTTGCGCAATGTTGTTAGCCGGTGGTCCAAATCTGATCCTGATGCGGTAGCCTTCGCCGTGCAGTCTGCCGATCTTCCAGAAGAGATGGCCGGGCGAATTCTTCCGTGAGAAATAGAGTAGGGTGGTCATTTTAGTCGTGACCGAAACGGGAAGCCCTAGCCACTTTACGGGCGTTGTGCGTCTTTCTGAAACCTTTCCCAAAGGGAATCCCATTGCTTGGCCAATTCAGCTGCTTTGTCAGGCTTCTCTCCGGCAATGTCCTTCGTTTCAGCCCGATCCTTTGAAAGATCATAGAGTTCCCAGGGCTTGTCTTTGACCGCAACGAGTTTCCAATCGCCTCGCCGAATGGCGCGATTGCCTTCGTGCATCCACCATAGTTCGCGTGACGCTTTAGGCGTCTCGAATAGGCCGATTCCTGGGCGCGTTGGCTTCTCGATACCTGCTAAGTCGAGAATGGTTGGTACGAGGTCGATGACATGGGAAGGCCAATCAATGGTTGGACGCTTCTCGACGGTGGTGGGCCAGCGGGCGATGAAGGGTGTGGCGATCCCACCTTCGTGGACCCAGGTCTTGTGTTTGCGAAAGGGGGTATTACAAGTCGTCGACCAACCCGGTCCCAAGCAGAGATAGGTCGCGGCGGAACCTGGTGCAGCCTTTGGGTCGTGACCATCAGCGCGGACCATGATCTCGGCGCTGGCACCATTGTCAGAGAGAAACACGATGAGGGTGTTCTCATAGGCCTTCATGGTCTTCAGTTGATCGATGACGCGACCAATCTCGCGATCCATGCGATCAATCATGGCCGCGTGAATGGCCATCTTGGTGGCTTGAAAGGCTTGTTGATCGTCAGTTAGTGTTGACCAAGGGACCGGCCGATTCACTTCGCCGGGACCGAGAATTTCCAGGGCTTCAGGGAAGTCGTAGGGTGGTCCTAGATCAAGTTCTACCGGCGCTAGGTCGGCATTGCGAGGGAGTCCAAGGGTTTGCTGGCGCTGCCACCGTTCTTTCCGAACCTGGTCCCATCCCGCGTCGTAGCGGGTTTCGTAGCGCGCGATGTCTTCGGGTAAGGCGTGAAGTGGAAAGTGAGGCGCGGCAAAGGCAATATACTGAAAGAATGGCCGATCTGAGAAATGCTCGGCGTGATCGCGGAGTTGATTGATGGCGTGGTCGGCTACCGCGACTGTCCCGTAGTAACCAGACTCAAGTTCAATGGGAGGCAGTTTCTTGTCGTCCTGATAGTGAATCTGAGGATTAAAGAAGCGGCTTTGATCTTTAAGATAGTAGGAATGATCAAAGCCCTGAGCGACGGGCATGCCATCGAGGTGCCATTTACCAGAATGATAGGATCGGTAGTTCTTGGGCTTGAGTAGAGTTGGCAACAAAGGGGCCCATAGTGGACGCTTTCCGCCCCCGCCGCTCTTCACTCCGGGCACCGAGTCTCGCCGGATTTGTTGAGGATAATACCCTGTCAGAATAGCGGCGCGGCTGGGCCAGCATCGCGCTGTATTGTAGAACTGGGTAAGACGTGAACCTTCCTTCGCCAGCGCATCCAGATTCGGAGTCGCGATCTCGCTACCATAACAGCCCAAGTCTGAGAATCCGAGGTCGTCGGCAAGAATTAAAAGAACGTTAGTGGGTGTAGCTGTCGCAACAATGTTGACCAGGCCAAGGCAAGCGAGAAGTAAGCGCCACATTCACCAGCTATAAACGAAATGAACCGGGTTCGTCGAGTCTCAGTATCGTCAGCAGAAATGTAGGGGTCACTCTGCTTTAAGAAACTACCCTGTTACCCGCTCGACTTGCTATTGTTCAGACAACCTAAAGTAAGCTTCTTTAGGATCGTTGCCCACGGGGTGATTGATTGCACTCCCAGTTCCGGAGAACGTCTGGAACTCTGTCCAGGTCGCCGGCCGCAGAGTCAGTGATCGCTCGATTATGTAGTTCTTGTCGGCCTCGCTTTGAAACTCCAGCGCTCCCGAACTCGGCCCGGTTCTTTGAATTGTCAGACCCGCGCGAGCGCCTCCGGGGCTATCAATAGCCCCTCCCACGCTGCCTACCATGCCATCAAGACAAAGACTCTCTTCATCAAGTTCGGTGAGTTGCACCTCAATGGTGGTCGGCGTGAACTCCGGCGTGAGCCCTACCATGCTTACCGTGGCATTGGAGGAAGGTAAAGTCGCATTGGTACTCGCTAAATTGATGGCCGCCGTGGTCACGACAGCATCCTCAAAAACCGGGCTGCCACCGCCGGCCATCAAGTCGTCGGTTACTTTGAACGTGTCTAGTTGATGAGTAATTTCATTAAACGACGAGAAGACGGCTCCGTCCTGCTTTTGGGCGATCGCTGGAATCACCGTAGCACTACTTGCCATATCGGGATACTTTCTCCAGACAAAGCCATACAACTGGTGACTCGCAGATCCGAACGTCAGCCCCGTTTTTGGATCTTCATCGGCCCCGATGAGTGTCAGAAATAATTTGTTCTTCCCAGCAAAGGTGGCTGGGACAAGCGAAGACTGACCTTCCACATCAACAGAAACACTTCGTTCGAGAGCGCCGTTACCACCCACGAGTGTCATGACACCGTTGATCTTCGTACTGATCCCACTCCCTTGAATCTGTGAGCCCACGAGAATTGTCTTTCCGTTAGGCAGTTCTGTGCTGTAACTCAGGATCGCATTGGTTAAACGGCGGCCCCAGACGGGATTGCCAGCTTGGTTGAGCTTGTAAAGCGCGGCGCTGGATTGTGGGTTCATGGGATTGCTCGAATCTGTATTGAAAGACGACAGGTAGATAGAAGATTCCGAGGCGATGACGTCGGGGGCAGTGGCACCGCTAAAGCCAGTATAGGTACGCGACCATTGCATGGCGCCAGCGCTGCTCACGCTAACTAGGATAATCTGGTGGCCTGCCATTAAGCTGGCACCTGCGATAGCGATGTTGGATTTTGTCACTGTGATGATAAACGCATTCGCTGTCGCAGTGACCGAGGAAGTGCGAGACTCTTCGGGGCCAAGAATGCTAGAGGGGGGCAATCCGCTAAACGCTGCCGAACTGAAGTTCTTGCCCCAGTCCAATTGCCCATCGTTACCCACAACAAAGACTTCCACACTCCCATCGAACGCTTGCATGACCACGGTGCGCCCATCACGTAGGCCGAATAACTTGGTTTCCTCGCTCGTGATTGGCGTTTGCACTTCATAGGCTGGAGTAAGGTCAGCCGCAGTATCGAAAGCTCCAAAGACAAGCATGCCATCGTCAGGGCGTTCTCCATAGGCGCTGACTTGATTATCCACGGCACTGACATTGAAAGTTAGGTCAGGCTCGCCCGCATAGACCTTCCATTGAGTCAGGCCAGTCGCGTCAAGGGAGATGAGTGAGTCCCTTGAGCCATCATCCGTATTGGAGCTTCTGAGGATACCAAACTGTTGGCCTGTTTCATCGGGAATGACCAGTCTATTTGACTAGGCATGAATGCCAGGACTACAAAGATTGACGTGTTTGGGAAAAGGCAGGGCCGAGTGATCAGCACCACAGTCTGGTGCTTGTTTCACAATACTACCACTACTACCGCCTCCACCATCTCCATCCAACGGACATGGTGGACTTCTACCGCACCGCAAAGCCTCACGGCGCAGCCTGGCGGATTCAGCGGCTTGGCTGTTGATCCTCGATTGGCAGCCCTCAAGGAATCAAGGGCGTCGGGCCTTAGCAATCACAGTGGGATTGTGGTCATTAATCTGGTTGTGGAAATGGGCGAATCGTCTCACTGTGAGATATGAAATTTATCATATTTGGGATCTCGTTCTGGTGCTTCGTGAGCCTAGTGCGGGCGGAGACCTTTCCAGCGGCTGGTCTTCTTCCCAAAGGGGAAACGGGAGTTCTGAAGATTCTCAAGGATCACCCGGAGTATGATGGGCGAGGTATCAAAGT
>JAACDM010000042.1 GCA_009936795.1 Verrucomicrobiaceae bacterium | reverse complement strand
TGGCTGCCAGGATGCAACTCAGCGCTCCTGAAGTCTTTGACCTCTCGAAAGAAAGCAAAGCTACGAGCGAACTCTATGGCCTGGGTGAGGAGAAGACAGACGACTTTGCCAGGCGCTGCCTGGTGGGAAGGCGCATGATCGAGCGAGGCGTTCGCTTCGTGCAGATCTGGAGTGGCGCAGGTGGCCCGACGAAGAACTGGGACAACCACTCAAACATCCACACCGAGTTGCCTTACATGGCGTCGCAGGTTGATCAGCCCATTGCAGGGTTGATCAAAGACCTAAAAGGACGCGGACTGTTGGACGACACCCTCGTCGTTTGGACAACAGAGTTCGGCCGCATGCCTTTCAGTCAGGGGCAATCGGGACGCGATCACAACGGGGGCACTTTCGTTTCCTGGCTTGCCGGAGCTGGAATCAAACCGGGCAGTACTTATGGGCAAAGCGACGAGTGGGGATGGAAGGCCCGTCGCCCCACCTATTGCTACGATCTCCATGCAACGATCTTGCACCTGTTAGGAATTGATCATGAACGGCTCACAGTCCGTCACCACGGCATTGATCGACGACTGACGGACGTTCATGGGCACGTGATTGACGACATTCTATCGTAATTCAATGATGATGATCTTGCGCTGACGTGGCGTCGTCGTGCTCCTTCTTCTCGGTGGTTTCGATTACCTGTCCAAAGAACAAGGCATTTAAATAGAGCTTGTTTGTCCCGTACCAGAACGCGCGGAAGTTGGGATTATCGACGAAGCCAATCACGGCGCCTTTGCCTAACTTATCGGCAACGATGCCGGCGCTATTCTTGAAACGCTCAAGGTTGTCCGCGTGGACATAGCCGCTGATTAGCGGCTCGTAAGTGTAGCGCAGCGGTGTGGCGTAGGCGTTGTTGCTAGGATGCATCCAGAGGTTGCTGTTGCGGAAGACGGCGATCTCCGGGCTGTCGTAGCCGTAGCCTAACGGATGGGTAAGATCGAGAGAAGCACGGAAGATTGCGCCCGAAGTTCGTTTGGAATCTTCGTCGTCATGATAGTCTGCATAGGCGCGTGGCTCGACGGGCGTTTCTTCCTTCTTGTCGTCGTCTTTGTGTTCATGGTCGTGATCATCCGTTTGCGCTTTGATGTCGCCGAAACGCACCTTGAGAAGACCTTTCTCAGCAGCCCAGCGAGCGGCACGTTTCTGTGTGATAAGGATGCCTCCGCGTTGGACCCAAGTCTTGAGCTTGGAGATACCATCTTCGGTGAGACTGTTGTAGTTGCCGTCGACCAAGAGGAGGTGGCTGTAGCGGTGAAGATCAATTTTGTTCAACTGTGCGGTTTCGATGAGTGGTAGCGTGATACCCATTCGGTGATCGAGTAGGTGCCAAGCTTCACCGGCTTCGTAATGGCTCACGCCGTTGCCTACTATTAATGCTGGGGTCACCGGGTTGAGTACACGGATGCGGGCGCTTCCGAGATCAACGCCCTCGTTGGTGAGGCCGGTAGTGACGGTGTGGACCTTTTGATTTGTGTTGTGGGTAATCCTGGCGATCGATCTAGCGACCTCGCGTGTGCCGAGTTTCTGTCGTGCCGCTGGGATGAGGAGGGTCCCTCGAGGGAAATCTTTGATTCCTTCTGTAGTGGTCACATGGAGTGGAACAGTCGCCACAGCGACGCGAATGGCTGCTTGTTGTAATGGATAGAGTGCCTTGGGGGACAGGTAGTTGCTCCACTCGATGGCGTAGGCATAGGATTCCTTGAGCTTGAGACGGTTGCCAGGTCTGGGTTTCGTATAGACCTTGCCTAACCAGTCTTCAGACGAGTTCGCCACCTCGTCGAACGGAATGCCGAAGGCCAAGGGCAACGTCCAGGTGGACACGTCATAGAAGATATTGTCGGTGAATGAAGTGCGGGTTTCAAACAGAGCCTTAATCAGACGATACTGCGGTTGTGCTAGCGGTACGACATAGCTGGTGCCGGGCCGAAACGATTTCAAGGGAGACGCGAGCGTGTAGACCTTGATCTGGTGGCGCTGCAGCACCGTAAGCATTTCGGATAACCGGATTGGGTCATTGGTCTCCCCGAAAACATAGCCTTGAAACGCTTCGGCCTTGGCCAGAGCGAGGCCGTCGCGATAGAAGCGTTGCTGATAATCTAACAGTGTCTCGCGTTTGACCACAGCGGCTTCGAGCGTGGAAAGGGACGTGCGGACATGATTCCGAATGGTGAAGCCGAAGTCGAACTCGCCATGCGGAGATTCGCGAAGATGCCCTCTGCTACTTGCTTGCTCAAAGAGGATACCGACGGCCCCATGAATGTCTGGATAGGTGGAACCTTTACCGTAGTAGAAATCGTCAAAGCGTTCTTCGCTAAAATAGAGCGAATCGATGCGATCTAGAGCTGCAGCGTGCCCTTCGGCGAAAGACTCGGTGAGCCTAACGTTCTCGTTTGGCGTGAGTGGATGCTTCCTCTCTGGGACGCCGGGTTGGAAGAAGTAAGTGGTTTCCGAGCCCATCTCGTGAAAGTCGGTTTGAACATTCGGGCGCCAGGCGTGATACTTGACAAGGCGCGCATGTGATTCGGGATGCTGCGCCAGGAGCCAGTCCCGATTGAGATCGAACCAATAGTGGTTGGTGCGACCGCCGGGCCAGACGGCATTGTGTTCGCGGTGCTCCTCGTGAGGAACACGTTGCTGGCCACGATGACTGTTCGCCCATTGGGCAAAGCGTGAGAAGCCATCAGGATTGAGACAGGGATCGATGAGAATGATAGCATGGTCTAACATCGTGTTGATAGCGCTGCTCTTTCCCGCTGCCAGGTGATAGGCGAGTAACGGCACCGCATTGGATCCGCTCGACTCGTCGCCATGCACACTGTAGCCCATGTTGACAACCACAGGCCAACTCGCGTCTGGCTTGGCGTCGCTCTCGGGATCACCCAACTGAAGATGCTGTTTCTGAATCTCGTCAAGTCGCTCGTGATTGTTCGGCGAGGTCACCGTGACCATGACCAAGGGACGGTGCTCATGCGTTCTGCCCGTTTCCTCAAATGTGAGTCGCGGACTTTCGTCACTGAGGCGTTTGAGATAGGCGACTAATTGATCGTGCCGCAGATGCCACTCTCCAACTTCGTAGCCAAGAAACTCACGCGGCGTCGTGATCGACTCGTCATACGAGGTGCCCCTTGGGAGGAAATAGTCGATACTACGTGCCTCCGCCGAAGCTGACGAGAACGAGACGAGCAGGGCACCAAGAATGATGAGGGAGCGCATTGGGCATTGTAGCGCACATTCACGAAATTGCCGCTGCGATGGCAGGGATTGCTAGAGAGGATCGATTTCGTTGCCCGCAACCTTTGTCGAGGTTGAGCTGGACGCGATCAGCGTTGTCCGTCGAATACCGCCATGGGAGACCCTGCACGATAAGCGAAGGTTCATGATTTTGCTCTGCCAAAAGTGCGGTTCCTTTTGGTAAGGTATGAGCGGTGGTTTGCATTCACGGTCTCTGGCGCTGCCAATTCCACTACAGGAGGTTTGCTCTAGCTTGAGGGTGAGAAACGAATCTGCCAAGAGAGCCTGACAGTGTCATTGAGACGTTTTGGTGTGGAGGCTTGGAGAGCGAGAGATCAGGCGAATCGGTCTTTACGCCTAGGCCGTTGGGTCTAGGGTAGGGCCATGAAAACCACCCCTATAACTTCGGCTGACTTGGCTCG
>JAACDM010000354.1 GCA_009936795.1 Verrucomicrobiaceae bacterium | reverse complement strand
TTCGGATCACCAGCCTCATTCGTGAAAGCTGGGACGCCACTCCCTAGCGTCACAAGCGCTCTCACAACTCAAGCTCAAGGTTATTATCATGGAGATAATTTGCACGAACACCTAATGGTTCCTATGTCGCCTTCGGAAACCAAACAAGATTCCGTTGAATCAACCGCCCCACCCACACCCAAGCCATCGTTAGCTAATCTTGCCGATTGGGAGCAAGAAACATCTCCAAAAACTCACGAGCGCACGAGCAACAAGCGAGCCTACTTCATGTTTCGGGTCGCTGTCGGAACGCTGATCATCATTGGCCTGATGGCAGGGCACGGCATCTCCAAGGAAACTAACAAAGCCTTCTTTGATTGGTGGCTAGGAATACCACTTCTTACTCTCTGGGTCACCGTGATCCTAGAAGGCTTGTTGGGTATGGCTATGACCCATGATCACCACTGGGACGCCTTCAAACGCTTTCTCCTAGTCAGTGTCTGTCCCCCTTTCCGCGCGGCGGTCTCACCTGCCTACCCTGGAAAGTTTGTCTGGCTTCCAAAGTTTGGCTGGCTCGCCGTGGGAAAATAGAATTTAGAACGAGTCGAGCTTCGCCTGGCGTTGCCTATGCTTAGTATCACCCTACTCGTCTTGCCTCTCCTCGGCCTAGAGTTACTGTCAGGGAATTGGCTTGCGCGTCATCTCTGGGCTGCCACCATCGTTCACATATTAACAGCTATTATTTGGATCGCATTTGCGTTAGAATTCATGATCTTGCTGTCCCTAGCCGACAAGAAACTAGTATATTGCAAGCAGCACTGGATAAACATTGCGATCATTCTCCTCCCACTCTTCGCCTTCCTTCGGGTATTTCGCTTCCTAAGGCTCGGCAAGTTTATCCGCGCCTATAAGATGCGCGGACTTATTTCTCGCACCATGAGGCTAGCGATGGTCTTCAATCTCATCGGACGTCTCATGGAACGGAATCCAGAGAAGTACTTGCTCGCTTTGGCAGACAAGGTGCTTGAAAAGAAAGCCGAGATTCAAGCACTTGAAGAGAAGATGGACGACCTCCGGGATCGTCTTGCAAAAGAGAAAGAGGCAGCTGACGCTGAGCCCCCCCCTCAAAAGGATCTTCCGTGACTCAGACGTAGCCTCGCCGTCGATTAAAGGGCAGTAGACATCACCGATCCGGAAGACCACAAGTTTCTATGGAAGATTCACTGTTTGATCAGGCTCCGGAACCTACTAAGGTGCCACACAGTGATATTGCAGGAATGCCGCTGGCAGCCAGAATGCGTCCGCGCTCGCTCCAAGACTACTCTGGCCAAGAGCACATCCTGGGCGAGGGCAAATTGCTTCGGCGCGCAATCGAAGCGGACCGGTTCTCGTCGCTGATCTTCTATGGCCCTCCAGGCGTAGGGAAAACGAGCTTAGCGCGCTTGGTGGCCGGCCACACTTCCGCCCGCTTCGTCAATCTCAGCGGCGTGGAGAGCAACGTGTCCGAGATTCGACAGAAGGTCGAGGAAGCGCGCACCTATCAGCGACTGCACACACGCGCCACCATCCTGTTTGTAGACGAGATTCATCGGTTCAACAAATCTCAGCAAGACGTCCTCCTCCCTCACATTGAACATGGGACGATTCGCTTCATCGGTGCCACCACGCACAATCCGTATTTCTACATCAACAGTCCTCTCGTGTCACGTTCTCAGGTGTTTCAGTTAGAACCTCTGACGACGGAGAATCTCATTCAGCTCATTGAACGCTGTGTGACCGATAAAGAACGCGGATTTGGAAACGATCAGATCACCGTCACGCCCGAGGCCGCTCACCATCTGGCCACCATCGCCGATGGCGACGCTCGCAAATGCCTAACGGCTTTGGAACTTGCCGTCTTAACGACACCGCGCGAACATGGAAGCAGCCTCAAAATCACACTAGAAATTGCGGAAGAATCCATTCAGCAGAAGGCCGTCGTCTACGATGCAGATGGAGACGAGCACTACGACACCATCAGTGCCTTTATCAAAAGCATGCGCGGCTCCGATCCTGACGCTGCCCTCTATTGGTTGGCCAAGATGCTCTACGCCGGTGAGGACATTCGGTTTATTGCTAGACGCTTGGTGATCGCGGCGAGTGAAGATGTAGGTCTAGCAGATTCCAACGCTCTCCGTGTCGCTGTTGCGGCTCAGCAGGCTGTCGAATTCATTGGCCTTCCAGAGGCCCAGATTCCACTCGCCCACGCAACCGTGTATCTAGCAACAGCCCCCAAGAGCAACCGAAGCTACGCCGGGCTCGCTGCCGCCATGAAGGACGTGAAAGAGGGTCGGACACTCGCCGTTCCCAAGCATCTACGTGATAGCCACTACAAAGGCGCGAAGGACCTCGGACATGGGAAAGGCTATCTTTACAGCCACAACTATGGAGATGGCTACGTCCCTCAGGCCTATCTCCCTGAAGGCAGGCGCTACTACGAACCGACTGACCACGGAATGGAGAAGCGGATCAAAGAACGCCTCGCCCATTGGAGGGCGCTGTTTGAAGCAGAACAGACTCCCGAAACCTAGCGGCTCTGGTTGGTTACACCATCTCCCCTCATGGTTCATGATGTTTGTAGGCTCACGCGGAAGCGCTCTAATCACCATGAACGGCCCCCTAATTGCAAAGCAGTCCAGAATATTAATTTTTAAATAATTTTTTGATTTACAGAGGGTTTCCAACACGTTTATATGATGAGCACGGTTACCAACAGTAACCATAGCCACTCACGCGAATTTTCTCTGATGTCTTCCTCCGCTCACTTCAGCCCATCCTTCCATCTTCAAAAAGTTGAGACGGTTCACACCGGCGAGCAGACCGAGATTGTGTTCTTCGACCAGAAGATCGAATTCGTTCCAGGTGGCGCGCAGCTTCTTCTCGGCGTGTTTCTCGACCCTTCAGGAGAAGGCCATCTGGAGGAGCTAGAAGGTATCTCGGTACAGATCGATGCCGACTCTGGTTTGGTGCTCGACACCCTCCGCAAGGGACAGCCTGCCGGGAAACTCGACTTCCCACTAAGCGAGCGCACGGATGTGCGACTCAGCATCCACATCGAGCGCCACGGTGGCGCCTTTGTCCCCCACCTATCTACTTCCGATACCCAAGGTGATCTTGGCGGGCTCCACATGGATCGTCCATGGCACAGTGACGGCGAGGATCGGCTCATGCTTCCAGCCTTCAATGCTCCGGCGAACATCCAGCTTTCGGCGTTCCGCGGCTACTACTCGGAGAATCTCTACCATCCAGAGTTCGGAGACACGCAAATGTGCCTTTGGCCGGACGACACGCATTGTTAGCGAAGGGACTGATGCCCTGATCGCTGGTTGTGCCCTCAAGGCCACGCGCTATACTCGGCCGCGTGAAACGTATAGTTCTCGGAGTCACCGGATCAATTGCCGCCTACAAGGCTGCCGATCTGGCGAGCCAGTTGACGAAAGCTGGCCATCAGGTCACCGCCGTCCTCACTCGGGATGCCCAGGAGTTTGTCACTACGCTGACGGTGCAGACGCTTTCAAAACAACCGGTGGTCACCGATCTTTACGACGAGAAGGAAAGTTGGCGTCCTGGGCACATCCAGCTCGCTGATGAAGCCGATCTCCTGCTCATCGCTCCGGCCACGGCAAACACGCTCGCTCAGTTGGGCCAGGGCCTTGCCCCGAATGTGCTCACCGCCATCGCCCTCGCCACCCGGGCACCCATGTTAATCGCTCCCGCCATGAATGGAAACATGTGGTCCCATCCAGCAATCCAAACACACGTGGCCACACTCAAAGGCTGGGGCGTCGACTTTATTGGGCCTGACACCGAAGGAATGCTCGCTTGTGGTTATGAAGGTGTTGGCCGCTTGATGCCGGTGGAAGATATCGTCGCGGCGGCCGAAGGCATCCTCGCAGAGAATCGACCGAAACGAGCCCTTTGAAAGTTCTGATCACCGCCGGCCCGACACGTGAGGCCATCGATCCTGTGCGCTATCTCAGCAACCGATCTTCTGGGCGCATGGGATTTGCCATTGCCGGTGAAGCCGCTCGTCGAGGCCATGAGGTGACACTTGTCACAGGCCCAGTCAGCCTGCCCACGCCAGAACAGGTGAAGCGTATCGACGTCGTTTCCGCCGAAGACATGTACCGCGCGGTGATAGACCAATTGGAAGGTGTCGACATCGCTATTCACAGCGCAGCCGTCGCCGACTACCGACCTAAAAACGTTCACGGAGAGAAGGTGAAGAAAGGCGCTGACGAATGGGCGATCACTCTAGAACGCACCACAGACATTCTGGGGAGCATGAGAGAGCCGCTGAAGTACGAAAAGATCTTGATCGGCTTCGCAGCAGAGACCGAGAATCTGCTGCCGAATGCACGAACGAAGCTCGCAAAGAAAGGCTGCGACCTTGTCGTCGCCAATGACGTCAGCCGCAGAGACATCGGTTTCGGTCAGCCTGACAATGAGGTCACGTTTCTCTTCAAAGACGGGCGCGAAGAAGCCGTGTCGAAACAAACCAAAGAAGCCCTCGCGGCGATCCTTTGTGACCGCATCGAATCTATTTCCTTATGACTGAACACTTAGACATCGCTATCCAAGCGGCCAAAGAAGCCGGCGCATTCCTGCGCGAACACTTCGAAAACACCGAATCCCTCGTGGTCAACGAGGCCAGCCAACACGACATCAAGCTCGAACTCGATGTGCGCAGCCAAACGTTGATCACCGAGCGTTTGTTAGGGGCGTTTCCGGATCACGCACTCTACGGCGAAGAAGGCATTGCCGGAAATCAAGACAGTCCTTGGCAATGGATCGTCGATCCCATCGACGGCACGGTGAACTACTTCTATGGCCTGCCTCACTATTGTGTTTCTATCGCCCTCCGTCATGAAGGGGTGACCCAACTCGGTGTCATCTTTGATCCCTCCACCCAGGAACTGTGGACAGGCGAACGCGGCAAAGGCGCTTTTCTAAACGGTCGCAAGCTTTCTGTCAGTGACAGATCCATTTTAAAGGAAGCCGTGATCACCGTTGGCTTCTCCAAGACCGCTGCCGCCATGCAGGAAGGCATGGGACGCTTCTCCGAGCT
Organism: Verrucomicrobiaceae bacterium; assembly: GCA_009936795.1. Lineage (GTDB taxonomy): Bacteria > Verrucomicrobiota > Verrucomicrobiia > Verrucomicrobiales > DEV007 > JAACDM01. Next base: position 769 of record JAACDM010000354.1, on the reverse strand, counting down.
GGCATCACAGGTACGCAAAGTCCGCATCATGGGCAGCGCAGCTCTCGGGTTAGCCTACATTGCGACTGGTCGGCTCGACGCCTATATCGAAGGCTTCATCAGCCTATGGGACATCGCTGCAGGTGTCTTGCTGATCGAAGAAGCAGGTGGGCAGGTTACTCTAGCAAGCCTCGACAACAGCGAAGACAAGTTTAGTATCACGGCCTCAAACGGCAAGCTGACGCTACCAGTGCCATCATGAGGCTCGGTAAGATCGGTGGACTTCTCTTCGGCACGCTGGCTTTAGGAGCCGGGCTCTTTGCCCTCACCTGGGGAATTCAAGGCGTGCTTGCCTCGCTGGCATCGAAGGACTGGCCCACCGCCGAAGGCACCGTTACTCAGTCAGAGCTCGAGAAACAGCGAAAGAAAGGTGGAGCCGCCTCCAATCAACGCCGAAACCGTTTCACCTACACACCTCGTGTCACCTACGAATTCTCCGTAGAAGGCCAATCCTACACGGGCACACGACTGAGCTTCAGCGACTACGCCACGTCGAACGAAGAGCAAATGCAGCAAGTAATCGCCCCGTATACAGCGGGCACCTCGGTTACCGTCCACTATGATCCTGACAAGCCCACGGAGTGTGCCTTGCAAACAGGCTTCGGATGGACACCCGTAGCCATCACGGGAGCCGGTTGCATCCTCACCTTCATCGGCAGCATCGCACTGGTTGGGTCAATCAGGCGAAAGAGCTAGCCCAAGGCGCCTCAGGCGCGCCCTACCTCCCGCT
>JAACDM010000353.1 GCA_009936795.1 Verrucomicrobiaceae bacterium | reverse complement strand
GCAACGACCCCGCGATCCGTTTGGTAGGCCGAGGCTTGTGGATTCGCGCCAATAGGAATCACCACATTGTTCATGTCACAGCCGCCACGGAGGAAGATACACACCAGCGCTATGTAATCGATGCCGATTCCCGCTCCAGCCGTGTTTGCAGCCGCGTCCATCAACCGGAGATGAGCCAACGTATTGACCATCGCATTGATTCCCATGGTGGCGCAGGTACTGCGCGCCAGGAAAGAACGTCGTGAGACTTTGTAAGAAGTGCTTTGGCTCATGGAGTTGGAAAGGGCTGCTATTTCTTGATTAGATACTCCGGCGTGATGCTAAGCATGTGGACCCCATAGCGAAATTTGGCCCGGCGGTCCGAGGGATCGTTGCTAGGATTATTGTACGGATTCCCAAACGCCGCAGTCAGATAATCGATAAGGATCTCGCGCGGATTCTTCAGGAGATCATCCACCCCCGACACGGTGTCATCATCATCGTCACTTGGATCATACGGATACCGTTCTTTGAAAAAGCCTAACGTCAAACGCTCATCCAACTCATCTAACAGCATCTCATCGGCCAGCGACTCTGCCGTGCGAGTGGCCGTTGGGGTGGGTTCCGTATTGGGATAGAGGAGATCTGCCCAGTCTTGCGACTCCATACGCACGCGAGCATTGTGATCCCAAGGTCCCGCACCCATCTGCCCAAAGGCCGACCGTTGATTGTCTTGATTGCCACCCAGCTGCGTAAGAAACTGCCCCTTTACTCCGGAAGTCGCATTCCATTGGACCGCGAAGGGACGCATGAAATTGATATTCTTAATCACACCCACTTCATTGGCCAATTGCATCTCGGGAGAAACCATGGCGGCTGAGGCAATCGGACCACCAGGACTATAATCGGGAAGGAACCAATTAAAGACCGTCGCTTGACGATAAGGCGTCATGTCGAGGGCAGCGGTCTCTCCCGTATGGGTGGAGAAGAAACTGTAGCGCGAATTAAACTCAAATTTGGATACTTCAGAAGTAGGATAGCCGAAGTTGGTGAGGTAGATGTCAGGGTTCGAGTAGTCACCAGGAGCTGTATCGAAAGGAGGATCCGTTGAGGGCTCCATCGGAATGAGCGAGTAGGAATCAAAGGCACGTAGAAGCTGCATGTGAGCCTCGAGCGGTGGCTTCTTCATCCCAAAGACCGTTGAATTGATATCGGGCACACGTGCTTCGGGATCTAGCAGAATAGCCTTGATCGCCTCTCCTAGATCTCCCTCGCTTTGTTTGAAGGCGGTAGAAACTCGATGTATGTAATCACGTGTTGGATTACTCGTAACAAAGCGTTGGATCAGCCTGCGACTGATGAATGCAGGCGTGCTTTGATGACTGCTGCCCATGTCAAAATCCGGCATACCATCACCAGGCTTCCCCGCGAGCCAATCCATGGCTGCCTCGATGTCTGCAATCCCTCGCATATCGAGATCTGCAATGGCCGTGTTATCGATTTCTTTCCCACCTGCCATGATCTTGACGCCTGGATCATGATAGATGCCAAACATCTTCATAGGATAGTTGTACTGGTGTCCGTAGTACTGAGAACCGTTGTTCTTGTTGAAGTTGGTATTCTCTAGCAGTTCATCTAACGAACTTACTCCCCACTGTTCTTTGTTGTCCGCATACTTGGCGAAACTCTGCCCAGTGAGTACACGAGCAAACTCTTGGATATCGTCATTTGTATACGTCGGAATGGGCAAGCCATCATTTCCAAGCTTGAGCGAGCCATCGGACCAGAGCACGAACAGACCAATCGAGAAGAGCTGCATATTCTCACGCGCAAGATTCTCATCGGGGAACACATCATCCTCACCATCCATGTTCGAATCAAAAGCCTGCTGGTTCTTCAAGCTACTCAGCCAGCGTCCCATCACCGGGCTCCAATTAGCGTATCCAAGGATGTCACGATAGTAGTCGAACGCATGGTAAGCTAACATGTCCATGTAGTGCGCCGTGCTCAGCCCTCGCTGCGAAAGGGTATTTGCAGAGGCTGAGGTCACCACGATCTGCTGCAAGGCATAGCCCATCTTCTGTCGGAGCTGGTCATTTGCATTGAGATAGACGTTCCAGAGCCCGCGTCGACGATTGTTACCCTGCGGTTGACCCAGCCCATTCACCTGCTGCCCTAACTGAATCTCCTGATTACTCAACGGATAGTCTACCGTAGGATACCACTCTTCGGGATTCGCACTCATCCGATCCAACGTCGCCCATGTCGAAGGAAGCGCAGGCGTGTTGATCATATTTCCCTGGTAGGTGGCCGATGGATTGCGGCTACTGTCAAAGTAACCACGGAGCTTCCATTCTTGTTGGTCCGCAGCCAATACCTGATCCTTCAGGAAAGTCTGAGGAACGGCCATCTGAGCATCGATCCACGCCTCAAAGGCTGTTTCTCGATGATAGCCGGCATTCGTCAAGCGCTCCGTTAGAATGGCTCCCACGAGATCCGCCACATCGCCATCCGTGGCTCCGAACGTCGCTTGGTTCAGAAATCGGCGCACTTCCTGCTCTAACGCGACACCACTCAATTGCGAATACGGATCGTAAGGATCTGCGTCACCTGGATCGCTTGAAGTTCCCGAAGTTTCGGTGAGGAACGCCCAAATCTCACCCGCAGGCTCATTCACCGTATGGATGTTGAGGTAGAGAGGCGTCTCGCCATTCACTTGGAACAGGGATTCAATCACAGCCTGCTTGCCCAGTGATCCGGTCGAGCCCGTCAGATCCCACGGGTAAGCTTGAATCTCGCCGATGTAGGGAAGCGCCCCCGGCTCTGGGCCGCTCTCGCCGCCAGGCTCATTCGTCACCGCGTAGATGATGTTGCCAGGCGTGTTGCCAGGATTCGATTTGTGCACATGGGAGTCCTGCTGCGGAGAGGTGAGATTATTGAATTGGTTCGCCAGTAGCAGCTCCGTCTTGGGGCCATTGAGAACGGCACTAGCAAAGCCATTTCCATTCGTCTCCCCAGCACACTTGCCATCTTTCGAGAAACTACCGACAAACAGCGTCGTATTGTCAGGATGATCGGGAAAATCGTAGAGCAGGCCATCGGCCACGTCTTGGAGATCGAGCTCATACTCACCTGTCGGCGAAGCCTGCAAACGCCGACGAACAGTCTCACGAAATTCGTGATCGCTGTCCGGATTCGCCTTCACGGTAAGCGGGTAGGAAAGCACTCCAAAAGGGAGCGTGACGACAGTTTTGACCACTGTGCCATCGGGTCGCTCCAATGAGTAGTCGCTCGGCTCGGCCGCTTCCTCAGGTGCGGCGACAATTTCAGAGGCTATGCTCACGGAAAGCGGCTGCAAGCCCCCGCTTCGTTGGAGCACCATGCTTCCGTGGTCATCCCCACCTAGAGGAGCATTGTCTTCATAGGCCGCATCATCAGCAACCGAGAGACTGACCACATCTGGATCATCGATGCCGACTAGCGCAGCGCTCAACAGCGCCCCATCATTCCTCCCATTCGTGGATTCCGCATCGGCAAAGAAGAAGACGCCATCTCCGAGAAGCTGCGCCTCAGCCCAGTCTGTGATGCCATCGCCATCCTGATCCTGGTCAGCCACACGGACTCGGAAGAACTTTCGCATGCCATCTATACCTAACCCTGCCACAATACCTTCCACGTACGGTTTTAGAATTTTGGATGGAACAACGGCAATCTCGTCCGCATCGGTTCCCTTCCATCCCAACTTGGCATGATCTAGTCCCACCCCCTGGACATGACGCACTTCAAAATAACGTGGAACGCCTTCTACAAGCGAAACACGATCAAAGACCTGTGACCAACCCGGTTCCGTCAGATCCGTCGGCTTCTCCTGCTTGATCACATCGATGTCATCTGTCGTCGACAACCACAGCTCACTATCACCACCACTTTCGAGATAGAAACGATAGTCTCCCGATGCGGGCGGCACGATGTAGCCACGCATTCGACCGCCATAGTAATCAGCCACTCCCGCCGGAATCTCGGTTTGCGTTAGCGCCTGGGTCGCGTCCGGCGGCGTCCCATCCGTCAACTTCGCGTTGAGAGCGTTGATTCCGCGGATACCGATCCAAAGCTCATGAAAAACCGCTCCAACAATTTCAGGATTCTCTCCTTCCTCAAAACGCACGGTCAGAGAGTCTCCCGTACCGTGTAGGCTTGGTCCGAAATCGACAAACGCCAGGTTTAAAGGCGTGTCAGCAATCTCCATCTGATAGAGTTTACCCACCTGCGTGTCCCAGGTCACCCACATCGTCCCCGTTTCATCGAGCATCTGCTCGGAAAACTGGTGCATCTTAGTACCATCGTAAGGGTCCGTCCCTGCAACACACTCCATCAAGTTTGTTTGACCGTCGCCATCGGCATCCCCCTCTGGCGTCAGGTCACCCGCACCAAACCGTTCCTGCCAAACGTCGTCTAATCCATCTCCATCCACATCAATGATCGCTTGCGCTAGAGTCGCCAAACCAAAGCTCATCGCCATGAAGATGAGTCGGTTGAGCCGCGTGATGGAGGTCTTGCGGTCTGCCATGATGGGGAAGAGTGAACTATGGTAATTATAAAGACAAACGCTTTCGGTAAAGCTTACAAAAAGCCGGGGCGACCTACCTCCGAAAGGAGTAAGTCCCACTCCTTAAACGGCTCATGACCTGAAAAGGTCCAAAGAATCTTCCCGTCAGCCCCCAGAAGCAGGGTCCCATGCATCGCCTCGCCCTCGAACCCATCCCAATAGCGAAAGTGCCTGAGCACCTCCATTTTGGAGTCTGAAAGAAACTCAAACGGCCACCTAGTCTCCTCTGCAGCATCAAGAAACGCCTTCACCGCATCCGGCCGGTCTGGGCTCACGGCCAGGATCTCCACGTCGACCTTCTCGAAAGCCTCCGCTTTCTTGGCGAGCCCCTCAAGTTGCTCCAGACAGAAACCACAATGCACGCCAATAAAGAATTGCACTAACAATGCCTTTCCACGCTTGTCTGCTAGAGGCACGACATTTCCATCTTGGTCGAGAAATCGCGCTTGCTCAGGCTTTCGATTACGCCACCACTTTGGCCCCATGGCCTCGACACTCTCCGGTTCACCCCCTGGCAAAGTGATTGTCTGACCAGGCAACGTCCAACGCTCTAGCAAGCCCACCTTATTCGCAATCGGCCGCACATGCCCCCAGATCGGCAAATCAGAATCGCCCAATGCCGCAGACTTTCGAAACGCCGTGCTGAACACGAGCCTCGCTTCATCCTCCATGTCCACTTCAAGCAACAGCGAAATGGCATGGGCAGCGATTAAGGGAGCGTGGCCATTCGCACTGAGAAACTGAAGCATGTCGGCGGCCGCTTCGTTCGCCAGACCACCCCGAGCCAGATTTGAAAGGTAGTACTCGAGAGGATACACGTCCGATAGGCTCGTCCGATCAACACCCTTGGACGCCTTCCCATCATAGACACGAACCATCTCGCGCCCGTGACCTGCGAGACGCTTTAGCTCAGACTCTTTTTTCACCTTGCCCGATGCCAAGAGTTCACGAAAGAGGGTTTCAGGCCGTGTTAGATCGTCGCGCGTCTTACTCAATGCCCTCGCCACCGCGTGCTTTGCCAGGCAGCCTAGCATTTGAAGTATTGGCTCCTGAGAGTTCTCACTCCACTGCTCTCCCATCGTCTCCAGAGCAGCCCAACGTTCCCCTCGGATCAGAATTCGAAAGCGCATCTTGGCGAGATTCGTCGCCGTGAACCGTTCCTGTGGCTGAGGGAACAAAGGCGAACGCTCCGCCCCAGGTAGACGCGGAACGCGTTCCAGAACCTCCAACCAATGCAAGGCTTCTCGTATCCGCCCCACCAAGACCAAATTTGACAAATGCTGCAATACAAGAGGCTCGTAGGCCTCTTGATACGCTGGAAGCGACTTTCGGGACGCGGCTTGCCGATGCAGCACGCGCAACCCCATCTCGCTCGCCGCGATGCTAGAGGCGTGTTGCCGGGAAGCAAAGAGCGCGGCACTCGCTTGGGCATACACCTGCGGTTCCGAGTACCCTTGCTTGAGAAACTCCAGCGCCGTAGCGCTCGACTGATCCGGCGCAAATCTCTGGTGCAACTTGATGAAGTGAACCTGCGAGGGATGAAAGGACGAAGCCTTCGCGATCACTTCGCCTAACAAATCCAAACCCAACGCAAAGTCTGGTCGATCGTTGGAGGCGAGCCAGCACCCAGCTAGCGTCCGCAGGAGCATTCCCTTGGCCTCAACGTCATCTGGATAGTCACGAACCAAATTCTCCAAATCGGCTGACAAGTACTTCTCCCGTTCCCGCTGCAATTTCGGCCCCTCGCTTGAAATGGGATTGCCAAGCGGGTCGTAGTAGTCTCGGTAGACACGTAGCCATGCCTTCTCGCGCTTAGTCAGTCTCGTTTCCTCAGCGAGGTGCAACGCCCGCTCCACGTACAATTCCGCTCGTCGTGGCACTCTCTCATTTACAAGCGCCAATCCCAGGAAAGCCATGGGGCACTTCGGGTCTAACCGAACAACCTCCCGGAAACAGCGCTCCGCCTCAAGCATCGAGCCCAAGTGAAACAACCCTAGCCCCTGATCAAACCACTGCCTGACTTTATCAGTCTCTGTCGCCTGGTGGGTGACGGGAAAATGAAGTCCCTCGACATCTAACAAAGCCCCCGGGTCGGGAGACTCGTACGGTGGCAGGGAAAGTGCTTCCTCGACCGTCTTCGGAGCGTTCTCATCAATCCGCTCGATGATGGGAGCCAGGCAAGGCAGATCCTGAAATTGCCGACGCAACGAGGGAAAGTCCCCCTGCCCCTGCCCCTG
>JAACDM010000352.1 GCA_009936795.1 Verrucomicrobiaceae bacterium | reverse complement strand
TCAGCCGGGCCGAATACCTAACAACGTACGATTCGCTCAGAACGGTAACCTTGCCTCGAATTCACCCACGGATTCTGCTAAAGACCCCTAAAGAAGATCAATCGTCGGGTCGAATCAATCAACGCTTTGGGATCCGAGCCTCCATCTAGATAAACGAGCACTTGCGAGTGTTGTCATTCCCGCTCGCCTAGTAGGCGTATCTAAGCGCGTTTGCTGACGTGACCGCATGCAACGGCAATGGTCTGTTCACCAAAGGGGAAGAACCACTCGATCTCTTGGGCGATCTAAACTCTCTCTTTTGAGAGAGAGCTTTTGACCATCGTATTGCGCATATCCGATTCATAGCCTATCAATGTCGGTCGACCCCAGGTATTTGACTATGCGTTCACCACTCGTTTTCCCGTTACTACTTCTCGTACTGGCCTTTGGCACTCAGGTTATCGCCGAAGATGATCCTGCCATTTTAACACTAGATCGCATCTTTAAAGAGAAGGAATTCAAAACAGAGACATTCTCCGTCAAGTGGCGTCAGAAAGCCGACGGTTACACCTTTATCAAGAGCGCTGGAGAGGACGGCAAAACAGTTGGCAAAGAAATCTGGCAATTTCAACCTGGAGAGAAAGAAGCCTCCGTGATGGTCAAGTCATCAGAATTGATCCCCTTTGGCACCGAAGAACCCCTGCCCATTGATGGCTATGCGTTTTCAAAGGACGAATCACTACTCCTGATCTATACCAACTCAGAAAGAGTTTGGCGAAGGAACACGCGGGGCGACTATTGGATCTTGGATAGGGCAAGTGGCGAGCTACGCCAGCTTGGAGGCGGTGCTCCACCATCATCGCTCATGTTCGCCAAGCTTTCGCCGACAGGAAGCCACGTGGCCTATGTCAGGGATCGTAACATTCATGTAGAAGATCTTTCCGATCATTCGATTCGAGCGCTAACAACGACAAATACCGAACACATCATCAATGGCACTTCTGATTGGGTCTATGAAGAAGAGCTCGGCGTACGAGATGGCTTCCGCTGGAGTCCCGATGGCAAATCCATCGCTTTCTGGCAATTCGACGAAAGCGGCGTGCGGCGCTACACCATGGTGGACCACGTGTCGGGGCTGTATCCGGAATTAAAGAGCTTTGGATATCCCAAGGTCGGTCAGCGCAATTCGGCATGTCGTATTGGCATCGTATCGCTTGATGGCCGCAAAACCAGTTGGATGGCAACGCCCGGTGATTCACGCAATCATTACATTGCTCGCATGGAATGGGCGAAGAATTCAGACGAATTGGTCGTTCAACAACTCAATCGCGCGCAGAACACGAATAAGGTTTCGTTAGTTAATGCTAGCGATGGATCGGTGAATCCCATTCTAACCGAACACTCAGAAACCTGGATCGATGCTCACAACGAAATGCACTGGGTCCGCGACGGCGAAGCCTTCACCTGGATCAGTGAGAAGAATGGGTGGCGTCAGCTCTATCTCGCGTCAAGAGAAGGCGACGACGTTACCTGTCTAACCAAAGGCAAGTTCGACGTCATTCGATTTCTCATAGTGGATGAATCCGATCAATGGGCGTATTTCATCGCTTCACCTGACAACCCAGCCGAACGCTACCTCTACCGGGTCAGTTTGGATGGATCAAATTTATCACGATTGACGCCCGCTAACGAGAAGCGTGGCACGCACGCCTATGACATCTCTCCCAGTGGTGAGTTCGCCATCTGGACGACATCGAATTTCGATGAACCATCTGTGACGCGTTTGGTGAGTCTACCCGATCACGAAGTGTTAGAAACGCTGGAAGCAAATACAGAGTTGATCGAGAAAGTGGACGCCCTCAGACGCTCGCCATCCGAGTTCTGCTATGTGGATATAGGTGAGGAAGAGCGGTTGCATGGTCGTTGCACAAAGCCACCTGAATTTGATCCTACACACACCTATCCATTACTGATTCACGTCTACGGCGAGCCTGCTGGCCAATTGGTCACCGACCGGTGGGGAGGAAATAATTATCTCTGGCATCTCATGCTCGCGCAACAAGGCTATGTCATCATGAGCTTCGACAACCGAGGTACGGCCGCCCCGCGAGGAAGGGCCTTTCGCAAAGCCGCCTTTCGCAAGATAGGTATCCTCGCGCCAAAGGAACAAGCTGCCGCCGTTCAGGCGGTCCTAAAGGAGCGTCCCTATCTCGATCCTAATCGCGTGGGATCCTGGGGTTGGAGTGGCGGAGGCTCTATGAGTCTGAATGCCATCTTTAAATACCCCAAGCTCTACAAGACCGCCATCGCCATCGCGTCGGTTCCAAATCAACGCTACTACGACACGATCTATCAAGAGCGTTACATGGGCCTGCCAGGGGAGAACGTGGAAGGGTATCGTGAAGGATCTCCTATCAACTTTGCGCATCAGCTAGAAGGAGATTTGCTGATTGTTCATGGGGCTGCTGATGACAATTGTCACTATCAAACCTTCGAAAAACTGGTCGATAAGCTTATTCGTCACAACAAAGTCTTCTCCATGATGACTTACCCCCGAGGCACGCACTCGATCAAAGAAGGAAAGAACACCTCGCTACATCTTTACAGCCTCATGACAAGATTTCTACATCAGCATCTGCCAGTCACTGGCTCTGACTTTAAGTAATATCATTCTTCATCGTTTACCTCAACGCCTCCGTCTGGAATTCCCCCAAGAAAGTGGACACGGATCAGACAGATCGCATTGTTAGTTTAGGTGGGTTTTCTGAGTTTGGAAGTGTTGA
>JAACDM010000351.1 GCA_009936795.1 Verrucomicrobiaceae bacterium | reverse complement strand
GGGGAACTCCAAAACGTCGATGACAGTTAAACCAGTGCGGATAGACAAGTGATTAGGCGAGCGAGTGGGCTTCAAGTGGAGGTGGCTCTGGTTGGTTTCTGGCCCAGACCTGTGTCTTTTAAAGAGAAAGGGGCCGCCAGCAACTCGCTGGCGGCCCAGTTTAACCCCAAACCCTGTGAAACCTGACTCAGGCCCCTCAATCGTGGAGACCCATGACAATCGCGGCCTTGGCACAAGGCGCATGGACTATATTAGAGTCATTGATTGAAGTGTCGGAGATCATGTTTTTCAGGCTACGGGTTAAAATAACAACTTATTTAGTTTAAGTCAACACTCTAAGTTGTTTTTTTAACCCTAAAGATTACTCCTTAGCAGCGGGAGCTGGCGAAGCCGCCTGTTGCACCGGGCTAGAACTCCGGATTCGGAGGGATCGGAAGGGGCTGACGGACGCTGCCTCCGTAAGAGCGATGGTAACACCGTTCCCATCGACGGCGATCAGCACAAAGTGCTCCGGATCGAACGCCCAGTTGTCGGTCGCCATGTCCGGCGAGGCCTCGAATCGGAAGCTCGCGGTAGGGCCATTTCCTTTGCGCTTAAACGTGATGGCGAGGTGTGGCTCGCCAGTAACCTTGTGTGTTGCGAAACGTACTTGGGTGACTACACCTGCGTCAGGGCGAGTGTGCGCCTCGGAGATTGCCGGTGGGGCGATCTTCGCCGAACCGACGCCGTTTGCTGAAGGCCCCTGACGGACAGTGTCTTGTTTAGGCGCTTTTTTAACGGTGGAATTTGGCAGGATGGTAGGGCGCTTAGTCAGACTGGCAGTGGAGAAAAATCCTTGGTCGAACTGTATGTTGTCGAACTCAAAGTCGATCACTGGCTCTGTTCCGCTGCCCTCAGATGCTTCACCACCAAGCTCGCCCAGATCGAACCCATCCACGGCGATGTGGCCAACATGCTCCAGTGAGGCAAAGACTTCGCTGATGCTAATGGTTTCAGGTCCTTCTTCAGATTTTTCTGGCGGAGACGTTGAGTATTCTGGAGATGTTAGGATCCAAGTGAGATCTTCGTTCTCTTGACTGTTGGTTTGCGTGCCTGAAGAGACGGTCGAGGCTTTAACCATTAAGCCATTCGTGTCGCTAATCTGGCGTTGATAGATCGCCGCTGCGTCTAAATTATCGAGTTTGCTTGGAGATTTCCTCTGGGTGCTCAATACAGAGCTTACGGTTAAGGCCTCCCCTTCGATATCCAAGCGTTGAGTGGGCGGGTTCCATCCGCCGATGGCCTCTGGTAATTGATCCTGGTCCAATGGTAGAGCGCTGTTGCCATGAACCGGGCTATAGTAAGCGGGCACTTTGGTAACAACGTTTGACTGGCTTTTAGTAAGTGCGCTTGAGGCCCACGGTTGCCTCGGCCCGCTTAGTAGGAGGGATGCTAGCATGAGCACGAGAGCCGTGCCGAGCTGGAACCGTTGCAGCGGGGTGATAGGGTGGCGGCACTTCCAAGGCGTGAGGATGGACCGAACACGAAGCATTAAAGGCTTCTCTGCTAGTGCCACTTTCGGGCGAATCTGAGGATCGATGACGAGGCCACGTGTAGCTACTGTTGCCAGATGGCATGCATAATCAGCTGGCTGCTGACCTGCCGCAATGACGGCATCGTCACTGGCTTCCTCGCGATCCTCATCCATCTCTTTAGCGGCCCACCAGACCAACGGATGGAACCAGTAGAAGGCGCAAACAGCGTCACGAAGTAATGATGCCACGTAGTCTCCCCGCCGAATGTGCGCGAGTTCATGCATGAGGACAGCACGCACGCGTTGGGCACTCCAGCGGGCTGCAGAGGATGGAAGCACGACGAAATTTCTAAGCACGCCCCACGTCATTGGCATGATTCTTCCAGGGAAATAGAGCAGACGTACGGGTTTGTGAATGCCGAGGTCTTGACGGCATTCGGAAACAAGTGTACTCCAAGTATCTGAGGTCAATTCGGTCGATGTGCGCTCGATCCGAAACAGGGCAATCAATCCTAAAAGAACTTTGCTACAGAACAGAAGAGCGCCGATGCACCAAATGGGGAGCAACCAGGGCTCGATTGCGGTAACGATTGGTGTGGCTTCCCAGCCTGGCAAGACTTGCCAGTGAGGGACAAAGGGATCGATCACCATTAAGGCTCCCAAACATAGGAAGCCGCATATCCACACATAATGCCGACAGCTAGCGGAGCGCGTCCACAACGCTAACATGCCAACCAGCAAGAGGAACATCGTCCCTTTGATGGAGCATGTCAGAAGGAGGCTTGAGAAGGCCTCTGGTTGGGTCACGGTGGGGGGCATGACTCGCGGTGTTTATGACTAGCGGAGCGCTAGTCGAAATTGGTTTGGTTGATGGTGAAATCCTATAAATCTTGCATGGATTTGGCTTCTTCGATCATTTCAGCGAGTTGAGCGAGCTCACTTCCATCATACTGTACTTTCGGATCGGCCAGGTAGGCTCCTAACCCTTTCTGCAGAGAACCATCGAAGAAGGTGTGGAGCACATTGTGCAAAGCTGATTTGCCTACCGAATGACGCGCCTGTGTGGCTTCGTATACGAACTCACGCCCGCGCTTCGTGTGGCAGATGTGGCCTTTCTCTTCCATCACACGAAGAAGGAAGCGAACAGCTGCGCGGGTTGGAGGTTCCTCCATTTGACGCATGATCTCAGTCACGGTCGAGTTTCGAAGGCGATAGATGATCTCAAGCAGCTCGCGTTCACGACGGCTTAAAGGTGGGAGCGGCGAAGGTAGGCTCATGAGGAAGATAGAACGGTGGACATCGGTTAATTTCCCATTCTTTGACCCCAAGTGTCAAGGCTTTAAGGAAATAATCGCTCAAATTGCAGCGATTCTTGCTTGATATTCGCCGGTCGTAATCCCCGAGACGGACCTAGAGAATGCCCAGCTGGCGGAAATCGCCGGGGATGTCGTCCGCAGCTTCACTGTAGCCAGGCATGATGCTGTCTAGTAAGGCGGGCTCGTTTCCGAAGTGCTTGGTGAATATCTCACCAAAGATGGCCCGGAAATCGGTGAGCCGAGCTAGGTAGCGGCCGCGCTTGCTGAACATGTCTCCATCGAGCCACGTGGTGCTGTCGCAGTTATAGACGCCACCGTTCACGCCACCGCCACCGACAAACATGGTGCTGGCTTCAGCGTGATCCGTGCCACCGCCGCCGTTCTCTTTCGAGGTCCGGCCAAACTCAGTCATGGTGACGACGATGATGTCTTCCCACTGATCTTGGAGATCTAGGTAGAGCGCTTGAAATCCCTGAGCGATATCGCCTAACAGATTCCCATGTTTGCCATTCACGCCGCCTTGGCCGCCGTGTGTGTCGAAGCCGCCTTTGTTCACGCCGACGACGCGCACGGGCGTCCGTTTCATGAGCATGGCGGCTTCCATGAGTTTTTCCCCAAGGTTACTGTCAGGGTAGACCGCACCGTTGGCGGGAACATAGGGACCTTGATCAACAGCCGACTTGAGTGTGCCAAGCGTGTTTGTCATGGCTTGACCTGTTTGCTTGACTAGATTCGCGTAGCGTGAATTAGCCAGACTGCTAGTAGATGAATAGAGTCCACGAACCCCTTTGCCATTCTTTCCGTCTCTTGGGAGATCGCCGAGGAACTTACCCTTTTGCTCATCGTTGCCGAGGAAGGCGAAGTCGTCTGCTTCACGGAAGTTGGGAAACGGGTGTTCTCCTCGCAGACCACTTAATTGAGAGCCTGAGATCGAAGCCGCAATGAAAGCATTCTCGACGGTTCTGAGATCTCTCGTCTCAGCAAGCTGTCGATAGAACATTCCGTCTTTAATCGACTTATCGCGAGGCACACCTTTCTCCCAGTATTCCTGACTATCAAAGTGTGAACGTGACTGGTTTGCGTAGCCCACACGGTGAATGACAGCGAGGTTGCCTGGGCCCTCCACACCAGTGAGCTGTGTGGAGTTGTAGAGCGACATTATTGGCGCCATGGCCGAGTTGAGCTGTGCGAACCCATTGCCTAGGTCCAGGGCATCACTTTCGGGTAGGTAAAGAGACCTGCGGTTTGTGTTATTGTATTCGCTATCGCCGCGAGGGATGACGGTGTTGATTCCGTCATTGCCGCCACGTTGGAAAATGAAGATTAGCTTCTTGTTATCTCCGGGCTCAGCCGCATTCAGCTTGTCATTGAGAAGGAAGGGGTGGATGCCGAGGGCACCACCGAATAACGCGCTACGGCGTAGGAATTGACGTCTGCTAGACTTCATGATTGGGTGAGAGCTGGTGTTTATTGGAATTGGAAATCAGGAGATGCGAGAATCAGCCCCACGAGGTCGCGAAGTCGGTTGCGTTTGATGGCATTCGATTGGTTTGACCAGAGGCTTGGTAGGCAGGCGGTATCTGTGTTCACGTAGTCGAGTAGGATGGCTTGATTCTCCTCCGTCAGATGACTCTGGAAATAGAGCTGATTGAAGTGATTAATGACGTCTTGTGGCGTGGTGAGAGCGTGTTTCTGAAGGAAGCTAGCAGGGTCCCAGGAAGTTCCGCTGCTGGTAAGACCCTGAGTGAGTGCCTGGCCGAACTTGATGCGTTCAAGCAGGCCTTGGGTATCCATCCAGCCAAGGGCTTCTTCTGGAAAACCGTCTGGCTCTTCCCGCTCGAAGATGGTCATGCCGAGATCCTCGTTGACCTCAGAAACGCGGTCATTGAGTTGAGGCACGTCGAGCGCCCGCATGGTGCTGTTTACATATTCGACGGCGCTCTTTACTTTGGAGCGGTAAGCGATTCCGGACCAGAAAGCGCTCTTCTGGTCGGTCGGGTCTAATAGGGTGCGAACGATGGTGCCCATGTGACCCGGGCGAGCGGTGGATGTCCAAGCGGCGATCCCTTGGTCGACGAGAGCGATCAGTTCAGGTGGTGCTGTGGCATCATGGTAGGACGCTAATGAGATCTCATCAGAAACGAGTTTGTTCACGAGTTTGATGACGATGAACTCTCTTGTGGACGGATGATTGATCATGGCATCGATCACCTCGATAGCGTCATTCACGCCGGCAGCGCCTGTTCGTTCTGCCGGGATACGCAGTTGATGAGGCGTACCCTCAAAGAGAATCTTCTCTTCTGTATTGTGCTGCTCAGGTTGGAATCGGAAACTCCACAAGCCGCCTGAGCTGGCTTCATCGATGCTGTCATCCGTGTAGGTGCGAGAGACAATGCGGGGACCGAGGGTGAGGTCACTGCTGTTGAGGCTGGTGTTGTGAACCTGGACGGCTAGCACATTGATCTCGGGAGCTGGTTTCAGAAGATCTAGGTGGTTTGCAAGGAAGACCGTGTCATGGGCAGTCTCGTTTCCGTGATTTCGAGAGCTACGGTCGAAGGCTGGAGGACTGCCGTAGTTTCGCATGGTATAACTACGGCCGATCTCTACGCCATTCAGATAAGCGACATAACCGTCATCGTATGCCATATCGAGAACGAGTTCGTCGTAGTCGAGACCGGCTTCCAAGACGAATTCGCGCCGGGCATAGGCGGTGAGGTAATTGCCTCGCATATCGTCGAGGATGGTAGCATCGTCACCATCTCCGTAACCGATCCCGCTGGCTCCTTCAGTCCAACCTGAGGTGTCGAAACCCGGTTCTGTCCAAGCTGTCGTGGGTTCACCTGAGGCGTTTGCTGATGGCTCTTGTGTGCCTTTTATAAAACGCCAACCAGCGCCGAGATCGACAATCGGAGTTTCGCGCTCGATGGCGAGGCTCGGCGTCGTGTAAGGCGCGCGGGCAATGTCGGGAAAGAACTTTAGGGCGTCGGGGCGAACTTTGCGGACCGTCCATCCCGTAAAGCACTTTGCCAGTTGCTCGATGTCTCTTTGAGTGTAGCGGTTGTCCACGCCAAAGGCATAGAGTTCGAGGATTTCGCGAGCGTAGTTCTCGTTAGGGGACTCTTTAAGGTTCCCCACGTTGTCCAAGTAGATCAGCATGGCAGGACTCGTGGCGCTGTAGAGAAGGAGATCGCCGAAATAGCCTAACGCATGGTCATGAAAGAAGGTATACTCTTGGAACTCCATCTGTGCGGCTTCCCGAGCAATTTGCGCGTAGAGACGTCGATTGTCAGCATCGGAGGTCATGAGGCGTTCGTACGCTTCACGTTTTTCTAAATGATCTTCGAGCTTGTTTACATCCGTGGCGAAATGGTTTTCCCAAAAATCAGTGAGGACGACTTGGAGTTGGCGATCAGAATACACACCTTGCGCGTGAACCAGCTCCTGTAGTTCATCGAGCCCGCGAATTGTCTGAAAACCCGGGCTCGGAGCGTGGTAGAAGGCCGGGCTGAAGGATAGATCGGAACTCGTGCGGCTTTGATTGTGCACTTGAACGGCGAGTACGTTCTTGCCCTCTCGCATCAGGCTTCGAAAGTCGTCGACATTGAATTCGTTTGGATTCGAATTGTCAACATTGCCCGCAGCACCTTGAGCACTGTCATCGAAGGCAGGTGGATTTCCCGCAACATTTGCACGCGCGAATTCCTGACCATTAAGGTAAGCCACGAATCCATCGTCATAAGAGATGCGCAGTCTAACGTTTTCCAGATTTGCAGGGTCCTCGACGTCGAAGGTGTGTCGCGTATAGAGCGAGAGGTAACCGTCGCTTCCTCCCATGTCGTCGAGAACAGTTTCGTCGTCGCCATCACCATAGCCGATGCCTGCTGGCCCTTTTTCCCAGAAGGTCGGTATGAAGTCCACGTCCTTCCAGTTGGACGGAGGCTCGCTCCGACCTTTGAAGAAGGTCCATGTAGCGCCTTCCTCAATAAAGTAGGTTTCTTCACCAGGGACGAAGGTCTGGAAGTAGTCGTCGGCCTTGATGGATTGAACGCTTTCCAGGGTATCCATGGGGCGCGTGTTGAGCTGGTCCTCAATGTAGCCTTCGATGCCTAGCTCTTCGACTTTCTCGAAGCTGGCTTTGGACGGGCCGTAAGCAATTCGGTTTAGAAGGTGACCGATCTTCTCTGTCTTAGACGTTGGGGCAGGATTCGCGTCTGGGTCTTGGGTAGGATTGCCTCCAGCTGACCCACCATTGCCGCCTGAACCAGTTCCGCCCGATCCCGAGCCTCTATCGGGCACATACTCTACCTGGAGCCAGCGTTCGTCATTGTGCTTGGCCGTTGGAATCGTCGTGCTTTCGCCCAGGGTCACTCGCACCAGCGCGAAACTGCTGGGATCAGGCAACGTGAAAGTGAGCATAGCGGCTTCATCACCCGTCATCGGGCCAGCTACCATCGTTTCCCAAAACTGATCCACGGGCGCGCCATTAGCCTGCAACGTTGCGTGACGATATCCAGCGGGCACTTCTGCTTGGATAACCAATTGCCGGGTGTCGTTCATAGAGACCCCAGTGATCCGGGGACGATCTTCAGCGTTGGCAATGACGAGGCCGAGCAGTACCAAGGCCATTGCCGAGGGGGCAAAGCGTTTCATAGGCGAGGAATCAGGAGAAATGGGTTTGGAGGATAGCGACGGCGCGGGCGGAGTAACCTTAGCGACTCGCTATTATACGAACGAATTGCCTGCTTTCATTCATCATTTTTCTGAAGCGCACGACTCCGGCTAGAATTTCACCTTTGTTAACCTGGTTTTTCCAGTCATTTAACTCTAGTGAGCTTGAGCATTGCAGCGTGTAGACTTGGCCTTGGGTTGCAGGAGCAGTTATGATCCATTCTCGCGTGTCGAGGTCTTGCTCAAGGGAGGCGATAAAGGGCTCCGGTTCGTTTGGGCTGCTTCCTTCGTGCTCAATTTCGAGTATTGGAGGAGTCGTACGATGTTCGCTTGCTGCAAATCGTCGTGCGGTCTTACTTACATCCTCGTCCTGTGTCAGCAGGATCCAGCCGTGGTTCGCGGCAGGTTCAGTGAGCATCGACCGGAGGTCGGCCAGGCCCACGGAGTTAAACTGGAAAATCACTTCGCCGGTGCCGCTTACTCTGGCCGTCGCGCTTGGCTCTGTTGCGTAATCTGTGCCGGCTTCGCCTCCCGCGGTCGCCCAGAGTGCATCCGGATGACTGTTCGCTGCCCACGTCGATTCACCGTCCGTGGCTCGGCGGCCTCCAGGAAGATCGCCCCGTTGCTCGCCCTCTGCCCACGGCGTGAGAAACCGGTGGAGCGCGAATGTCGAATTTGCTCGAGTCTCACTTGGAGGGGCCATGGTGACCTTCACCCGGTAGCGCGCAGCAATGATCTCAGTCTTGTCTGGCAGTGTGAGATCGACCTGAAAGAGAATTCGGCTTCGAAGATTCTCCCCCATTTCTCCAAGGGTGCCCGCAGGCAGATCGCGTTGAGTACCAAGGTTGAATGTCGGATCTAACTCGAAGAGACTTGTGTCCCGGGTGACGGAAAGTTCGGTGGTTTCAGCACCAGAAAGAGAGGCGAAAGTGAGAAGAAAGGCTGCAGCGAGAGGAGGGGATTTGGGCATGGCGAAAGTGGGGGTAAATTCGCGTAAACAAATTTCAGATTGTTAGCGAATTCTCGGTCTTGAACTATTCCACTCCGAAACCTTGAAATTCCTGATTACAGAAGGACTTGTCACCAGTGTTTTCAGAGGCATAGATTGGCTAGATCAGCCGAAAGTCATGAAGGTTCAGCAAGGAGTTTACACATACACACTAGAACTCGACGCCCATCTTATCAAAGCGGGAAAGCATTCGTTCGCGCTTATTGATGCGCTTCCGAAGAATCTCTCCAAGGATGGCCTGGAGAATTTGAAGAAGCTCGTTGATCAGAAAGCGGAAGGCGTCTGGGTCCAATCTCGTCTCATGGTCGTGTTGGGACTAACTGGGCCAGAGGAGTCCGATACGACTGCTTCTGTCGTCGAAGTGCCGTTGCGCGCCATGACCGATAGCGATGATGAGGAGGAAGGGATCACCTTTTCTTGCGTGTCCGGTAAGGACGGTCGTACTCGTTTGAACTTCAGTGACAAGACCAAGCCAGAAGAAGCCAAACGCATCTCCAATGCCTTCTGGAAGATTCTCCTCGCCGAGCCGCTCGAGCTTGACGATTTCTCAGCAGAAACCGTCGACCAATCAGGAGCAAAGGTCGCTTACGGCGTTCGTGATGGCCGCTGCTTCTTTGGTGACCCCGATGACGTGGATATCGACATCCCGGCAGAGGTCGGAGGCAAAGACGTCGGCCGTGGTCTCGCTGATTTCGATCCTGCCGGCATGGTGGCTGACGACGAAGATGAATGGATGCGTGGTGACTCTGAGAGTGAGTGGGACGAAGATGAGGACAAAGAGAACGAAGACTACGGCTTCATGCGTCCTGATGACGCCGTGGACGACGACTACTAGCGGAAGATCGATTTCAGATCCTTGATCAGGTCTTCAGCGGAGTCCTTGACCGCATCGACGTCGATGTCCGGAAGTTTATCCGAGAACCCTACCCTGGGTTTGCCGATGTCGCCTTTGGTGATCAGCTTGAGGGTAAATCGGCCGTCTTTTAAGAAGTGATCTCCGATCAGACGTCGAAAAACATCTGGGGGGAGGAATCGAACCTTGCGGCGAACGTAGCGATCCACGCTTCCTATGATCCCTTCGGTGATTGCCGGACCAGCCATGAGTGTGGTCTTGAATTCATGTTGGCCATCTTCGGATTCATACCAGCTGCCTTCCGCCAAGGAGAAGCCGTAGTCTGAGAAATCGACCGTGGTATCTTCTGTAAGAGTGAATTGGTGGTCTCGATAATTTCCTTTTAGACGGGCAGGCTGAACCAGATCACCGCCGAGCTTGATATCGTCTAACTGAATGCCGTATTTCTCAAGATCCCGAAGCTTCTTGGCCACCGCGTGCATTAGCGGTGCCGTTTCCAGGCGCGTCCCCACCAGGGCTTCAAGTTGAAAGTCTACGGCGGGTTCAATCTTGCGTGTCTTTGGATCTACGGGGCGCACATCTCCAGAGCCCTGAAGCATCATGTTTCCGAAGCGCTCTCCACTTTCCAGGTGGTCAAAGAGGATGTTGGCGCGGACAGCGATCTTTGCATGATTCTTAGTTTCCAGATCCCCTGGGGAGAGTTCGACATCGCTGAGATCAAGATTGACGTCGGTCCAAGAAATACGGGTGTCCTTTTTCTCTAACTCAATCACGAATGTGAGATTCTCAAGGCGTGCAGATCGTAGGGACGTCGAGATCTTCAGTCGATCTATCGTATCGTCGTCGTCATCCTTATCTTTATCCTCATCTCGGACCTTCTTGGGTTTCTTATCGTCACGCCTGGGTTTGTCGAAGAGACTTTCAAGCGAGTGATCGCCCTCCTCAGGCTTGATGAGTTTGCCAGTGACCTCTGACCCCAAGAACTCGTGCACGTGGATCCTTCCTAGGAGCAAGTGTGGGAAGGAAACGGCAAGAGATATCTCTTTGGCGGTGATCTGCGGGTTGGTGATTGCTGGCCGATCAGCTAGGGGCGTCTGCTGATCGGCATGGCCATCACGTTTGGCCATCGCGAAGTCTTTGATCACTAGACGGGCAGGCTGTGCAAAGAGCGACAGTTCGACGGCGCTTATCGACGTTCGGCAGTTGAGGCGTTTCTCGAGCTTACGGACAAGCTTCTCGGGCTGAAAGAAGAAGTTGGCGGCAAGATAGAGAACCGTTCCCCCGGCTAGGGTGAGGATGATCCCTAGGAGAAGGAAGCGGCGGATCCAGGACTTCATACAAGAGCATGATGCGGCAGGTCTGGGTGGGATGCGAGAGGCAATTCTGGTGACGGATCAGCGTTGATTTTTCCAGCGAAGTCCTCAAGCTGGTTTTATGCAAACGAGACGTTCTCTTACTCGACATCTCCCTTTCCTGGGGGCGTTTATCCTTGTCTTTGGCGCCGTGGGGCAGGCTCAGGAATGGATGGACGTGAAAGACTTGAAAGGCCGGAAACTGACGATGAAAGTCGAGAAGATAGATGGTGATGAGGTCATCTTCACGACAAAAACTGGCAAGACGTTCACTTACAAAATCACGAAATTCAGCGTCGTTGATCAGCTAGCGCTTCGCAAATGGAAGCCACCTGCGGGTAGCGACAGCCCGGTTGAGGAGGATGCGAAGCTTGAGGAGGTGAAGGCCACTGATGTCGGCAAGATCTTCCAGACTAAACATTACGAGTTTGAAGTAGTTGGCCCTGTCACGGAGACGCAGCTTGAAGCCGTGACTCCTCACTTTGAAGCCGTTCATTGGGCCTTCAAACAATTGCCCTCCCAGTTTGCACCGAAGCCTGCAGGATCGCATTTCAAGGTGAAGCTCTTTGCCAAGAAGTCTGACTTCGAGATTTCAGAACAGGATCAGCTCCCTCAAGGACAACCGGCAGTCTACAACCTGAGCCGTGATGTGCTGGTCGCGCCGATCGACACGATGGAGAGTTCGGCCGCACTTACCCGTGAAGTAGCTTACCTTTTGTTAGGTTCACGCTTGGAGAAATTACCCCCTTGGCTTGCTGTTGCATTGACTGATTATCTTGCCGGTGCGCCATTTAAGAAAACCTACCTCGATTTTGAGGATCCCTTTGCGAACATGTTAGCTCATTTGGGCGAGGCCTATGGCTTGGCTAACAAAAACGTTCCTATGCTCAAGCCATCCCAAGTGCTTACAATGGGATACAATCAGCTTCGTCAGACTGGCCTTGAGGGGGGCAAGGCGCGTTCCTCGGCCCTGCTTACCTACTACTTCTTCACCTTCCTGGACAGTAAAGGAAAGCCGATGGAGGGCTACTTGCGCGCCCTCAAGACGAACACCGTGCCTGATGAAGCCTTGGCGATCCTTGCCAATGATCGCGATGAGACGCAACTCGCCGATGCACTCCGGGTCGCCTACATCCCGAAGAAGCTTCGTGTTGCCTTTATTCAGTAATACTAAGTGTGGCACGGCCTTCCGGGCCGTCGCCTTTGACGCTGAAAGAACTAAGGATGATACGGCGGTATGGCATGGGTGTGCTTGCCATCGATCATGTCCCTAGCATAATCAGTGACTCGGGCAATGATGCGCTCGTAAAACGCCTGACCTTTCTCCGCCGTCGCCATGGACGGTTTGGGATCCGTCTGATCCTTCCACACCTCCTGCCTAACGTTCTCGGGAAAAAGATGCAACGCTATCGCTGTTTCAAACTCTTGCGCATGTCCAGGAAGGTCTTCGGGAAGACGTGCTCCGCTGTCTAACAGTTCTATGGCGTCCTCTTTCGTCAGCACGTTCCAGTAAGGAAAGAAATGCACGTTCACCTGAAACTTGCGCAGAAACTGATCCCACACCGCTTCGCATGCCGCGATGTTTCCGCCATGACCATTGAGAACGAGGATGTTGGTGAATCCAGCGCGGACCAGCGAATCGACCAAGTCTGACACAACGGCCAAAAACGTGCCTGGCTGCAGGCTTAAGGTGCCGCGATGTACCATGTGATGCTCGCTGATACCCGCCATGAGTCCTTCAGCAACGAGTGCATGAGGCGCAAGCTGTTCCGCCACCGCGCCTGCAATAAGGCGGGCACTGCGCCAATCGTGCTCCATGGCAAGGTGCTCCAAGTGCTGCTCGACCGCTGCCACTGGGAGAATGGCGAGCTTCAGTTCACCCGCGTCCATACGGGTACGGAACTCACGTCGCGTCAGTTTGCCTAACCAAATCTTTGAACTCATGTGTTGGGTGTCTCGCTGGGTTGATCTGTCGGCGGAGGTGAGGCCAACGCCTTCACCATGGCTTTTGCAAGAGGTAGGTCCAAAGCGTCATTCTTCTCGAGGCCGACTTCAGAGCGAAATTCATAGAGCGCTTTCAACGTGCGATTGCCGAAGACCCCATCGATATCTCCAGAATAATATCCTTGGCGACGAAGAAACCGCTGCAAGGCATGCTTCGTCCGCCAGCCATGAATGCCGTCAGGAGTACCCTCGTAGAGATCCACTTTGCTCAGAGACTGTTGGATCATGCGGAGAGCTACTCGCGCCTCTTTCTCGCGTCGATGCGCTTCTGCGAGTTCGCGGCGAAACGTCGCCCGCTGACGGCTGTCGCCCGCAATGAAGGTCTCCAGTTGGTCAGGTAGCTTCGGCGGCAGTTTGCCCTGGTACTTGTAAAAGACCACGTAGGTGCTTCCCACTCGTTTTACCTCAAACGGAAACGCGTCTTGCTGCGTGAAAGAGCGCAAGGGATGTAGGTCATGCCACTTCTCCAGCGGAAATGCCTCGACGGCAGGCAACTCAGCGTCAGTGGCGAATGTCAGGGCATCGATCCCTAGGCGCACGCGATCTCCCTCCGTGTCTGTAAACTCATGATGTAAACTGCCACGTTGGAGATGCTGAGTTCCATGCCGTTCATAACGTGAGGGCTCGTTCCAATAGACCTTCCAGCCATGCTTTTCGAGGATCAGACCAAAGGCCCGTAAGTGACTCAGCGTCTTCTCGTCCTCTTTCGCTAGCATGGGAAGCGCCTGTGAGACTGCGGTGCTACGACGCAGTCTCTGATGCCGCATCATCAAGATCACGATGGCGAAAAAGAGCAACACTATAATGGCTATAGAAACCGCGATTAGTTTCTTAGCTGGAACCTGGTCACCCGGTGTGTTCACATGGGCACGTTAGCATGAATCAGGCCATGTCCCAAGCGCTTAGGTGGCCTGCCTAACGAACTAACAGAGCCATGCGCTGGGGAGTTGATCTCTTCGAGAGTGATCGGCTAAACTACCAAAGTCCTATTTTCTGGGCGGTTTTCTAATTCATTCCCAAATAGTCGTCAATGACAACGAAATAGGCAGTCTGAGTCGTCGACTCGGTCTCCCGCTGCTGCGGAAATGGTAAGACTTCCCTCCACCTATCATTCGCGTCAGTCTGCGTGCATTCGCCGTCCCAAACGTTCAGTCACAAGACATCCAATCGACTCCGTATGTCTGTCCCACCAACGCTACAAGCCACATGGGTGCAGATCTCAGTCGTCCGCATATTCAAATTGCTGAATTGTGGTGTAGCCAGCGCAAGAGTTGCACCTGGGAGCCCCATAAATACTCCGCCCGAAGATTGTCGAAACGCCGATGCCGCACGAACGTCTCTGGGAATAGAAGAAGCTTGCCGGGGATATGAGCGAACAAGAGGATGTGAGGAGAGAGAGGGCCAAACCAAAGGCAAATAAAAAACAAGGCGAAACTCGTTCACAGTTCATCCATCTGCGGGAAACCGCACGCTGGGATCTGCGAGGGGGAAAGCCGTTATCGAAAATACTTACTTTAAAAGGTCGAATCGGTTTAGATGACCGTTAACACCGAAGAGTATTATTAACATGTCAGATAATAGATCAGATTTTCATGTCGTATCAGGCACTGGCAAGGCGTTTTGGGGCCCGGGTGACATGTACACGTTCCTTGTCTCCGGAGAGCAGGCTGGTGGTGCTCTTTTTGCGATGAAGGGGCTTGTGCCTGCCGGTGGTGGCCCCCTCTTCACGTCCACGAAAGGGAGGACGAGACCCTCTATATTCTGGAAGGTAGATGTACTGTCCAAATCGGAGAGCAGGAGATGGTGGCATCCTCAGGCGATTCTATTT
>JAACDM010000350.1 GCA_009936795.1 Verrucomicrobiaceae bacterium | reverse complement strand
CTCGGGGCTATCAAGTCTGATGAGCTTTCGGCGATGAATTCAGCTGTGGAGCGTTCTGGCATCAAGACGCTGTCGGTCGATGTTTCGCCGATGCTCGTGTACAATGCCTATCGCTACAGCTATGCCGATCAAACGAAGCCCGCTCTGATTCTTGATGTCGGTGCTCGCACCGCAAATCTAATTTATGCTGAGCCTGGTCGCGTCTTTATCAGTTCTAGCCGTATTGGCGGAGCGAGCTTTACTCAGGCGATCGCTAAAGAAATGTCCATCCCGTTTGAGGCTGCGGAGACGCTGAAGCTTCAGAAGGGGGCCATCGCTCCCAACGGTGCTGAGCCGTCCGATGAGCAGGCAGGCTTAATTTCGACGATATTGAAGAACGCGGTCACTCGATTGCATGGCGAGATTGTTAGGACTAATAATCGCTATAAGTCCCAGCAAGAGGGTAGTTTGCCTGAAGTGGTTTATTTGGCTGGCCGTGCTTCTGGCACCGAAGGTCTTGCGCAATTCCTGCAAGAGAAGCTCGGAGTGCCTGTAGAATATTTTAACCCGCTTCGCAATGTTGGCGTTGGGCCGAAGGTGAATCAGGACGCCGTGGCTGCTGAGGCGCATACCATGGGTGAGCTGGTTGGCCTTGCATTGCGCAATGGGCCGCAATCTCCAATTGAGCTCGAGCTCGTTCCGCCGTCGTTAGCAAACGCGCGTGATCTTGAGAGGCGTAAGCCGGCGCTCTTGCTTGGCACTGCTGGTGTCTTGGGCGCGCTCGCTGCTGGAGGATTCTACTTCACTCGGGCTGCCCAAGTGATTGATGGCAAGATTGGTGATCTCAGCGGTGAGACGGAAGCTCTGGCGCTCGTCCAGGACACCATTGATTCGTCTACTGAAGATCTCGATGCTGTGAAGGCGCGGACGGGAGATTACACCAATGCGGTCGTTCAACGTACTTACTGGGCGGACTTTCTCACTGATCTCAATAGTCGTCTGAAGTCGCCTGAAGTGTGGTTTACCACGATGGCGCCAATGATCGGTGATGACGAGTTAACCAAAGATCTATCAGGTGACTTCGAGCCTGCTCTGGGTTCGCGTTCGCTTAAGAAGTTCAAGCCAGACGCTGGAAATGCTAGGGATCGAAAGAGAAACGCAGGTCCAGCCAAGCCAGTCGAGATCGATACGGTTATCCTTAAAGGATTGTTCCGTAGTCCAGCTCGACCAACAATCGTTTCAGAAGTTCTTCTGGGGGCCATCAAAGAGTCACCTTACTTCAAGACCAGTGGCATGGATGACGATAATCTAGAAATTGTCCTCGCGGACCTGATTAAATTTAACGATGGGACCGATGATTCGGTCTGGGCCTATGACTTTGAGCTCACCTTGCCGTTGCAGGAGCCGGTCGCTATTGATTAGCACTTAAGTCTCTTTGTCGATTAATACCAATGAACTGGATTAAACAGAATACATTCTTGTCGGGGCTCATTGCCTTGTTGGTCATCGGGCTCGGTGGCTTGGGTTTCTTCTTTACGAAGGCTCGTGGTGAGTTCGCTGATGCCCAAGATCGTCTTGCCGCCGCTTACAAGTCCAAGCGAGATCTTCAAGAGCAGAAGCCGTTTCCGAGCTCTGAGAACGCGGCCGTTGTTCGCGATCTCGTCAGCGATTACCGTACGAAGGCGGAGGCCGTTGCCAATAAGATGTATGTCGGCCAGGTGCCAATGCCGACCGGTGTGCGTGTCGCTCAGTTTCAAGAGGATCTTGCTCTCAAGGTGGATGCGGTCGTTGAGGCATCGTCAGCTTCCGGGGTGACTCTTCCTGAAGGGTTCTATCTCGGCTTGGACAAATATCGAGCCCAAGTGCCTCTGGAGGGAGCGGTTGATCAACTTCAGTTCCAGCTCAATGCAACCGTTTGGCTTAGTAATCTTCTTCTTGCTAACGATGTGAAGAGGTTCTCAGTCAAGCGGGAGCAGATGCCCTTTGAGACGCGCGAGCAGGCGCCAGCTCCGAGAGCGAGGGGTCAAAGTAATAGTAGGGGCAATGCTAAGCCGAAACCGAAGGCAGAGCCCGTGTCTGTAACCTACCCGATGGAGATCGCTATTGAACTGCCTGAGAAAAACTTTCAGTCGGTTCTCAATGCTCTCAGCAATACCTCTAGTGCCTTGGGTGAAGCTGCGGACGAGGGTGAATTCTATTTCGTCACTCGCTGGATGCGATTGGAGAACCAGTCTTTGATTGGCCCAGAACGTTCCGATGCGCCAGACGATATTGAGTTGGAAGAGGGCGAGGAGCCCGCTGCGGAACAAGAATCGCAGGGAATCAATATGGTCTTCGGCCGCGAGAATGTGCGGGCATATTTGGCGCTCGATCTCGTGCGCTTTCTGCCGAAGGTTCCTAACGAATAATCATTTTAAACCAATTACTAAGCGGATTACATGAACGAAGAATGGTTGAAAGAAAACTATGAGAAGGCAATTCTCGTAGTGGCTACTATCATTGCGCTTGCTCTGGCGGGTTGGTTGATTTTCTCGAGCTTGAAGTTTAGCTCAAATTTTGATCAGGCTAGTGTTCGTGAGAGCGAAGAGATGCCTGAGACTGGATTAGTGACAGTGGAGAAGGCTTCAAAGGCGCTGGCTGATTCTGTGAAATGGGAGGGCCTAAATCTGTTTGTTTCTGCTCCAGTGATCGAGCAGTGGGATGCTAGTAAGGGCGAGCAAGTGCTGCTAGCAGTTGATGGTGATGTGGGCATTCATAAGCCTATCACCAATGACTGGATAAATAAATATGGCCTCGATGTGACAGCTTCAGACCTTAAGGACCAAGATCCGGACGGTGATAACTTCACCAACATCGAGGAGTTTACTGCAACTCCCAAAACCAACCCGATGAATGCTGACGAACACCCGGCGTTTATTACAAAGGTGTGTCTCGCAGGCATGGTATCATCGGATTTGAAGTTGGTCTTCAAGGCCCAAGTGGATCCAACGACTTGGCAGATTGATCTCGTTTCTGAAGGAAAGTTCCGTTCTCAAAATATGTTGGTAAACAGGGGATCGAGATTCGGTCCAGATAATAGATTTCGTCTCGATGCCTACGCCGAAGAGAAGGGGGCTGACGCCAGCGGTAGTCCTACCGATAATTCCAAAATCACCATCAGCTTTGTTGAGGCGGGGGGTAACGCGCGTGTTTCGCAGTCCTTAGTCCGTGACGTTGAGTGGGAGCAACCGACTCATGAAGGAACGTTTTTAAACCGCTACAACGGTGAAGAGTTTACCGCGAAGCGAGGCAGCTCATTCAAGCTGTCCAACGACCCAACGCAAAGTTTCAAGATCATCGAAGTCACGGCAAGTAAAGCCATCATTAAGGATCAAAAGGGGAAAGACTTGGAGATTCTACCCTGCCCATAAGGCAAAACACCTTTCGAATAACACCCAGTAGCACTGCAATAGCACACACTTATGACGATTAGAAGCTGCCTTCACCAATTCCGAAACCACTTTTTAGTGGCGGCGGTAGTTCCCTTGCTAGCTGTCGACGCGATAGCTGGTGGACCAGGGGCTGCCCCCGGTGGCCTTGCTCAGTCTGAAATCCTTCGACGCCAACAGCGTGTCACCGAAGCAAACGCCGCTTATGTAAATGGCGTTCGTGCCGGCAAGGATGGGGATCATGCCACCGCTTATGACCAACTAAGTTTAGCGTTAGACACGCTGCCCTATGCTGAGCAAACCGAAATGCATCGTCAGGTGTACTCGGAGGCTTATGTGAACTATGCTACCACTCACGCCCAAAATGTGGCCGCTAGTGGTGGAGCCGCTGAAGCTCAAGAGATCGTTGAGACGGTGCTTGCTGTTGACCCGGAGAATAAGCAGGCAGCCGCTTTGTTAGAAGGTCTTGAGCGCGGTGAATATGCGAATGTCCCGGGCCACGCAGAGAATTCAAAGCGCGTGCTGCAGCTCCTCAAGGAGGGTCGAAGCTATTATGGTTTGGCTCGGTATAAGGATGCCGACAAGAAATATAACGAAGTGCTCCGTATCGACGGTTACAATGCCGCAGCCCGCAGAGGCCTTGAAGATGTTGCTCACGCTAAGGCAGCCTATCGTCAACAGGCCTATAAGCAGACTCGGTCGACACTGATTCGCGAGGTTGATGAGTCCTGGGAGCTCCCGGTTCCTCTAGCTAACGCTCAGGCTGGCGCTAGGGGTGGAGGGCGTACTGATGACGGTGGTCTTGGCTACATCACCGCAAAGCTGGATGGTATAGTTATTCCATCCCTTCGCATGAATGGCTTTTCGCTGCAGAGTGCGATCGATTATCTTCGTGAGCGTAGCATCCAGCTTGATAACATTGAAGGCAATCCCGCACGGAAAGGGATCAACATCCTCATCGATGAACGCAAGATCAACCAATCGAGCCCGGGTGTGCTTGATCAGCAGTCCATCACGCTTGACCTTCAAAGTGTGCCCTTTGCGGAAGCGCTTCGTTATGTTACGGGCCTTGCTGGTGTGAAATACCGCATGGAACCTCACGCTGTTGTTATTGTTCCTCTCACTGATCGCAGCGAGGCGTTGTTTACTCGGCGCTATCAGGTGCCCCCATTTTTCCAGAGCCTCGGCGGTGGAGGAGACGGTGGTGGTGATGCGGCCATTGCCGATGATCCATTTGCCGATGCTGGTGATGCTGGCGGTGGTGGGGGTTCACTTGCGCGCAAGATGTCCGCTAAGGAAATTCTTGAGGGTAAGGGCATCACGTTTGGTGAAGGATCCACAGCGTTCTATATTGCTTCGGCGTCTGAACTTGTCGTCCGTAACACCCAATCCATGCTCGATATCGTCGATCAGTTTGTGAACAACCTTATCGACGAGGGCGTGCCAAAGCAGATCAAAGTGGAAGCCAAATTCGTCGAGGTCCAACAGGACAATCTTAGAGAGTTTGGATTCGATTGGGTGATGGGCGCCTTTGGTGCCGGCAACGGAGACAAGATAATGGTTGGTGGGGGATCCGTTGGTGGATCAGAGCGCGGTTTTGGCGGAGGAGACTTCCCCTTCTTCGGCCAGGGAATCAATGTGCCTGATAGCAACCCTCTCAATCCTGTCACGGCTGGCCTCCGCAGCGGTGCTGAAGCCATCAACGAAAGCGCCATTCAAGCGCTGATTGCTGCCGGTCGAGTCGGGGCGGCTTCCGAGATCGTCAATCCAGCGCCAGGCGCTTTCGCTCTTGCTGGCGTTCTTACTGATCCACAATTCCAAGTGATCATGCGGGCACTCGATCAGAAGAAGGGCACTGATCTCCTTTCTGCGCCGAGTATCCTCACTCGCAGTGGTTCGCAAGCTCAGGTGGAAGTGATTCGAGAGTTAATCTATCCCACGGAATATGATCCACCAGAGCTTCCGCAGGACTTTGGCGAGCCAGTGGTTGCGGCAGCTGCCCCAATTTTGCCAGACGCTCCCGAGGCTCAGACCCCAAGCTTTCCTGTCACGCCAGCTACTCCAACTGCCTTCCAGACGCGCAATACGGGAGTGACCCTCAAAGTCACTCCACAAGTTGGCCCTGACGGCTACACAATCGAGATGGACTTAGTTCCCGAGGTCGTCGAGTTCGAGGGTTTTGTGAATTACGGTAGTCCAATTACCACGACTGGCACCGACATCTTGGGTAATCCTCAGCGAATTGTTCTCACCGCTAACCGCATTGAAATGCCTGTTTTCGCCACCCGGCGGGTCACGACAAACGTGACTGTCTATGATGGGTCAACCGTCGCGATCGGTGGATTGATTCGCGAAGATGTACAACATACAGAGGACAAGCTTCCTATCTTTGGTGATCTTCCCCTCATCGGGCGCCTCTTCCGCATCGAGGCCGAACAGCGTAAGAAGCGCAACCTCATGGTATTCGTAACCGCCCAATTGATCGATCCTTCTGGGCAGCCACT
>JAACDM010000349.1 GCA_009936795.1 Verrucomicrobiaceae bacterium | reverse complement strand
TTGTCTTGCCCATCGCCAACTTCAGTCTCCCAGACGACC
The DNA here is from genome assembly GCA_009936795.1 of Verrucomicrobiaceae bacterium. Taxonomy (GTDB): domain Bacteria; phylum Verrucomicrobiota; class Verrucomicrobiia; order Verrucomicrobiales; family DEV007; genus JAACDM01. Next base: position 4,624 of record JAACDM010000349.1, on the reverse strand, counting down.
ACATTGGCGCTGTCCACGATGACAAACTTGTAGTCCACAAATGCTCCTTCGCCATCAGCCACCTCAACCGGAAGGCTGTAGATAGAGGAATTAATAGCGTCCTGCTCGAGTTCGGTGCCACCACTCCAGCCGTTGAACGGCCCCCTTACCTCGATGATATCCTCACTAGATACGAAACGTCCTTTTGACTTTTGAATAGAGAGGTCGACCTGGAACGTGACTTCCACGGCCAGGGTAGCCTGGTCTAGCAAGACTATTAGAAAGGCGAACAGCAGCCTAGGGAGAAAAGATAATTTCATGACGAGTGCTTGGAATCTCTTATTTCTCTCGAATGTTCAACTTCCCATTCATCACGGACCAGTGACCCGGAAACGTGCAGACATATTCATACTCACCTGGAGCCAGGCTTTCGATTGGTAGGCGGGCCTTCTCTCCGGCCTCTAACATCTGGGTGGCGGCGATGATCTGGTTGCTCTCGGGGACGTAGGCGCGGCCTTTGCTGTCTAACTGATCTGGGGTCATGGTGAGGGCGGCGGTGCCGAGGGCTTCTTTGGCGCCTTTCTGACAGATGATCAGGTTGTGGGGCATGAGGTCGTCGTTCTCGAAGACGATTTCGAAGGGCTTGTCTGCTTCGACCGTGATGTGGTTGGTGTCGTAGCGGAGTTGTTCGTGGACGGTACGAAGGACGATGACACTGACGCCAAGTTCTTGCAGGGCAGTGCGGATGGTGTCGACTTCTTCGTGGGGCAGGTAGCTTGCGAGTTCGGTCGCGACTTGGACGTTCTCGATGAAGTCTTGAGCGGTGCGGCCTTCCGTGGGGACGGCTTTGGCCCAGGTGTGCATGGCTTTGGCCGCGATGCCTGCGGCGGTGGCATTCCAAGAATCTCGGTGGATCTTGCGGAGGCCGCGGGCGGCTTCAGTCAGGCTTTCGTCGTTGTCGATGAGTTCACAAAGCTGGATGAATGTGGCGTTTGGTTTGTCGTTTGTACTCACCAAAGCGGCGATGGCGGCGCGCTGGATGGTGCCTTTGGGATCGCCTGGCCCGACTTCAAAGGTAGCGGATGGGCGGGGTGCTCGGTTTTCCTTCGACTCGAAGACGGTGCGTCGGGTGTCGTCGAGGACGGTGAGGGTGAAGCGGTTGAGCCGCCGACCCAGGTTGCCATCAGTGCGGTTCCAAATGGTGATGGCTTCGATCGGATAACTGCCTCCGAGATCGACTTCCCACCAGGGATCGTTGTCAGGCTCCTTGGTGTGGGTGGAAGTATTCGCGCCGTAACTCCCAGCGGTATTGCCGTCGATAGCGCGCTGCGGCAGGCCACTGCTGGCGACGGAGGATTGGGTGGCGGTTCCGCGAGTGGCAATGTTGGCATTGCCGCTCATGACCTCAACTTCTGCTAGGGTAAGAATTCCTTTCTTCGGAAGTGAGACGCGCACGAAGCGTCCCTGAGTGGCCGATGTGTCTGTTAGCTTGCTTGCCAGGGGCTCAGGAAGCTGAGTGAGAACGGCACTCACGCGATCGTGCGCGGTGGCGCGAAGCGCTGCATCGGCAATGGAGGGGATGGCGTTGAGGACATTGGCCAGGGCTACTTCGTCTGATTGGGCGGCGTTCCAGAGTTCATCGATGCTGCCATCCGCGATCATGATAGAAGCGAGCGCGGCAGGGGTGGTGCCAAGCTTGGTGAGGCGTTCACGCGACGGCTTGAGATCAGCGGCAGGTTGCCGAGTGAGAAGGCGACCAAGATCGGCTGTCGCGATGCCAGGCTGCTTACTCTCAAGGGCGCCCAAGAGAAGTTGGGCGCCGGTCGTGTCACCGGATTTGGTGAGTTCTGCTAGGGCGTCGAGACGCTTTAGCTCGGGAACGCCGGGCCGTGTGAGCCAGGCGTTGAGCACGGCAGGAATGCGTGGCATCACGAGGAGTTCCCGATTGTTTACCGTGGTCAAAAGGTAGGTGGCTCCTGGGAGATTGTTGGGGGCGATTCTCCCTTCTACGAGAGCGGGGCGCCACCACGTCTCTAGTTGCTGCATCGTTTCTTTGAGGATGTAGTCGAGGTAGTCGTCTGTAGGATGGGCTAGGGAAGCTAAGGCAGCGTTCGTAGCCTGGACGGCTTCCTCACCGCTGTAGAAACTCGCCATGCGGATGCCCTCAAGACGCACGCGCGGTTGGTCATCGGTGCAAAGCGCGTGCAGTTTGTCTAACGGATTGCTCACGCGATTACGCCAGTAGCAAAGCACTCGACCCGCTGCGGCCCGAGCTTCAGGTGTGGGTGAGGCTAACACCGTGTCGAGAAGCGCTTCGTTGACCACGTTGTGCCATTGGTGTAACCAGAGGAGTTCCATCTTCTCATGCTCGGAGAGGCTGGGGCGTTTCAAACGTTCCGCTGCGGCTGCGATGACGTTCTCCGTGGGGCGGGTATCGAGTTCGATCTTGGCCAGGAGCCGAGTGCCATTCACAGGGCTGGCGAGATGGTCTAGCAGATTGTTGATGGGCTCACCGCTGATCTTCGGAGGGGTGGCGAGATCGCGACCTTCGTAGGGGATGCGGTAGATGCGGCCATGCTGATGATCGCGATGCGGATCGCGAATGTGATGTTGCAAGTGACCGATGATCGTTTGAGTCCAATCACAGAAATATAGCGCGCCGTCTGGACCGTTCGACATGCAGATGGGGCGGAAATGCTGGTTGTCCTTGGGATCGGTAGAAACCAAGTGCTCTAACGTTTCTCCTTTAGGGCCAGAGCCTTCGTAGGTGACGCCCACTCGGAAGATACCTTGGAAACTGATGACATTGGCATTGAGGAAATTACCCTGGAACTCTTCAGGGAAATGCGCGCTTGATAGAATCTCAGTAGCGGGACAGGGGCGAGAGGGCCGTTTCCAGAATTCTTTGAGTCTCGCATGTTTGCGTCCATCCGTGGTGTGACCACTTGCAGCATCACCATAATAGTTCACATTGCCTGTAGCATCGGTGATGAAACTATTTCCCCAGCGATCGAAAGCCTTGCCGTGCGGGTTGGCGAAACCATGCGCCATGAACCAATCGAACTCGCCGGTGCGTGGGTTGTAACGATAGATCGAGCCATCAACATTACGCTTGGGACCGTCGGCTGTTTCGACTTGGGTACGATGGAAGACGCCGTCCGAAAGGTAGATGCCACCACCGGGATCGTAGGCCATGGCATTCGTGGTGTGGTGGGTATCGGCTGAATCGATGCCGTTGAGCATGCGCTGGCTCCAATCGGCTCGACCATCGCCATCTGTGTCTCGCAACCAGATGAGGTCGGGCGATTGCATGACCAACACGCCGTCTTTGTAGAATTGGAAACCCGTGGGACTGTTGAGCCCATCGGCGAAGGTGGTCATCTTGTCGGCTTTGCCGTCCCAATCGGTGTCCTCAAAGACGAGCAGTTTGTCGAGGACCTTGTCGGTTGGCGTCGCGGCTGGATAGGTGGGCCAGGCGGCGACCCAAAGGCGATTCTTCGTGTCCCAGGCCATCTGCACGGGATTGGCGAGTTCGGGGAACTCCTTCTCACTGGCGAAGAGATTCACCTCCATACCTGAGTGAATCTTCATTTCACCAATGGCTTCTTCAGGATCGGGGTAGGGGGCGATGCGGTGGTCCGGAAGATTGGTCGGGGTTTCCGTGACGGCAGGGAGGTTGTCATCCTTCACGCTGAAATCCTTGCCTCTCGCACTGGCCCATATGCGGGCTTCACGATTGGCGGTTTGAGCGTCGCGCTGACGCATTTCCTCTTGCATCACTTTGAAGTTGGAGACATTGGCGTAGACGCGTTTGGAGCGCCCGCCGTAGACATTGTAGCCGTCGACGGTCCGGTAGCGACTGAACCAGCGCTCGTTCTTATCTCGAACGGCATTGACGATTCTTCGATCTAACAAAGAGAGCGTCGATTGGCAGAGATCCTTGGCGAGCAAGCCAGAGAGAAGATTGTAGCCGTCATCGATGAGATGGAGTCCATTGACCGTGAGTTGGGTTTCTGTGCGTTCGTAGATTTGGAGACTGTGCTGATAGAGATCGACGAAGGGCAGCTCTTTCTCTGCCGCTACCTCTTGGACCGCTTTGGCGTAAAGTGCTAGATTGGCATTGAGTGGAGCGACTCTAGGCAGATCGGGATTGCCCGTTTCTTCAGCAGCCACTGGCGAGAAGAGCGCGATGCGAGGAGCTTCTTTACCAAACGTCTGGCCACGTTTGCCGTCGATCCACGTGGAGAGATCGTCCTTAAACTTAGTTAGGCCATCCGCTCCTTGGAACGACTCATTGAAACCCCAGAAAGCGAGGATGACATTTGCTTCGACCCGTTTCAGCCACTCGTCTTGAGACCCAAAATCCTGGGAACGGTGCCAAGTCGTGACTTCATCTCCGGCAGCAGCCAGATTGCGAATCACGAGTTCGTGCTCCCGGTGAGCCTGGTGAAGGAAGGCCTCGAAATAGCACGAGTGTTGCATGCGATCCGCGAAGCCTCCTCCGACGATGGCGACATGGTCGCCTTTCTTCAGTTCCAACGCGGGAGCGGCGAGGGCGACGTAGGTCAGGGCGAGCAGAGCAAAGAGAAATCGGTGCATGCGGGAGCCTACCGACTGGAAGACTGGGAGGTCAAAGCCGAAGAAT
>JAACDM010000348.1 GCA_009936795.1 Verrucomicrobiaceae bacterium | reverse complement strand
GGCCTGCGGAATCACTAACATGGATTACGCATGGTTGAAATTTCGGCAGCTCTCCATCCAGCAAACTTGACGGAGCGCCATTTTTTTTCCCCGAGGCATGGTGCACGCCTTTAGGAATGACGGCCCAGAGACGCTTAGGTTGATCCTGACGTTCGTTCCTGCCGGGGTTGAGCAGTTCTTTGAAGAAGTGCTCGAGCCAGTCACAGAACGGAATGTAGTGCCACCTCCACCTACCCAAAAATTGGTCGAGCGCTTATTGGGCACAGGACCGAAATACGGAATTACATTTGTATTGCCGGAGTAGGAATCGTAGAGGCAACCCAACAAGGCGAGGATGGAAACCGCGATGGCTTCACAGACGAAGGCGGTGTGTGTCCGACACCTTTGAGAGCGTTCTCTGGTGTTTGATTACCTCTCGAACTCCCTTCAGTTGTTTACGCTTCATCCGCGGGGAATGGCACCGATGAGAAGTATCCTTTTCGACAAGATAGTACCTGAGAATTGGCCTGTTGCGTGACATCCGGATCTTACGATTGCGCTTTCCAAGATGGTTCCGGTTGATGGCTATGGTGCTTGGTCTCACAAGAAGGGCGTTCCTCACGCGTAACCATCCGTGTCACTTCTTCAGGGCATGGTCACCGCATGGATTCACCTCGATGAGACGATATCTACCAACGGTGCCTTGATGGTGATTCCTGGTACTCACTGGCTAGGCAAGATCGGGCCCTCTGCCATTCCCTCTCTGATCCCATCGTCTGAAGTTGAAGTGTGTGAGTGCCGCCCTGGCGATGTCCTGCTAATGTCGCCGCTGATTCTTTATTCGTCACATCGGAGTTCAGAGCCTGCGCGACGCAGAGTCATTCACTTTGAGTATGCGGTGAGAAAATTGCTGGATCAACAGTTGACCTGGTATGAAGACAGCCAATCAATAGGAACAAACAGGGCAGACTACCAGACGTCCCTAACGAAGAACTACTAGATCATGAAGCTTAGCCCTTTTCACATAGCGATCCCGGTGCGAGATATCGCGGAGAGTCGGCTTTTCTATTCAACGGTGTTGGAGTGTGCGGAGGGGCGTAGCGATGCTACCTGGGTGGATTTTAATCTGTATGGGCACCAGTTTGTTTGTCACCTGAACCCTAACATTGGGAAGGATGGTAAACTTGATTCACACTACAATCCGGTTGATGGGCATGGGGTTCCGGTGCCGCACTACGGAGTTGTCTTAGAGATGGATCAGTGGGAAGCTCTCGCCGAGAAACTCAAGAGTCACGAAATTGAGTTTATCATTGAGCCGTATGTCCGGTTCAAAGGAGAAACAGGCGAGCAAGCGACGATGTTTTTCATGGATCCTTCCGGCAATGCGCTTGAATTCAAAGCTTTCAAGGATATGACTCAGTTGTTTGCTGTCTAGCTGAAGTGTGGTGTCTTGAACCCAGCATACGCGGTGGCGTGATGAGACGGATAGCTGGACAAGCGAAAGCGAAAGAGATAGGAACGTGACTATGAAACCGATCTTGTTCTTGGTTGCTGCGATTGCAGCGTGTGCGCAAATCGGGTGCGCTTTGAACCCGGATATCAGCGCGACGGTGTTGGAAGCTGCCGAAGGCGAAGAGAAAGGCCTAGACCTCGCGATTGATGCGACTCATGATTCGGTGCGCGTGGGCGTTCGATTGATCCTTAGGTATGACCAGGACTCCGAAGGGTTCATCGGAACAGTGGATAATGTTTCGGATAAAACTATAGAAGCCGTCCGCGTTGAGGTGCACTTATCGAATGGAACCGAACTTGGCCCAACGCCCCGCGAAAGGCTAGCGCCTAAACAAAAACGTAATGTTGAGTTGTCCGCTACAGGCCAGACTTTTGAGACGTGGAAGGCCCATACGGAATCTGATGCAGGGGAAGAGCATGGTCATGATAGCGAGGGAGAAGGAGAGCATGGCCGTGAGCGCGACGAGTCGCGCGAACATGGTTGACGCAAATCAGAACCCAAGTTTCTGACAGAGGATATTGCGGAGCGGAATGCAAGTTGGACCACAGCGCGGGCCGCTGAGGCAAACGTTTCACCGTTACGACGAAGCCCTGCCGGCCAGAAGCAGTTTAACTCCCTAACAACGTCGTCTCAAGGGGCGAGGCATCGACTTGAGGTAATGATAGAGGTGCGAGATCTGGTTGAGGCTTAAGGTATTCCTTTGAAGTGTCCTCCTCGGGAGTGATCTCGCGAATGTTGGTACCCAGTACGCTTCCGAACTGGCCGCTGGTCAGTTGCACTTCCATCCACTCTCCATCGACTTCGCGTAGGATGATATAGGCGTCGGCATTCAACATGCCGACCGGGACCATGCTGCCATCTTCAGGATGCGTGACACAGAAGAAGCAGGCTTGGCGCACTCGCACATACTTGGGATCATCGGGCAGAAGTCTCGGTGCGAGTTGCAGTTGGATGAGAGAAATCTCCTTATTGCTGACCTCGTTGCCTGTGGTCGCCGAGTCACCAGTGACCGACTGGTTGCCTAGCAGCGCGCAGGAAACGAGCCCGTTTAGGACGAGGAGCGCGGTAAACAGTCTGAGGAAAGGGCCCATCATGGTGTAAGCGTCAAGCTCGACCACTTTCGCCTAGCAATCAATCTGCTGGAGTAGGAATTCCTCATTGCGCTGCCTGCATGAGCCCACTACGAAAGCGGGAAGAATGACGAACCAGTTCTACCAAGACTTTGATCGCGAGACGGCCTCGGGGTATCCCCGGCCGGATGATTATCGCACGCCGTTTCAGGTGGATCGCGATCGCATTCTTCACACCTCTGCGTTTAGGCGATTGCAGAGCAAGACTCAGGTCTTTCTGTCTGGCGAGTATGATTTCTATCGAACACGATTAACCCACTCCTTGGAGGTGGCGCAGGTTGGGCGTTCGATTTGTCAGCGACTGAAGCAACGATCGGATCAGTTATCGGATGACTATTACATTGATGCGGATCTTGTCGAAGCGGCATGCCTTTCGCATGATCTTGGACACCCCCCATTTGGTCACAGTGGTGAGCGGACCTTGCACCATTGGATGCGCGACTTCGGTGGTTTTGAAGGGAATGCGCAGACCTTGCGCATGTTGACCGAAACGATCTATGCCAATCCTCGTGATGGCAAGTTGACGGGGATGAAGCCGACGCGGGCATTCCTCGATAGCATTCTCAAGTACAAGGCCTTTCACCATGAAGTACCCGGTGCCCGGAACCATTTTATCTATGACGATCAAGAGACTTGGCTCGCGTTTGTCTTTGGTATGGCTTGGAGAGAGGTGAAAGAGACGTGGTCGGGCAGTTCGCGAAATTCGCTGAAGTCGATCGAGTGTCAGGTCATGGATTGGGCAGATGATACCGCGTATTCCCTCAATGATCTTGTAGATGGGATCAATGTTAGCTTTATAACGACAGAACGCATCGAGCGCTGGGCGGCGACGCAGGAGTTGAATGAAGTGCAGGCCGAGCATGTCTCGAACTTGCTCCGTGCGATTCGAGAAGAGCGGACCGAGCCTGTCATTGGGCGAAAGATTGGCGAGTTCATCGCCGGTTGCCATCTCGAGGAAGCGGAAGCGAATATTCTTTCGAGACAGAGCCATCGCTACCGCTTCAATCTTGTGATCGAGCCCGAAATAAGGGAAGAAGCCGATCTCTACAAGCGCCTTGCGTTGGACGTGGTATTTCGGTCCCAGCAGTTACAGCAGCTCGATTACAAGGGGGATCATATTCTGAGGCGCCTGTTAGAAGTCTTTGCAGAGCGTTATCTGGATCCCGAGTGTCCTCCGCCCGTTGCCTTGAGGTTGTTGCCGCCGTTGTATGAGAAATTGCTTGGCGAAGCGGCGTCTAAAGCGGCGCGAGCCCGAATTCTCTGTGATTATCTAGCGACGATGACCGACGGCTTTGCGACACGGACATACAAGAGGCTGTTTGATGCGGAATTCGGTTCCATCGTTGACCTAGTTTAAGGCCTCTGTGTAGCCTAAGAGCATGCTGAAATGTGTGCTTCTTCAACTCGGTCTAGGAATTTGTTTGGCTGCTTGGGCTCAGGGCAAGCCGAATATCATTGTTATCATGTCCGACGACGTGGGTTATTCGGATATTGGTTGTTATGGTAGCGAGATCGACACGCCAAATCTGAACCAGCTTGCTGACGGCGGTCTTCGATTCACGCAGTTTTACAACACGGCGCGTTGTTGCCCCACGCGAGCAGCGCTATTGACTGGGCTTTATTCGCACCAGGCAGGGATTGGTTGGATGATGGCCGACAACGGACACGCGGGATACCGAGGTGACTTGAACAAGCGGAGTGTGACCTTTGCTGAAGCGCTGAAGCCAGCGGGCTATCGCACTTACATGTCTGGCAAGTGGCATGTGACGAAACATATCAGTCCTGACGGTCCAAGCCACAACTGGCCAAGGCAGCGGGGCTTCGATCGTTTTTATGGGACCATTCATGGAGCTGGAAGCTTCTTCGATCCCAACACTTTGATGCGTGATAATACGATGATCTCGCCGTACGCCGATCCAAAGTACACGCCTGAAGAGTATTACTATACGGACGCCATCAGCGATCATGCCGTGCGGTTCATTCGCGAGCATGAGGAGTCTCATCAGGACGCCTCCTTTCTCATGTATGTTTCCTACACAGCTGCGCATTGGCCGATGCACGCGCTAGAGAAAGACATCGCGAAGTACAAGGGGAAGTACGATGCAGGTTACGCCGCCATTCGTCAGAAACGTTTTGAGAAGATGAAGACGTTAGGCGTGATTGCTCCGGACGCCGAACTCTCTCCTGCGGACGAGACATGGGAAGACATGCCCTTTAAGGAGTGGGATAGCCGGAACATGGAAGTATATGCAGCTATGGTCGACAACATGGACCAAGGGATCGGGCGGATCATGCAGTCTCTCAAAGACACGAACCGGTTTGAGGATACCTTGATCCTCTTCTTCCAAGACAATGGGGGGTGTGCCGAGAACTATGGGCGGAACATGGGGCAGTGGAAGAAGGGGAACTATCCCAAGCGCGCCGACCAGCCGACCCTCAAGCCCTTGGCAGCCGATCACCTGCAGAAACACATGCAACCGAAGCAGACGCGAGATGGCTGGCCCGTGTTGACGGGCCCAGGCGTGATGCCTGGGCCGGCGGACACCTATATCGGCTATGGTCGGGGTTGGGCAAACGTGTCAAACACGCCGTTCAGAACCTACAAGCACTGGGAACATGAGGGCGGGATTTCCTCGCCTCTGATCGTGCATTGGCCCGCAGAAGTCATACGGAAAGGCGAGATTGAGCATCAGCCAGGGCATCTGATCGATATCATGGCCACGTGTGTGGATGTGAGCGAAGCAGACTATCCCGTCGAGTTCGGTGGAGAGCGAATTCAGCCGATGGAAGGTGTCAGTTTGGTGCCCGCCTTTCTCGGCGAGCGGTTGTCGCGCGAAGCCCCGTTGTATTGGGAACACGAGGGCAACCGGGCAGTACGTGTAGGCGATTGGAAGCTCGTTTCTAAGCGCTCTGTGGGTGAATGGGAACTCTACGATCTTAGTAAAGATCGCTCTGAACTGCATGACCTGGCGGAAGCACAACCAGAACGGGTGAAAGCCATGGCGGCGCGCTGGCACATGTGGGCTCTGCGTGCGAACGTCTTTCCGCTCACGCCTTACTACAAGAATCGAAAACGGGGTTAAATACTAACACAACATGACGCGAGCTTCCAGCTCGTGAATCCAGCAGGATGCCGGATCTACCCTATCTTGTTGCGGAGTGCACTCACATTCTGTGTGGGTGTGACGTAGCGGGCATATTCCTCCGAGCGGAGAGCGGTGCCCATGAAGACCTCGTCATTACGGTACGTCATGAGGCTAGCTTGTGGAGCCGGTGCCGCGACGTGAATTTCCTTGGCTCCCGTTTCAGCGATGACGCGGTCGACATTCTTCAGGGTGATCCCGCATCCTGGCATGATGATGATACGGTCACCTGCGTGTTCGATGAGCTTACGAATGAGTCCCGTGCCTTCAAAGACGGACGGTTCTTGCCCTGAAGTGAGGATGCGCTGGACGCCAAGCTCGAGAAGTGTATCGAGCGCTTCGAAGGGATCACGCGCCATGTCGAATGCTCGGTGAAAGGTCACCGGCAGCGGATTTGCGAGTTCGATGAGCTGGCGGGTGCGGTCGACATCGACTGTGCCGTCTGGATTCAACAGACCGAAGACGACGCAGTCGACGCCTTCTTCCTTGAAGATGCGCACGTCTTCTTGCATGACGGCAAACTCTTCCTCCGTGTGGCAGAAATCTCCGCCTCTAGGTCGCACCATGACCGAGAGGTCAATCTTAGCGCGGCGTTTCGTTTCGCGTATGGCGCCGAGGCTTGGTGTCGTGCCGCCTTCTAACAGGTTTGCGCAGAACTCAATGCGATTTGCACCTCCCTCGGCTGAGGCGATGGCACTTTCGACGGAATCGATACACATTTCTAGAATCATGGGCTCAAGGAGCCTGAGATCTGGAAAGAACTCAAGCGCGAAACCACGCGCCAATGGCCTGCTGATTTGAGCCTACGTGAATGACCTGAGCCGAAGAGACGTTTTGGTTCGCCAGAGCCGTTTGAGTGTAGGTGCATTGCAATGCTAGTCCCGCTCCAAGAGCGTTCCCAAGAATGCTTGAGATATCTAGGAGGTCATTGTCGAGCCCATACTGCACTTGCAGGCCCTCGGCCGTGGGCAGTGCCTCCATGAGTTGAGCTGTCGCTTGGGAGCGACTACGATCATTTCCGTAGCTAAACGCAGGGGTGATGCCGCAGATCTTCGGGAATTCGGTTTCGTTGACAGTTGCTTCTAACAGGACGGCTCCAGCGCCTTCGCTGACAATGATGTTGCTACTGAAGAGGCTGGCGGCCTCCGTACTCAGCCAATCAAGTTCTTCACTACCAACTACGAGGACGCCGTCGACCTGGTTGTCAAGTAGCCACTCTATTCCAAGATCCATGCCACCAAGAAACTGAGCGGAGTCTCCAATCAAGGTGTAGGCTGGGCCGCGCGATTCTAACATCGCGGCAAGGTGGCTGGCGGGGGCATTGAAGACGGTTTCTGGAAACAGAATCGGACTGGCAAGTGAGGGATCGTTGAG
>JAACDM010000347.1 GCA_009936795.1 Verrucomicrobiaceae bacterium | reverse complement strand
GTGAAAGGCGTGAAAGGTGGGCGATGCATGGGGCGATGGGAGACGCCGGCTAAAGCCAGCGCTACGGATGCTTAATCTTAATAGGAAGCTTTCAATATTTCTAACAAATCGGCTTCTGTTGGACGAACAGGTGAGAGATCCATGAGGCGTTGCAAGGAGAAAGCCGTGGTCGCCAAGGCGGGCAGTTCCTCTTTCTTGGCCCCCACCTCTTGCAGGTTCTGGGGAAGTCCAGCCGCTTTGCGGAGCTGAATCACGGCAGCGATGGCTGATTCTGCCGAGGGTTCAGCACCTAAGAAGGTAGCAATGTTTGCCAAGCGTTCCTCCCGGGCAGGCGCCAGGAAGCGCATCACTTCGGGAAGCACAATGCCATTCCCGGCGCCGTGGGCGCATTGGTAGTGATGGCCGACAGGATACTCTAGCGCATGCGCTAACGCAACACCGCAGTTGGAGAAGGCAAGCCCCCCTAACGTTGCGGCCAATGCCATTTCTGTACGCGCGTCAATGTTCTGTGGTTGACTCAAGACGGTGAGGAAATGTTCGCCAATCAAACGGATCGCTTTCTCCGCATAGAGGTCTCCCAAGGGGTGGCTGCCTTCGTAAGCCAAGAGCCCAGAGTCGGGTTCGGCCAAGGAGGTAGAGTCGATGGCGAGGTAGGCTTCGATGGCATGTGTGAGCGCATCGATGCCGCTCTCGGCGGTGAGTTTGGGAGGACAGGAAACACTGAGTTCGGGATCCACAAGCGCGATCTCTGGTCTCAAATGAGGACTGATCGCCGCGGCTTTCATCTGGTTTGCCGTGTTCAGGATCACGGCGGACGCAGACGATTCGCTTCCCGTACCTGCCGTGGTGGGGACACAAATGAGAGGGCCGATGGGGCAGGGAATTTGGTCAAACCCTAACAAAGAGGCAGGCACCTTGTCCGAACAAACACTGGCACAAGTGAGCTTCGCCAAATCCATGTTGCTACCGCCGCCAATGGCAATGGTAACGTCGGGCTGAAATTCTCGCATCGCCTCAGCGCAACGTTCCACCGCATCTGTCGAGGGCTCGATCTCGCCGTCAGCATAGGAATGGACCTCGCCCTTCACCGCAGCTTGAGCACGATCAATGATTCCCAGCGACACCATGATAGGATCCGTGATGATCATCGCGCGTTTCCCTTGGAGCCGAGAAACAACGCCGCCCAGCGATTCGAGCGCACCCGCGCCAAATAGAAGGCGATTGTTAGAGTAGCTGTTCCAGGTCGTTCTCACATCGTCCGCCCTCCATCGACCGTCAGCAGTTGCCCTGTGGTCATGCTCGTTCCGTTCGCCAGATAGCAGACGGTGTCCGCTATGTCTTCAGGCTTGGATAATTTCGGAATCGGGAAACTCGCGACACGATCGGCGATGGCCTCCTCCGTCATGCCTTCGCGTAGCCATCGGCTATCAATGGGCCCCGGACACACCGCGTTCACTCGAATATTAGGAGCCAAGGTACGCGCCAAGGACTTTGTGAGGGTGTTGAGAGCGCCTTTGCTTGCACAGTAGGCGAGCGACGATCCCGCGCCGGAGATTCCGGCGACGGAAGACACATTGACGATAGCAGAACTTGGCTGCTGCTGCAGAAGCCGAGTTGCGGCGCGAATGACGAAGAATGGCCCCTTCGTGTTCACGGCAAAGATGACGTCCCATTTCTCCTCGGTCATGCCGTCCAAGTCGGCGTGATCCACGAAGTGGGTGAATCCCGCCGCATTCACCACCGCATCCAGCCGCTCAAAGGCCTGTTCGACTTTCGCGATCATGGAGATGACTTCTTGATCGACGCTGACATCACATTTTATCAAAAGCGCCTCGCGCCCTTGCTCTTTCACCAAGCGCACCGTCTCTTCGGCCTCTTCGTGATCGGCGCCAGGGTAGTTCACGACCACATCAAATCCCTGCGTGGCCAGCTTCACCGCGCAGGCACGTCCGACGCCCGTGGCGGAACCGGTGACCAGGGCTACTTGCGTCTCATTCATCATGATCTCTCCAATAACATGGCCACACCTTGACCAACACCGACGCACATCGTGCAAATCGCGTAGCGTCCGTTGGCCTCTCTCAATTGTCTCGCAGCCGTGCCCACGAGGCGAGCGCCGCTCATGCCCAGTGGATGCCCGAGAGCAATAGCCCCGCCATTCGGGTTCACCTGAGGCGAATCATCGGGCAGACCGAGAGCGCGAGTGACGGCACGCGCTTGCGAGGCGAAGGCTTCGTTCAGCTCGATCACATCCACGTCACTGATCGAAATGCCCGCACTTTCTAACAAACCTTTCACCGCAGGAGCCGGGCCAATGCCCATGATGCGCGGCGCGACACCGATGCTCACGGTCCGAACCACGCGCGCCAATGGCTGAAGCGTGTGTTTCAAAATGGCTGCTTGCGAGGCGACTAACAAAGCGCAGGCGCCATCATTCACGCCGGAGGCATTTCCAGCAGTGATGGTACCCTCTGATTTCACAAATGGGCGCAGTTTGGCAAGTCCTTCTAACGTCGTCTCAGGGCGGGGATGTTCATCATCACGGACGACGATAGGATCGCCTTTCCGTTGCGGAATCGTGATAGCAATGACCTCATCAGCAAAGAAGCCTCGCTCCTTGGCGGCTTGCGTGCGCTGTTGGCTGCGATAAGCAAAGGCGTCTTGATCTTCGCGGAGGATGCCGGACTCTTCTGCCACGTTCTCGCCCGTCTCCGGCATGGCATCCGTGCCAAAGTCCTTCTCCATCTTCGGGTGAACGAAACGCCACCCTAACGTGGTATCTGTTAGTTGAGAAGATCGATCAAAGGCAGACTCTGCCTTGGGCATGACGAAGGGTGCGCGTGACATGGATTCCACACCGCCAGCGATACAAAGATCGGCTTCGCCAGCTTTGATCGCGCGTGCCGCCATGGAAACGGCGTCCAAACCTGAGGCACAAAGCCGATTCACCGTCACGCCGGGCACTGTTTCAGGAAGTCCGGCTAATAAACTCGCCATTCGCGCAATGTTACGGTTGTCCTCACCTGCTTGATTGGCGCAACCGAGGATGACGTCGTCCAGCATGGCCCAATCGATCTGGGATTGGCGTGCCATCACCCCACGAATCGCGGCCACGGCGAGGTCATCCGGGCGCACAGAGGCCAGCGTGCCACCATAGCGCCCGATCGGTGTGCGGGCCATTTCACAGATCCACGCTTCGTTCACGATGCTTGCCTCCTGGACGCTTCGGTTCGCTCTAACAATTGGCGCAACGCGGTCAATTCTAACTCGGTGGGCGGTTCTGTTTCCGTCACCTGATCCGCAAATCTCAGTTCCCAGCCCGTCGCTTCCTGGATCTGATCGCGCGTCACGCCAGCATGGACTTGGGAAACGATCAGTTCCTTGGAATCGACTTCGGGCACAAGAACACCAAGATCCGTGATGACGGCGCTGGGCCCACCTTTCAAGCCCGCTTTCTTCCTAGCATCACCGCCATCCAGGTATCCTGGTGAGGTGATGAAGTCCACACGCTCGACTAACTTGCGTGGATCGTGGTTGATGATGATGAGCGTGTCTTTGGCCAAAGCGGCGATTTCAGGCGCGCCGCCTGCACCGGGCAATCGCACTTTAGGTGTTTGATATTCTCCAATCACCGTGCTGTTCAAGTTGGCGAACTTGTCCACTTGCGCGGCACCAAGGAAGCCGACGTCCACTCGACCTCCCTGAAGCCAGTATGCAAAGATTTCCGGTGTCGAAACCACGGTGTCAGCCGTCTCTGCGAGTTCACCATCGCCAATGGAAAGCGGCAAGATGTTAGGCTTCGCCCCGATAGTACCAGACTCATAAATCAGAACCACATCGGGCGCGTGGGTGAGTCGCGCGAGGTTCGCCGCCATGGAGGGGATGCCGATGCCGACGAAGCAGGTCGATCCATCGCCTAGCAATCGAGAGGCGACGATCGTCATGATCTCTGTGCGGGTCGGTGATTTCATGAGGCTAACTGATGACGAAACTCGGCGAAATTCTCGGTGCCCAACACGTGCTGATCCATCCAGGCAGTGAACTGCTCGCGTGATTTCGAAACGGCATCCCAAGCGAGGTAAGCGGCATTGTCGCGCTCGTAGTAGCCATGCGCGTAAGACGGAAATGCCCCTCCTGGAACCTCGCATATGGCATCGATCGTCCAGGCAGGCAGCACGCAGGCATTCGGCGGGGCCTCCAGTTTGTCCACGATCTCCTCGACCGTGACGATGCAGCGCGTTGCGGCCAACGCGATCTCTTTCTGTACGCCCACAATGCCCCATAAGAGGACATTTCCTTGGCGATCAGCCTTCTGCGCGTGAATGATGGCGACATCAGGATTGATCGCTGGAGTCGCCGCCAATTTCTCCTGGGTGAAAGGGCATTCAATGAAGCGAATGTTAGCGTTGTGGTTAGGCAAATCGGAGCCGACAAAGCCGCGCAGCACCGCCATGGGCAATCCGGCAGCGCCTGCCACATACGCAGCTGACATGGCGGCATGGCTACGCTCATCGATCTCCAAAGGCGCGGGCCAAGCTTTCTCCACCGCATCGCGAAACCGATGCAGCGAGCCGACGCCTGGATGGCCGCCCCACGAGAAGACCAGTTTCTTGGCGCAGCCCATGCCGATGAGTTGATCGCAGATGAGATCGGGCGTCAGGCGCACCAGTGTGAGATCACGTCGTCGCTGACGAATGATCTCGTGGCCTGCGGCAAACGGAATGAGATGGGTAAAGCCCTCGAGCGCCACACTGTCTCCATCGGAAACATGCAGGCGAATGGCTTCGGCTAAGCTGATGGAACTCGTTGACAAGGCGGTAGAGATTGTGCGATTATCGCGCAGATTGTTCGTTTAATGAACAATGTCGAACTCACTCTACGGAGTCAATCCCAATCCATGACCACTGACGACTCCATTCTCTTCCGAAGCGGAGATCCGAACTTCATGACTTCATTGGCCCGCGGTCTCGAAGTGTTGCAGGCCTTCTCTGGGCAGACCCGCACGCTCAAGATGGCCGCGATCAGTGAGGTCACTGGCCTCTCTCGAGCGGTGGTTCGTCGTTGCCTCTACACCTTGTCCGAAATGGGGTACGTGCGGCAGTCGACCGACGGTTACCAGATAGAGCCCAAGGTACTGGCCCTCAGTCAGACCTATTTCTCGTCCAGTTCCCTTCCCAAAGTCGCGCAGCCTTTCCTCGACGAGATTCGGGAAACGCTCGGGGAATCCTGCTCACTTGCCGTGCTCGATGGCTCTGAAGTCGTCTACATCGCGCGATCCGCCGCCAAGCGCATCATGACGGTTTCGTTAGGAATCGGTAGCCGTCTACCCGCCTACTGCACGTCACTTGGCCGTGTGATCCTCGCGGGTCTTGAACGTGACGCATTAGAAGAACTGCTAGGGAAGATGGAACGCAAACGCCACACAGAACACACAGTGATCGCAATCCGCGAACTGAAGCAACGCATCGCACGAGTGGCCACGGATGGTTACGCTTTGGTCGATCAAGAACTTGAAATCGGTCTCCGCTCACTTGCGGTGCCTGTTAGGAGCCAGCAAGGCAAGGTCGTCGCCGCGATCAATGTCGGCGTCCAAGCAACCCGCATCAGCCAACGCGATATGCGATCGCAGATGCTGCCAGCACTGCAATCGGCTGCCCAACAAGTTGGTCAGCGTCTCCCCGAATAGACAAGCCTCTACTACGAAACTCAATACTCTCATGAAATCCAAGTTCACTCTTACTCGCGTTCTTATGATCTGTCTCTGCTAGTCGTTGCAGGCTAGAAGTCAAACAATCACGATGTTAGATTCATTTGAAGACAATATCGATGCCATCGAAGTGCTCGGTGGCGGTGGGCGTGCCGCCGAAGACATCACCCCATCACGACACACAAAGGCAGATGCCGAAGATGTCCGTGTGACTCATGGGGAAAAGTGTTTGAAACTCTCACTAGGAGGTTCCCCTGCTTGGAATCCAGATGCGCTCTATACATTCTCCGAAGAGAACAGTGCTCTGATCAAAGACGCTTGGGCGAGCTGCGCCGAAGCGCGCTATTTGCTTCGGTGGGATGTCACGTTCCCCGAGGAGCTTAACTGGGGGAATAACATCGTTCAGCTGAACGGCAATTGGCGATACAGGCAGTGTGAGTAGGGTGGTCAGCACCCACGCACCATGACCATCCCAATTGATCTGATCGATCACGACTTGCTAAGCGAAGACCGCATCACCCCGCGCATTTTGCACAATTTCGGAGTGGCCGAATTCAACGGCTTGGAGATCTATATCGACAACATTCGACTCGTCGACACCTACACCGAAGGCGCTGTCCCGGCCACCACCGTGCTCAAGGGATTCGAAAAGGAAGACGAGATGAATGAAATCATTCCCATCACCGAGCGTTATGACCTCGCTTTGCACAAGAAGTCCGAGCCTGGCGATGTGGCCGTGACAGAAGGTGAGAACTCTCTCGCCATCACCTTCGCAGGCGCGGGCGCATGGAAACAAGATTTCACCATTCCGTTAGCGGGCACGTTGATGGACTCGATCGCCGCCCTGCCTCCTGGCGCTCGCCAACGTTACACCCTACGCTTGGATGTGATCTTTGGGGAAGTCGACGAATCCTGGAACGGTGTTTGGCTGAATTTCAACATCCGCCCGGGAGCAGGCGGCACCAGTCTGGGAAACTATTCGATGTCTCGCGTTCAAGATGAGGCCCATGTCAGGACTTACAGTCTCACCATGGATCAGATCGAACTTGGAACAGATGATCCCGGCATCAGGCTGGTCAACCAAGCGGCCTGGGGCGACGCCGGCCACACCTTTCACGTGGACAACCTCCGTATCATTGATACCGACAATTCGCCTCTGAAGATCAGCGATTTGAAAGTCACTCCAGAAGGCGACTTTGCCTTCACTTGGAAATCTTCAGATGCTCAGGCCTATGCTCTGGATGCGTCCGCTGATCTGTTAGAATGGAGTCCCCTAGTCACGGGCATCGCAGGATTCCCTGGCGAAACCACCTACCAAGCCGACATAGGCGCCAGGGAGGCGAGGCAATTCTATCGTGTCCGGGTGGCGGGTGCCGCACCTCCTTTGAGTGAGGATTTCGAAAGTGGCTTGGGATCTTGGCGTTCCGTGACCAAAGCTGGACCTGGAACGACGGAGTGGGAAGTGGGCGCCCTACCGATCCGCCGGGGACGAAGAACGGTGCCGCTGTCGCGGGAACCGATCTGGATGCCAATTATGTCCCGGGCACTCATGTTAGTTTGCTGTCCCCTGAAGTGAATCTAGAGACTTTCACCAAAGGCCCGACCCTTAGCTTTTCATATTATTTGGCGCTTGGCGATGCCTTCCGAGTGAACGTTCTCGACGCCACTGAGGTGCCGATCGCGGAAGCCGAAGAAGGTGGGCCACTCTTCTTCACGGAGAATACAGAGGGTTGGGTGGACGTTTCGGTGCCCCTTTCTGTCTTCGATCAGAAAGCGATCATCGAATTTGAATTTGTCGCCGGAGGTAGTGCGGCGGGTGCGATCATTGACAATGTCCTTATTTCCGAGAGTGAGTAGCGAGGCTTAAGGCATCGGCTTCGTAGCGCTGGCTTTAGCCGGCGTTTCCAAAGACTAACAGAACGTAATCCGGCTAAAGCCAGCGCCACGAGTTTGTTAACAAAGTAGAAATAGACGCTACTCACTCACGAGCTTAACACTCCCCCAATAGCCGAACTCGTTCTTCCAGTCGTTGGCACGGTTCTCCAATGAAAGATTGATCGCCTTGCCTGCGAATTTGCTGAGATCGACGTATACGTTAAGCCATTCCTCTTGGACATTCTTGTAGTTCACGATCTGATCGACGAGGACTTCTTTGTCTGCGAGGACGCGGAGTTGCCAATCGCCGTGCGGGTGGTAGCTCACGCGAATCTTGAGCGTCGTGGCCTTGCCTTGAGGGATCTGCAGCTTGCGTGACAAGCTGCACGGGGTCTTCCGATCGAGCGGGTGCGTTTGCACCGCCGTTTCATTGCGGAAACTGGTGAGTTTGCGGATGCCGCCTTCACCGACATTGTGCGCGGTGAAGCCTGGCGCCATGTCGTGGATGATCTTTCGCCATTTGCGCTTTTCGGCTTGGTTGGGTTGGCCTTTGATCGGCAAAGCGCCACTGACCATGCGACGGGCAACGCTTTCTTGGAGAAATGGCAGGCGCCCTTTCATGGATACTTCTAACGCTTTCTCGGGATGCGCTGTGACCATAGGCTCGAGTCCATACCAGAGGACGCGTGGGATATTCGGATCATCGATGTCTTCAGAGTGACTCGCCAAGGCACCAAGAATCGGCCAGCGTTTGTCGAATGGCAATCGCTGCAGTGCGGAAGCGAGGTAGAGACGTACGGTTGGTGAGGGATCCTTGGTCGCAAGCACCTGAAACGTATCGAGAGCCGCCGCACTTGGGGCGTCCTTCTCGCAGAGAAGCTGGATCGCCCATGCGCGCACGTGTTCGTCTGCATGCGAGAGGAGTTTTAACAAGCCGGTTTCATCGAGGCCGGTGACATGCATGGCCCAGAGATAGCGGAGCCGTTTGCCCGAGGTCTTCGCGGCTTCAAACTTGTCGCGTAGCGCCATTTGAGTTTGATTGAGGTCCTTAAGCTTTCCAGCTGCTGCGCGGGAATGCAGTTCGACGCGAGCCTGACGGACGTACCAATCGTTGGGGTGATCTTGTAAGGCGACGAGTTCCCTATCCGTTTGGCCAGGAATATTCGGACGTTTGATCTTGGGAGCATCCTTGGGCAGGATGCGATAGATGCGACCACTGTCAGGAAAGTTGATCGCGTTTCCGCAAATGTCGGTGTCGTGCCAGTCGAGGATATAGACGCCGCCATCGGGGCCAATTTCCACGCTGAACCCGACCCAGGCGAGGTCATTGGTCGGCATGAAATCCGAGCCGTGCTTGCCAATGTAACTCGATCCATTGGGCACCATGTAGTCGGTCAGCACACAATGCTCGTGGATGTTGCACATGAAAAGTTGGTTTCGGTAGGGCTCTGGGAAGGTATCTGCTAGATAGAATCGCGCCCCACCATGCGCTGAGAGATGGGTGTGATCGCGGATGGTCTTGATGTCGTCGTAGATGTAAGGATTGACGTGAGGCTTCGATTGCTTGTGATAGACCCCGCCTTGCACGACGTGAAAGAGATGGGGGATGACACAACACGTGGCAAAACCATGACCGACGTCATTGAAATCGAAGCCCCAGGGGTTGGACAAACCTCTAGCAAAGACCTCAAAGGTTTCAGTCACCGGGTGAAAGCGCCAGATGCCGGCATCGATGAACTGCCGCTCCTCGGCAGGGGCGCCAGGTTTGCCGACATTGGATCGGGTGAAGACGCCATGACAGCCGTAGAGCCAACCATCAGGTCCCCAAATGAAGCTGTTCAGGGTCTCGTGACGATCATGCGTGCCCCAACCATCTAACAAGATTCTAGGTTCGCCGTCAGGGACGTCGTCGCCATTGGCATCAGGGATGAAGAGGAGGTTCGGAGGCGAACCGAGATACACGCCACCAAAGCCGACAGCGATGCCGGAACTAAAGGTGATCTTGTCTGAGAAGAGTTTCTTGGTGTCGAAGACGCCATCGCTATCCGTGTCTTCAAAGATCTGGATGCGTGAGAGTTCCACGTTCTCTTTGTGCGAGCGTCGGTTGATGTAATTGTAATTCTCCACCACCCAGATGCGACTACGGCCATCAAAGGTGAAGGCGATGGGTTCACCGATATCAGGCTCAGCGGCAAAGATGGAGACGTCAAAGCCCTCCGGTATTTCCATCTTAGCGACGGCCTCGGCAGGTTTGAGAAACGGCGCATCACTGGTGCGATGCTGCTTGTTGTGTTTCTCGGCTACCGTCATGGTAAGAGTGATCGCGAGGGTGACAATGACGCCAATCAATCGGCTTTCGCAACGGAGCAAGGGCGCAACGAATGGCTTTGAAGGAATGTTGTTCATGGTAGAAAGGGTAGCGGTGATTGTTAGTTACCGTCTGGGGCTTGAGATTCTATGAGTGATGGCGACTGAAAGTCACCACTACGGCTACTTCGGCAGAGGGACTTGTTCTTTGGTTTGGAGATACTTGAGTAAATCTAGCACTTGTTCATCGGTGAGCGTTTGCAGTTGCCCCTCAGGCATCATGGAGAACTCTGAAACGTCTCGCTTGGCGATGTCGCGCTTGGCGATGGTGTTCTTCTGGCCAATCATGCTCAGGACGACTTTGTTGTTATCCTCTTCTGTCACTGTGCCGACGAGGACTTGGCCGTTCTTGGTCGTGATGGTGACCATCTTGTAGGCGTCGGCGATGTCGCCGCTGGGATCCATGGCGTTGAGGAGGACGTAGTTGAGATCCGCCCGGTTGGATCCCGTGAGATCCGGCCCAATGATCCCGCCTTCGCCATACATAAGATGGCACGCTCCACAGAGTTTCTCATAAACGACGCGCCCCTTTCCGGCATGCGCCTTTGCTAGGGCTTCGGGGGTGGCCTTGGCCTTGTAACTTGCCATCAAGGCTTCTTTGTCCTGCGAAAGGGGTTCGACGCCATACTTCTTGGTGAAGGAATCGCCTAACAAGGCGCTCAATGCACGACGCACGTGAAAGGGAAGATCGTCTTTGGTGACCTTCTTAGCATCCAAGGCTTGGTGAAGCGCCTGAGCATAGGATTTCCGCGAGGCCAAGGTTTCAAAGACGGCCTGTTGGACAGAGGGCTTAAAAGTCGTCCACGCGCCGAGCAGTGCCGCAGGCGCCTCCTTCGATTCGTACGCGCCGTAGGCGCGGATCGCGGGAACACGCAGAGCTTCCTCACCCATTAGACCAGCAAGAAGCGGCAAGAGATCGGGATGTTGCTGGGTGAGGAGCGAAGCTAACGCACGCTGACGATCATCGTTCGGCGCGAGCGTGTCGGCCACGACAGTGAGCGCTTGCTGGATCGCCTCTTCATCACCAAAGACCTGATTGAGCTGATCCGTGAGCTGACGGACATCATCGTTCTCGCTCTGTGAGAGCTTCTTGGCTAGCGCAGACCACCCGGCGGGCGCAGCGACATCGCGTTGACCTTCCAAACCCAGGGCGATTCCTTTGAGGAGAGCCGCTCGGATCGTATCCTCTGAGGTGCTAGACAAGGCCTCGGTGAGAAGTTGCAGAGACTTGTTCGCATCCATCTGCTGCACGTTCTGTCGCCGCACCTCATCGAGCTCCTGAATCTTCGGCGGCTTGGGGGTTGGCGCTGGCTTCTTCTTGCGCTGGCCTTTGTCATCGAGGTTGGCGCGGATTTCTTCATCGGTGGGTCGGTTGGATGAGACGCCACCTTCCGGAACGTCCACTTGCGCCGTCCAGAGGATGGCATTGAGCACCACAGTACGAAAATTGTCGTTCTGCCAGGACACGTGGTTGTGTGCGCCGGTGAAACCAAACCCGCG
>JAACDM010000346.1 GCA_009936795.1 Verrucomicrobiaceae bacterium | reverse complement strand
TTAAGGATCGTCTGCCACTAGAGGCGAATCCAAATACTGTCCAGCCGTTTATGCTGAGAGCTCTGTTTCGATACTAGCCTGGGCCGGCGCAAAGCGTTTCTCGAGCCCACCAAGGGTAGCTGGATCCCTGAGCACCAGGACCTCTAAGAATCTGACCTGGCCCGGCTTCGCCTATTTGGTATTACTTCATCGCCATCGAAAGGCAGCGAATCTCGCTGTCATTGCGACAATAAAGACGTCTGTTTGCGAACGCTGGATGGGACCAAACGAGTAGGTCCCGACCCACGGGTTGGTCTGGCGGGATAATGAGGGTCCGGCCAAGCTCCGTATACCCTTCAGGCGTGAGCTTCGACTGGATCATCTCGCCGAGGTCGTTGAAGAGAAAGCGATGCCCACTTGGCTCGTGACGCACGGTGAAGACATTCGCCCAACCGGACGGCTTTTTATCCGCATCCGCGAGTTTGAGCGCGGGTGCCGTCGTCGTCCAGCGGCGCTCTCCCGTCGCCAATTCGATACAACGATAAGCCCCACGACGCCCGCAACCGTAGAGGTAGCCAGCCTCTATATAGGGCGTGTTCATGACCCCGCCTAGACCAAGCTGGAAATTCCCCTGCCAGCCAATCTTCGCAGAGCTGCTATCAGGGGCCAACTGCAACAAGGCGCTTTTTCCATGGTAACACATTATGTATAACGAATTTCCAGCAAGTTGCGGCGCCCCAATCGCCATTCCATAAGTCGCTTTGTAAGCGATACTCCAAAGCAACTTGCCATTCTCCGGGTCCAGGCAAGCCACCGCTTCTCCATGCCAGACAAAGAGGCGTTGTTTCCCGCCATGGGTATAAATGACAGGAGGACAATAGCCTGGGGCCTTGGAACTCAGCGCTCGCCAGCGCTCTTCACCGGTCATCTTATCATAGGAGACCACGGCTGATCCTTTGCCGCCAACAACGCAAATGAGCTGATCACCATCAACCAGGGGATGACTTGACCACCCCCAGTTGGGCGTTTCCACACCATAGTCTTTACGAAAGTCTTTTGCCCACTCCACCTCGCCTGTCTTGGCCTCAAGACACCAAAGATGACCTTCAGCACCCAACACATAGACACGATCACCATCAAGCGTTGGCGTGCAGCGTGGCCCATTGGCATAAGGAGTCACTGTGGTATATTGACAAAGCCACGTGTGGGTCCAGAGAATCACCCCATCGCTTTCGCGGAGGCAATGCACACTTTCATTGCCAGGATGCTCTGCCCGAAAGAAATTTGGATTGCCTTCAATCTTTGCCGTCGACGGTTCGGCCTCGCGATCCATGACATAGACACGACCATTCGCCACCGACGGTCCGCCATAGCCGCCCCCTATCTTCGTCTTCCAGACCACCGGCAGCCCCTTTTCCGGAAGCCTTTTAAGGATATCCCCTTCGCGCCACGTAAGGTCATACTGAGGCCCGAGATAATGCGGCCAATCATCTGCCCATACCGTCGCAACAACGCACAACCCAACAACGATTGCCCGAGCGATCATCTTACGCCACGGCCAGCGGCCCAGTGCTGTCAGCAATCCTATCAATGTCCACTCCCATTGTCTGCGCCATGGTCAACCAGAGATTCGCAATAGGAGTGCCTTGGGGAGACTTCACATGACGATCGGTAGCAATCGCCCCTCCGCCGCTTCCTGCTACCACCGTGGGTAGATCCGTATAAATGTGCAACTCGCCGCTGCTCAGTCCCGACCCCAAAGTGAATATCATATTATCTAACATCGTTCCTTCACCTTCCTTGATCGCATCCATTTTAGACACCAAAGTAGCAAACTGCTCGATGTGAAACCGATCGAGCTGTTCCAGATCCTTGCGAACCTCTTCCTTACCCTGGGCATGGGTCATGCCATGATGCTGCACAGGCTTCTCGAACAAGCCCTCAACAGTCAGAGGCGTACTCCAACGCTCCGGGCCCGACATGAGCGTGGCCACCCGCGTGAGATCTGTCTGCAAGGCCAGAATCATGAGATCGCCCATGACTTGAATAAACTCTTCCCGACTCATGGCTTGCCAAGGTTTGGTCGGCGGCTGGAGCCTTAATGCATCGATTGAAGCTTGCCGCTCTTTCACGCGTTCAATCTGACGCTCGACCGTCCTGACAGAATCCATATACTCGCCCAGCTTCTGCTGATCCAGATAACCGAGTTCACGATTGAGTGATTTGGCATCGTCCAGGACAACATCCAGCACGCTACCTGAGGATGCGTGCTCATGCATAGCAAAGAGCCTATCAAAGACCGCCCGCGGATCGCGCAACGATCGGGCAACATGACCGTGCCCATACCAAGAAATATTGTCAAAGTATACCGATTCACGGTTGTCCTCGTAAGGATTGCAACTCAGCTCTAAGGAGCGGAACGCCGTGTGTTTACCTGCCTCAGTGGCAATGATTTGGTCAATGGTACGTTTGAGAGGGTAACCGGCGGGCGAAAGTTCATCTGGAGCAGCACTACTAAGCCAGCAGGCTCCCGCCTGCGCGTGCCCGTCTGTTCCCGCTACCTTGATTCGATCCAATTTAGTGAAGACCGCTACTTTCTCGCGGACGGACTCGAGAGGCTGCAACGTCGGACTCAGTTTGAAGCCTTGTCCAATGTCCTTTGGATGCCAAGCGGATTGAACAACCCCATTGGGAATGTAGAAGAAGGCCGTCCTCACAGGCGGCTTAGCTACGGCGGTCTTCGCCAAAGCCCCTGATGGTCGCATGATTTCCAAGAATGGCAGCGCCATGGTCGCCCCGATCCCTCGGAGAAACGTGCGGCGATCGAGGGATTTCTGTTTCAAGATCATCTACTCAGTGTGAGCGGTTTGGTTGGATTTGTGAAGGAAAGGATAGCTACGAACAACCTCTGAGACAACCGCGGAGAATTGCCCGTGATCCGCTAGAACGGCGCGAACGATGCGATCAATAGCAGGCTTATCTTGAATCTCTAACTCTCGCCCGAGCGCATAGGCAAGCAGGTGTTCGCTAAAGCCACGCATGAACCATTCCGGGTTCTCCAAAAGAGCGTCTTTCAACCCCACCACATCTTTAAACGACGCTTTCCCAAACAACTCTCCACTCGCATCGATCTCTAGCCCTGATCGGTACGTTTCTCGCCACCGACCCACAGCATCGTAATTCTCCAAGGCGAAGCCTAAAGGATCGATCTTTTGATGACAGGACACACAGCTTGGGTTGACCTGATGTTGCACCAGGCGTTCTCGCAAGGTCATCCCTTTCGCTTCAATGGCCGCATCATCCGCTTCGATTTCCGGCACGACATCCGGCGGTGGCGGCGGCGGCCGATTGAGCACGACAGTTGCCACCCAAGCACCTCGGTTGATTGGGTTCGTTCGCAATGGTGAAGAGGTCATCGTGAGCGTCGCCGCCGAGGTGATGACTCCGCCTTCGCGCCGCGTTGTCAATGCGCGCCGGGAGAAACTTTGCGATGCTGTATTGAAGCGATTGCGATTCTCCTTTCCTTGAAACGGGATCTCGTCCCGGTACCACGACGCCATCTCGTCGGTTCGGTAAGCGTAGTTAGAATCTATCAAAAGCATGATAGACCGATCTTCGACCAGAATGCTTTCAAAGAGCAAGAGCGGCTCTAGCATCGTCTGTAATCCGAACTTCCACTGTTCACAGCCGATCCGAGCATAGTATTTCTCATAGCGCTCAAAGTCAGGAACTGCTGTGATCAGTTGATCGAGACGCAACCACTGGCGGGCAAAGTTCTGTGAAAGCGACTGCGACCGGGAGTCTTCCAACATTCTGCGAATCTGGGTATCTAAGACCTCGTCTTGGCCAAGCGTGCTGTTGCGAGCCACCTCCAGAAGTTCTTCATCCGGCAGACTGCTCCAAAGGAACATCGCCAAACGCGCGGCGAGTTCGTAGCTTGTCAGGGCCTGTTCAGACTCGGCCGCAGGAGCCCGGTCAGCAAGGTAGAGAAAGCGCGGCGAGGACAGCACTGCAGCGACCGTCGCCTTCATGGCCAACTCAAAGGATTCGTTGCGCTGACGCTCAGAGACAAAGAAGCCCACATAGCGATTCAAGGTTTCGCTGCTCACTGGAGCCCGAAACGCTCGCTCTAACAATATTTCTAGGCGAGTTTTTACCAGTTGCCTTTCATTTGAAACCACCTCTCCGTCTGGCATCTCAAACAAACGCTCATAGGCATTGCTGTAACCAGCAAACTCTGGGGCATTCACAATTGAACGAGCCAAGCCCACAAAGCTCTCCAATAGAATGGGCGAAACGCTCAGCTCCTCGCCTCGATTGTTAAACCCGTGTTCAGCCTGAAGATCGATCGCGAAGGGCATCACACCTGTTAGGATATGTTGCTCAATTTGATTCTTACCAAGGGCACGATTACTCACTCTTACGATGTTTGGCAGGCGACCCGATCCCGGATCGAAATAAGAACGCGCCGCACGCAGCGGCTTTTCCGGAAGCGGAAAAACATCGCCTTTAAGCTCTAGCAAATCGCGCACCGCATTGTTATATTCATAGCGGTTCAGACGCCGCATCACCACGGGAGGCAAGGAACTCTCCTCCTGGAGGTAATCATCGATAAAACCACGGAACATGGCCGTCAGCCGCGAATGCTTCTGGATAGGCAACTGCGTTTCATCCTCTGGTGGCATCTCATGAAACTCCAATGCATCCACGATCTGACGCGTCCTTTCGATATCATCGAGGAAGTCTTCCCGTGTGAGAAAGCGAGTAAGATCCAGCTTTCCCTCCGTCTTCTCAACACCGTGACATCTGAAGCAATACTCCTTCATGACGGGTTGCATGTCCACGAACGAAACAGTGGTTTCGGATTCGCTTGGCACCTCTTCCTTCACAACCTCAGCATCTTCGTTATCGAGCCGATCAAGATGCACATAGTCCAGTCCTAACAAATACTTATCTCCGCCATAGAAATTCGCCTTAGGATTTCCTCCTATCAGCTCAACCGCCAATCGCTGCTCTCCAGCCTCAAGAGACATTTCCCCCAGATCAATCACCTCTGCCAACGCAACACCCGAACGATAGCAATCGATACTTTCACGGAGGACATTCCCATTCCATCGTAGCATTCCGATTCCATAGTCAGGGGCGACCGTGAATTGGAAACGCACCCGATATCGCCCGCCTCGCTCCAAATGAAGGCTCGTCTCCAGCGACTCACCCACATTCCCATGCCAAAGCAAATGGGCATCACCACTCCAAGATCCTTTCCCGAATCCCGTCATGTCTTGCACCCGCGCCGTTCCATTGAAGGCCAGTTCCTCTCCTTCGAAGAGCGATCCTGACACAGCTATCGCCTGTCGCCCACGAACACGGTGATAATCAAAGATCTCCGCGCCAACGGAAACGATCATGATGCAAAGCGCTAAGACGGACCGAACCATTCCAGATTCAACCAAAGGTGGACCCAACTGAGCAACCGAATTTGCAGCTCAAACCTCACACGTAGGGGCAGCAGCTTCTGCCCGGACCCAAAAACACCCGCAAGACCGAAGCCTAGCGGGTGTCAATAAATCTGGCAGGAACGTGGTCCTCTAGCGTGAGTAAAGCTCGACGATCAACTGTTCGTTGACCAACGGATCAATCTCTTCGCGGGTTGGCTCGCGCATGATCTTGCCGACCATCTTCTCGCGGTCCATGAGAAGCCAGTCCGGCACGACAATAGCCTGCGTGAGGTCGAGAGCTCGAAGTCCCAGCTGCTGGGACTTGGCACCCTCTTTCACAGTGATCGTCTCACCGGCTTTGCATGCATAGGAAGGAATATCGACGCGCTTGCCGTCTACCAGGATGTGACCGTGCCCAACGAGCTGACGTGCAGCACTACGGGTGTTCGCCAATCCTAAACGAAAGATAACGTTGTCCAAACGGCCTTCGAGGAGTTGAAGGAGAATCTCACCTGTGACCCCGCGGCGCCGGCTGGCCTCAGCGAAGTATTTGCGGAACTGCTTCTCGAGTACGCCATACTGGTAGCGAAGCTTCTGCTTCTCAGCCAGAGCGACAGCATACTCTGATTTCTTACGACGACCAGCGCGGAGACCGTGCTGACCTGGAGGGTAATTGCGCTTCTCTAAAGAGCGTGAAGTTCCGAAGATAGGAACGCCGAAACGACGACTGATCTTCTGCTTGGGTCCGATGTAACGTGCCATGAGTATCTAAATAAAGTTGTCAGTTACACGCGACGCGCCTTGGGCGGACGACAACCATTGTGAGGGACAGGCGTCACGTCCTTGATGACCGTGACATCAATTCCGAGATTCTGAACAGCCCGGACAGCAGACTCGCGACCTGAACCAGGACCCTTGACGCGAACCTCAGCCTCTTTCAAGCCGTGTGACATTGCTTGGCGGCAGGCGTCTTGGGAAACGAGCTGCGAAGCATAGGCGGTGCTTTTACGAGAACCCCGGAAACCCATCTTACCCGAACTCGACCAACCGAGAACGTTGCCCTGACGATCTGTCACGGAGACGATCGTGTTATTAAATGTAGCCGATACGTGAACGATGCCCTGGGTGATGTTCTTGCTGCCCTTGGCTTTCTTGACGATTTTCCCCTGCTCCTCGCCCTCTGGATCGATCTCTGCGAAAATGTCTTTCTTCTTCTCAGGCCCTTTCGGAGCAC
>JAACDM010000345.1 GCA_009936795.1 Verrucomicrobiaceae bacterium | reverse complement strand
GGCGTACACCGTGTCGTGTTTGTCGCTTTACACCAAAGCAGAATCTGGCACCCTCGATAGTAAGAGCTACTTCTCCAAAAACTATGAAACTGCTTCTCGCTTCTTGCCTCCTCGCCTCTGCCTCCATCGCCTCTGCCTCCATCTTCCTCAATGAGCTGCGACTTGATATGCCTGGTGCCGACAACGATGAATACGTCGAGCTCTTCTCGGATTCACCAGGCTCAGATTCCGTCGACGGTCTCACCCTGATCGTCCTCGGCGATACTGGAGAGAACAGCGGAATCATCGAGAATGTGACGAGCTTCGCGGGCATCACCAATGCCTTCGCCAGTGACCCTTATTTCCTGGTGGCCGAAGCAAGCTTTAGCGTCGGGATGGCCGATTTCACGACAGACCTCAATTTCGAAAACAGTGACAACGTTACGTATGCTTTGGTCGAAGGATTCACCGGTATGGATGGCGACCATCTCGATACCGACAACGATGGTGTCCTCGATGTGACCCCTTGGAGCGGTGTAATTGACGCCCTCAGCCTACAGGAAACTGTAAATGGAATTCCCCTGGCTGATGGCGACAACCACGTCTACTGGGATGGTTTAGGAGGGGCTGCCGTGGGACCAGATGGAAACTTTGTTCCAGGCCATGCATTCCGGTTAACCGATGGAAATGGTGATTGGGCCATCGGCGGCTTTGGTCTTGGCACCGATGACACGGCAGGCATCTCGAATGTCATTCCCGAGCCGAGTTCAGCACTCCTCGTCTTGCTTGGGCTAACAAGCCTGGCGAGACGCCGCCGATCGTAGAGCGCCAAGATGATTTCACTGATCGACAACCTCGATCGGCCTTGAATAGATTGGCGTTGCTATGAAACGCCTTTTTCCGTTCCTATGTCTTCTCATCCTCGGACCTGCCATTATGCATGGGCAAGTCCTCCTATCGGAGATCGCTACTGAGAATACCAAGTACGAGGACGAAGACACCGACGAGCCAGACTGGTTCGAGCTCTACAATACAAGCGACAGCGCGGTAGACCTCGAAGGCTGGCTAGTCACCACAAGCGAGGCAGCAGCTACAGCGTGGACAATTCGTGATCTGGTCCTGGAGCCCAATACCGTCCAGTTGATCTTTGCCTCTGGTAAGAATCGACAAGGCGCTGCGGCGGCCTTCCGGCCTCACGCAGACTTTGTCTTAGAAAACTCCGGTGGCTATCTGGCTTTGTTAGAGCCTAATCAAACGGTCGCTCATGCCCTCACCTACCCTGCCCTGGGGAAGAATGTCTCCTTCGGTGTCAGAAGCGGCAAAGAAGGCTATTTCTTTCCAGCCACTCCAAACGAGGTGAACAACACCTCGCCCTCCACCATGGGACTCACTCCGGGTGTGCAATTCTCGCACCAAGGAGGACTCATCAATGGGAGTGTGGAGCTGGTCATGGAGGTTCCCAATCATCCAGAAGCCAAGATTCGCTATTCCCTCGATGGCCAAACACCCTCACTCTTTACTCCAAGTTATACCGGGCCTATCACAATCAGTAAAACTCAAATCATCACGGCCCAAGCAACTCTTCCTGGGCACCTATCTAGCCGACTGAAGACGCGGGGATTCGTTGTCATGGACGACTCCATGACTTCGTTTGCAGAAACCCGCCAAGCCTTCGAATCAAATTTACCCGTCATCGTCATTGATTCTCAGGGTCAGAATCTCAACAACGGCCGCGACTTCAAATCTTGTTTTGTCAGCGTGACCTCACCCGATGGTGAAACCAAGCGCACCACTCTCGGCACCACGGAACAGGAATACGCTGGTCCATGCGGCGTGCATCTGCGTGGCGAAAGTTCCGCTGGCTTCGGGCAGAAGAGCTACGCATTAGAAATCCAAGACGAGGATGGCGATGACAACGATGTGAGTTTACTAGGAATGCCCGCCGATTCTGACTGGGCTCTCTATGGCCCGTGGAGCGAGAAATCACTCATGCGGAATAAGCTCATCTTCGACTGGATGCGCAAACTTCGCGGTGCAGACGGCACTTCCATGCGAGCAGAGTTCTGTGAACTGTTTATTCAAAGCGGAGACGGCGATGCTCTGGGGTATGATGCCTATCAGGGCATCTACCTGCTCATGGAGAAGATCAAACGGGGCCGCAACCGCGTCCCTATCGAGAATCTGAATTTCGACACCACGGACCCAAACAAGATTACCGGCGGCTACATTATCCGAAAAGACAAGGATGACAGCGGCAAGAACAACTGGAGCACCACGGTAAGGAATATCACCAGACTGCAGAGTTTCGATCCGGATCGATTCAACCCACAACAGCTCGACTACATCAAAGGCTATCTGAACAGTTTCGAGCAGGCATTGGTGAGTGACAGTTTCGACCACCCAACGAAAGGCTATCGAAAGTACATCGACGTCAGCACGTTCATCGATGCCCAGTGGTTCGTCGAACTCACGAGACAGGTCGACGGCTACGTCTTCAGCACCTATTGGCACAAAGACCGGAACGGCAAGCTACGTGCCGGCCCACTCTGGGATTTTAATATCTCGCTCGGCAACGCCGACTACGCCACCGGTGATCGCACGGATGGATGGCTCTACGACAACCGGAACGGCCATGGACAGATCTGGTATCCAGATCTGCACAAGGATCCTGAGTATCACCTGGCCCACTGGGATCGTTACTGGCATATGCGCCACAGTTTCCTATCAGACGAAGCCGTACTCGCGACTATTGACGGCCACGTAGAAACACTGTTAGACGGTTACACCGAACCCGTCGGCAATCGCGAGCCCGACAGTGTTCAAAATCCTGTAGCTCGGCATTTCCGCAAATACCCATTCCTAGGCACCCGACAATGGCCGAACCCATCCGCCTCTACACGCGTGGACGCTTGGCAAGACGAGATCGATTATCTCAAGGAATGGTTCCTGGATCGTCTGGATTGGATGGATGACCAAAGTATCGTCGTCGATAACAAGATTTACCGTGCACCCAACCTTAGCACTCCTCCAGGAGCTCTTACTAGTGCTACTGAAATTGAAATCATTCCGCACAAAGGTGGCCTCTTCGACCGTGACAAGTATCCACAGGAAACCATCTACTACACCACCGACGGTTCTGACCCGAGAATAAGAGGCGGGGAACTCAATCCAGTCGCCAAGGCCTACGAAGGTCCCATTCTCGTCGATAGCACCATGACTATCCAGACTCGATTACGCGACGGCGATACATGGTCACCCCGAGCTTCCCGTACCTACCTCCTAGATCATGAAGTGGCCTCATTCGAGAATGTAATCGTGTCAGAGATCATGTATCACCCAACGGATCCCGCCCCGCTAGAAGAATTCAGCGGATTCAAGACAAGCAGCGTCTTCGAATACCTCGAACTCACCAATACCAGCGCATCAACCATTGACTTGAGCGGAGCAAAGTTCTCCCGTGGTATTCAATTTGATTTCAATACGCTCTCACCACACGAACGCCTTCTCGCGCCCTTGGAGTCTGTCCTCCTCGTGAAGAATCGTGAGGGCTTTGCACATCGTCATGGCGACATTGATGAAGCCCTGATTCTCGGCCACTACACAGGTAAGTTGAGCAATGATGGCGAACGCGTGACACTTGAGAACTCAGCCGGCGAAGACATTGTCGATGTGAACTACAACGACGGGGAATCCTGGCCTGCAGAAGCAGACGGCCAAGGTCACAGCCTTGTCTGGGCCAACATAGCAGATGCTCAAGACGCTAGTGCTTGGAAACTCTCAGCGGCAGAAGGCGGCTCTCCAGGAACGCATACCGTCGACGGCAGCAGTGCCACGACGCCATCGGCGAGCAAGGATTCTGACAATGACGGCTTGAACGACCTCGTTGAATCTTTGCTAGGTTCCGACCCGAATGATTCAGATTCCGGCTATCATCCGCAAATCGAAGCAGTCTCCTCGACTTCCTATCGACTGCACCAACAGCATATCGCCAGCTTGGCTAACGATCTAGGCGTCGAACAGTCGACTGATCTGGTCACATGGACAACGCTCGATCTTGGACCACCAGAAACCTCGGTCGAGGGCGATACCGCACGCAGCACTTGGGAGCTGACTTCAGAGGAAGACAGACCAGGCTTTCTGCGGATTCGTATCGCCCGGTAATCAGCCTCTTCACGCCTCCGCATCTCTACCGAGAAGGAACACTAGGACATCAGCCCCCTGTTACTGGGAAGGTCTTTTTGTTCCAACTGACACAATCAGTATATGCCGCCCCGGCCCCTCCAAAGAGGTCGAGTGCGCTGCC
>JAACDM010000344.1 GCA_009936795.1 Verrucomicrobiaceae bacterium | reverse complement strand
CTAGCTTGCTTCTTCTCCGCCTGTTTGTTAGCCAGATTCTCTTGCATCGTCTGCGAAGAAGTAGCCGTGAAGCTCCGTTAAGGTGGCAAGAATCTCTATCAAAGACTTGTCCAGTTTCCTTACGTATTTTGCGGCGAGTGCGAGTGCGAGTGCCCATGACCAGGGGGCTTATTCGTCCTGTCATTATGATCCCAGAGGCTTATGAGAATTACCCCGAAGCAGAGCGCTCCTTTCCCCTCCAGCACGAGTGTCAACGCCTTGCGTAGAATGATCAGCGATGGCTCGCTCTAGCTCAAGTGGCGCTCTGCTTGCATTGGGTAAATCCGCTAGCCTGGCTGGCCATGAGGCGCTTGCGCCTCGCTCAGGAGAAGTCCTGTGATGAAGCTGTATTGAACGCGAAAAATCCGCCGTTTCCTATGCGGAATTCTTACTGCAGGCGGCCAAACACACGCACCGATCTCTGTTTTGTCCGCTGGCTCTTGCTGTGGTTCCTACTCGCCAGAACGCCTTGAAACAACGTCTCACCAACATTCTCGCACCGACCATGAAAACGAAACCGTGGAAACGCCCGAATGCTAGCCGTGTTGTCCTCGTCACCGCTTTTTATCTGACGCTTGCCAAACTTGGCTGGCGTACACCGACGATCGCGTACGAAGTCTCTGATCCTGATCTGCAAGAGAAACTAGACGCAGAGGCCCTAGACGCGGTGGAACTGAAGTCAGCAAGTGTCAAAGACGCGATCGAGAAATTCTCGGGTCTGGACGGTGCTGGGCTGATTCGGTTTTATGGGACCGAGTTGCCTTCCTATCCGTTTTTCGATTCAGCAGTTAAAGATTACGTTCGGGCAGAGGCGGAGCTAGAAGGCCTCCAGGCTTTTCTGGTTTGACCGAGGCCTCCCTTAAGGTTGTGAAGGCGGAGCGCCAGGTCGAGATTCAGCCAAAGAGGATTGCTGAAGAGGTAAAAAGGATGCGGATGACCCTTAGGACGAAGCTTGATATGGCTGAGCACGAACTCGCTCTTGCGCAGGCTATCCGGGAGAGCAAGCAAGACTCACTGATGGACTAGCGGAGAAAGATGGCTGAGTACGATGCTTGGCGCAGAGACTATGGTCGTCAACTCGCGGCCCTCGACAATCTTGAGCAACGGCAACTCGACGCACGACTCAGTAGTGCTCCGAAAATCGATTTAGACCTCACCAATGTTTCTCTTGCGGATGCCATGACCTACGCCTTGCAATTTGCTGGACGCGACTATCACTTGCGCAAGAGTGCGGTTATCATGGGAACAGGGTCCGAACTCAAGGCGCTACATTGAGAGTGCAAGATGTGATGCGAAGTCGCTCCATTCCCAAGGAACGCGATGCCCACAGGACGGCGTACTCAGATACGTGGCCTGCGGCAGCATCGCGACCGCATCGCGACCGAGTTGGCTAAATTTGGTATCCAACTCGCCACAGATCCACTGCACAGGGCAAGTAATGTTATCTAACTGTTCCCAGAGTGGTTCTTGGTTTCCAAGAGACCATTGTTGGAAGCAACGCGCCATCCTCGGCTCAAATTGCTTGGGATTCGGGGGACCAGATTCCTTGCTGAAGACGGATTGCGCATTCCAATCGCGCATCACGTTTTGGAACGGTTCCCGTTGAAAGCGGGCTAACCAAGCTTTATCACGAACACGTCGTTCGGCACGACCAGAGCGCAAGCCTGGATGTGCAGACACAATGGTGGCGCTTTCCCAAAGTGTTGGTGCTGCGAGTAAGGCATGCAGCGCAAGCCTGCCGCCCATGGAGTAACCCACGAGTTGCGGATGGGGATCTTCCTCTGCCACGGTGGTGACCCACTGGTTGGCCCAGTTTGCCAAGTCCGTTCCTGGCTTAGTCGACCAGAGATCGACGTGGCGTGCGCCTGGAAAGATCGATTCCCAATCGCGGTAAGCCCCTAACGCTCCATGCAAACACCAGAGCATCAGCCATTCTGTTGGGTCGCTTGGGCATCCAGCCCAAGACTCCGGCTGGAAGCCGGAGCGACATTAAGACTAGGTAGTAGCGCCATTGCTAGGGATCGTTTCTAAAGAGCTCTCCGATTTCCTGGCGTTGTTCATTAGAAATAGGGGCCGCGTTTAGGGTCGCTTCGGCACTCTGCGGATCGCGTTCCTGCCATTGTTCGAAGACTTCATGCAGCATCTCCGTCTGGTGACCGAGATCGCTCAAGCTGAGTGCCCATTGGTAAGCAGTGTCTGGATCGCTGGGAGCGATGTGTTCGACCAATCGCCGCGCGGCGATATCGCGAAGTTCACCTTCAGGAAGACTGCCAACCCATTCGGAGGCTCCTAAGCTATCTTGCTCGACCCAATGATCGGCCACGCGTTCAAAAGCGTGGTGTTGGGCTTCGTTCTCTTCAGGCAAGGTCTGCGCCCAGTTCGCTGCAGCCTCTGGGTCGAACCGACTCCAATGAGAGGCGAGATCCCCCGCCATGTCACTGTAGGCGTCTGCGGGGGCCGTTGAGAAATCCATCTGACCGATCATGTTGGCCGCTGCTTGGGGATCATTGTCAGCAATGGTGCCGATCACACCGCGCATGGCGGCAAGGCTCGTGTCGCCTTCCAAGTTATTGGCCCATTCTAACGCGGCACCAGGATTATCACGAGCCCAGTGATGAGTAGCCTCTGAGACCGCATCACGTTGCTGACGAGGGTCTGATAGGGTGAGGGCATACTCGGCGGCACTTTTAGGGTCCTGTCGGGCCCACTCCTGGGAAACCTCCCGGAGCGCTTCACGCCTGGCTACGGGATCCAAGGTGTCTGTCCAGGCCAAGGCACTTTGAATGTCCTCTTGGGCCATTCGGTGGGCAATCTGTCTAGCAAGATCGTTGCGCTGACGACCTAGAGGAAGTTCGTCTGTCGTTACAGCGTCGAACGCTGCAGCAGCGAGTCTCGGATCAGAATGGGCAATGGCATCGAGCGCTACTCGGATTCCTTCGGGACCAAGCTGATTCGCCATGGGAAGAGCGCTGATTGGGTCGCTCATCGCCATACCTTCCAAGGCAGCATGAACCGCGCGTGTGCCTCCTGTCGCGGCCAAGTCCAGGATACCCTCGCCGCCCGGATCTCTTTCCGCCCACACTCTGAAGAGGGCTTCGATGGGGGCGTTCTGAGTGTCATTCATAAAAAAGTCTGCGAGGAATGGCAGGCCATCCAAAGTCGTGTGGTGGGTCATTGCGCTGATGGCCTCTTCACGTTGGCGACGAGTCTCCAAACCGCTGTAGGCGTCCAAGGCGCTAGCAACGTCTCGCTCCGCGAGTCTCGCGAAAGCATGGTGAATGACTTGCTCTTTGAGTCGTGGATTCGTCTCGTAAGTCATGGCATGCTCGAGGGCAGCGAGAGGCTGATCGTTTGCCCAGCGATCATAGAGAACGCGTTTCAGCACTCGTGCTTCGGGACTTTGGTCGTTGGAATTTCGTAACTCATCTAGCATGGCGACGAGCTTGCCAGGCGGCACGTTGTCGAGGGCACGATGCTTGTCGCGTTGCTCTGATAACGAAAGCAAGAAGGCTAGCGTAGGCGTGCTCTGAACATCGATGTTTGGCGTGTGCTCGTTGCTATCCGATTCGTTTTCGTCCTCCCCTGATCTTCCTCTTTCGAGGTCGAGGCCCGGAGCCGCGACCTCGATTGGGCCTTCATGCTCGGCCGCTGCCGTTGTCTTGATGCGCCGCTCCAGGGCCATTCCACCTAAGAAGGCGAGGACTAGAAGCACTAGATGGACAACGGGTTTCACGGTTCAAGTCTACTCCATCTCAAGGAATCGACAATCCTTGTGTGGTATTTGACACCTTGGCTGAATTCGGATGGACTTTGGTCATCATGAAGCTCTTTGTTTTGTTCGGAGCCCCCGTCCTCCTTGTCTTCAGCCCGGTAACGGCAGCGCCGCCAGCAGCGGAAGTGCCAGGTACAGTGGAGGCCTCCAAGGACGGATTTTTGGCGGATGAGCTTAGCCGTGTGGACGCCGCTGCCGATGGCTGGGAGAGCGAAGTCTTTCACGATGCGATCAAGCCGCTGGTCAACTATTGGGTGGCTCCATTGGCAGAGCGTTCGTGGGATGCAGAGATTGTCAAAGAGATCAGCCCCAAGATTGGGGTGGCAGAGATGCGACCTTCGAGTCTCACAGAAATGCGACTGGCCGGAGGTTTCGTCGTGCGCCGACCTCAAGGAGCGATCAGTCAGGAGGCTTCCGAGACGGACTTGAAGAAGGCGGTCGAAGGATGGTTTCAGCCGTTCGATCCTAAAGAGCCACTGGACATTCACACCAAGATCTTTCGTGTCGTCATGGAGGGCAATCGCGGGATCTCAGGAGTGTATGTCGATGTGACTGGGGCCGCCCGTGACCAAGGATTTGTGCAACAGAATATTACTAGGAAGATCAATTGGTCTCGCAATGATGCAAGCAGCGCATGGCACATGGATAGCCTTGTGCTGGCAGAGTTCGAAGAAGTGCACGCGACAGAAACCAAGCCGCTCTTTAGCGATGTCACCATGGCGGCGCTGAGTGAGACGACGGCCT
This sequence comes from Verrucomicrobiaceae bacterium, assembly GCA_009936795.1. Taxonomy (GTDB): domain Bacteria; phylum Verrucomicrobiota; class Verrucomicrobiia; order Verrucomicrobiales; family DEV007; genus JAACDM01. The sequence continues at coordinate 18,160 of JAACDM010000344.1, read as the reverse complement.
GGAAAGAGCAATTGCGCTATAGCATTGATCACTGGCGTTTGCGGTTGGAAACGTCTCTCTCCATTGAGCCGGGCGGCATCAATGGGATGGCGCTTGGCGATGTGAACGGCGATGGCTTGGAAGATCTCCTTTACACAGATTCTGGAGGATTGCCCAAGCGTCTCCTGCTTCATCAGGCGGATGGAACGCTTGTAGATGTTACAGAAAAGTCGGGCCTTAACATCCTGGATCGCAGCCGTGCTGCCTTGTTTGCCGACCTGGACAATGATGGGGATCAGGATTTGGTGCTTGCGTTAGAAGATCAATTGCTCTTCATGAAGAATAACGGCAAAGCGACCTTTAAAAAGGGGGGCTCTGTAACTGCGGCTGCTCGTGTGCATGGCTTGGCCGCTGCTGATTATGATCGCGACGGCTTTGTCGATGTGTATGCCTGCAGTTACGGGCGGGATTTCTCTACCTTTGGTGAGGATGGCGTGCCACTACCTTGGGACGATGCTAACAATGGCGCCGCCAATGCGCTCATTCGAAATGGCGGTAATTGGAAATTTGCCAACGTGACAGTGACGGCTGGCCTGGGTAAAAATAACAACCGCTTCTCCTTTGCGGCCTCTTGGGAGGACGTGAACAAAGACGGTTGGATGGATCTCTACGTAGCGAATGATTTCGGAACAAACAACTTCTATCAAAATTACCAAGGAACGTTCACGGACATTGCGGGCCAAGCTGGGGTCGAGGACCGGTCGCCTGGCATGGCGTCCACTTGGGGCGACGTGAACGGCGATGGCTTGATGGATCTCCAAGTGAGCAACATGTTTTCAGGTGCCGGAAACCGGATTGCCTTTCAACCTCAGTATAAGCAAGGCCGTCAGTCGGAAACGATCGCGAGTCATCAACGGTTTGCGCGAGGCAATACCCTTCTGATCAACCGTGGTAATGGGACGTTCAGCGATGAAAGTGTAGCCACGGGGATCACGTTAGGCCGCTGGGCTTGGGGGCATCAGATGGCGGATATCAACAACGATGGGAGGCTTGACTCCCTCGTGGGGAACGGGTTCATTACGGGCCCTGAAGAAGACGATTTGTGAAGTTTCATGTGGCGGCGCGTGGTGTCGCAATCACCGGATCAGATGGGTGGTGCCACAGATGGCGTCATGGCCTATAAACTGGCTTATGCCGCCATGTCAGAACTGCTCTTTAGCGGGAAGTCGCTGTCAGGGCGTGAGCGCAACAGTCTCTTCCTCAATGTCGGCAATCGCCGTGATGGCATGCCTGGCAAATTTGCCAACGCGAGTTTCCTGAGCGGCTTCGGAGTCAATGATGATACGCGTGGCGTTGCCATGGTTGACTGGGATCAAGACGGTGACCTCGATGTGTGGCTAACGAACCGGACTGCCCCTCGCTTGCGTCTACTCCGCAATGATCTCCCAAAGGCAGGCGCGAGTTCCCTACAAGTTCGTCTTGAGGGCATGACCTGCAATCGCGATGCTATCGGTGCTCGACTCGAACTGACTTTGCCATCGGGACGCAGACTCTATCAAACCCGTCGATGTGGCGAAGGTTTTCTCACTCAGAACAGTGCGTGGATCCACTTTGGTCTTGGTGCCGAAACGGCGGGATCCATGGTCCTGACGGTTCATTGGCCCGATGGCAAGACCGAGAACTTCGCAAAACTCACGGCCAACAAGCGTTGGCATGTGCGTCAGGGAGCAGGGAAACCGACTGAGGCTACGCCCGTTTCTCAACCAGCCCTCGCCAGCAGCGACGTGACAGTGGAGCCTTGGAGCGGAGCTTCCCGCACGGCATTGGTTGCGCGGGTTCTCATGCCGAAGGTGACGGGTGCAATCATTCAAAAGCAACCCAAGTCGGCTGCCACGAAGCGAGGTAAGCTTTACCTATTTGCTGCTTCGTGGTGCCAGCCTTGTGCCGTGGAGTTGGCGGAACTGGCCAAGGCTGCTAGCACGCTTCGCAAACAGGGAATCGAAGTCGAAGTGCTAGCCGTGCCTGCTGAAGGCGTCACGGCCAAAGAAGAGTCCAAAGCGATGAGCAAGCTTCTCAAGAAGGTGAAGGCTCCATTCGGTGCACGTGTGATCGATGCCACCCAAGCTGGAGCGCTCGATGTGTTTCATCGGTCGTTCTTGAGCATGCGACGGCCGTTGCCGCTTCCATCTAGTTTCCTAGCCGACGCGCAGGATCGTTTAGCTTTCATTTACCGAGGTGCAATCACCACCACTCAAATTATCACGGACGTCCCTGCGCTTGCGAAATCACCAGAGCGTGTGCGACAAGAAGATCTGCCGTTCCAAGGGCAATGGATCCGAGACTTGCCTCCTTCGGATCTCATCAATGCACTCATCGCCTGGAAGAGGGAGGGCTACTTGGCGTATGGGCAGCGTTACCTGCGTGATCAGCTTGATCGAGAGACGAATCTTCCGCCCAAGCGACGTAGTGTGCCGACGTCTCGCCTAACGCTGTGGTGTGAGCATCTTGTCGACTTTAGCCGCTTGCAGAACGATGAGGTAGGCGTGGTGGATGCGTATCAACGGGCATTGGTCTTTGATCCAAATTACCTGTCGGCACTCTCTGGGCTTGGATCGCACTATGGCAGAGCTGGCAAGATTACTGAAGCGGTGCCCTATTTTGAGCGAGCAGCGAAGCTTGCGCCGAATGATAGTCGGGCTCTTCAAGCGCTGGGGGTTGCTCGAGTGAAACAGAATAAACTTACTGAAGCTCGTGATCTTCTCCTCCAAAGTGTACGCCTGAATCCTCGTGACCTAGCAATCAGAATCGATCTCCTGAAAGTGCGCATTAGTTTGAAGGAATGGCAACTGGCACGGACCGAGGGCATGCAGCTGTGGCGAGCGGCGCCGGGCAATCAAGCTGTAGGCGCATTGTTGCCTAAGATCCTGCCGAATCTCTCAAAGGCAGATCAGGCTAAGCTGAAGCAAGACGTGGAAGCGGTCATGCGCCAGGCGCGTCAGCGTTAAGGGTGTTGTAGCCGGCGTATTGTTAGAAGCGGATCAAAGGGGGCTCTCGCTGAAGCAAACGCTACGAGTTAGTGCTAATTGGAGGCCGCAGCCGAGATCACATCAAGCAGGCGACTCTTTGAGTTTGCCCATTGGGTGAGCTGTTCTCGTTCAGCTTCTTCAAGTGGAGCCTCAGTGATGGAAGCAATGGCTCCTTGGGGGTCGACTAGAAGCCAGTGACCAAGAGAAAGCTCTACGGCGCGTTTCTGAAGAGAGGTCTCAGCGATTTCCAAACTGAGTTTGTAGGCGGATCGAGGAGTGCTGCCTGGTGCTTTTATAAGATGTTCAACCTGACAGAGTCTCCAAAGGTCGAGCAGAGCGGGATCTTCCTGACTGGCGGTCCAGTTCCGAGCCTCTTCAGGGGCTTGCTTCATCCAGGATCTAAATGAAGCCTCTAGCAGTGAGATTTTTTTGTGAGATACCCAATGTTTACGGACGTCTTCACCCGAGGTCGTGGGCTCTGTCGCTGTGTCCTTGGGCGGAGCCGGTGGTAGCTGCTCAGCCGAATCGGCGAAGGCCAGTAAGGGATCGTCATTTGAGGACGCGAGGCGGTGCTCAACGATCAGGTTGCGCATGCGCTTCCGGTCACCATCGCTTGCTTGAACGAGCCAGGCTTTCAGAAAGTGCAGGCGCTCTGAGTCATCGCGGGCGAGCGCAGATACTAATGACAGGGTGTTTTCTGGATCTATCTGAAAGCGTAGCTGCAAGATCTTGTCGACGAAAGTGGGATCGTCACATACGAGGCCGAAGTTCAAGAGATCGGTGTCGTTAAACTCGTGCCAGTCCGCGATCAGTCGGGCTTGGGCGTATGAGCGCACGGGAGGCTGGTAGGTTTGATAGATTTCGTAGTCTTGTCGAAACCCTTCGATGGATTCAGCGGTTTGCCAGTTGGTAATGACTGCGCTGAGCTCTTCTTTCCAATACCAGGCTGACGGTAAGCGATTTTGAGGAAGCAGCGAAGTCCCTCCGAGCGATGAAGGCAGAAGGTTGTTGGCGACTTGTCGGATGGGTTCGCCAAAGAACCAACCGAGGGTGCTGAAAGTCAAAGCCACGAGGGCAATTTCTGAGACGCGTTTCACGGCTGTGGCCTCTCTGGGTTCGTTTCTTTGAGGCTCGTTTGAGCTTCTTGAGCAGCCTTAGGGTCGATCTTTGTCCATACTTCTACGAGATTCGTGACCAGCACTGTTCGGGGCGCACCAGGCTGGAGGGTCGCGAGCCAACTGCGTGCAGACTCAAGATTATCCGTCTCTGGAGACTCGAGAAGCTTCTTAATAATGCCGCTAGCTGCGGCATCTCGGTTTGGTCCTGGATTCAGGTTGGTGACAAAGCGAGCACAGCGTTCGCTATCGATCCCGTGCCAGGTTTGAGCGAGCTCCGCGAAGGAGCCCACGTAGGCGGGGTCTTCGAGGTGATCTAGCAAACGTGCGGCAGCCGTTTCGGGCATTTCTTTGGCAAGCTGGTTGACCCATTCTCCCACGACAACAGGATGTTCTTCTTCGTCTGTCTGCAAAATCTGATTCGCCCATGCGAGATCGTGATTAACGAAGTGTTTTGCGGCGACATCTAGCAAGGGCTTCTGTGTCTCTGGGCTTAATGCAAGAATCCAGCGCGCGGCATTCTTCGGATCTGCTTGAGACCAGGCGCGGGCCAGTTCGATTTTCCCGACATATGAGAGATCGACCAATTTTGTTTCTAGGAAGCTGAAATTGTTCGGCAAGTTTTCGATGAATGATAGTGCTTTCTCTGGCGAGTGTGATGCCCAGCCTCGGATGACACCATTGATCACACCTTGATCGAGAAGAGCAGGGGAGAGCTTACTTAGCCATTGCAGCGCCACTTTGGGAGATTCACGAGCTTCTCCTTCGAGGATTTGAGTAAGCACGCTGATGACATCGCGATCTTCTGCGGCTTGGCGCCCCCAGTCATCCTCCAGCGTTGCGAACGCGTGGAGAACCATGCCCGTGGGTAGTTGGTGCGACCAGCCGATGCCGACGCCACTTTCCGGGTGGCGTAGTTGACCAAACCAGTTGCCCGCAGCTTCGGAATCCTGCAAGGCCCATGCTTCAAGAAACTGACGTCCGGTCTTGTTCAGTTCGTCGACTTGCGAAGCTGTGGCGATGGCGGCATCGAGGTCTCCAAGCTGGGCGAGGCGATCCAAGATAGCACCAAGAGTCTGTGTGCGTTCCTGGCGATCTTCGATCTGAAGGGCGGCCCGCATGGCCGTCTTTGGTGCTCGCCATGCCCACCTTTGGAGTATCGAGTTCGGAGAGTCTGTTAGATGCCAGCGAGCGCCATTGTGACATTCTGTAGCATGGGAAAGAGCGCTCTCGCCATCGAGTTCGATCCATTGCCAGAGTGCGTGCTCTTTGGAGGCAAGATGTGTGATTTCGAAGGTGTCAGGATCAGTGTGGTGTCGGTACGCTTCGGCGAACTCTTTGGCATTTGCTTTTCGCAACTCGGGAGGGACGCGGGGATCATAATCAACGATTTCGGGCGCGGGCGGTCGTTCCACCTGGCGCCGCATGCTGAAGCCCACCAGGAAACTGATGATGCCGAGCATACAGAGGAGCTGATGAAACCCATTCGTCATCACCTACCAATAGCGCTAGGGTGTAAGTTCCGCAATCGCCACTCTTCTTGGTGGTAGGCTGGGGACTATCTCTTGACGCGCTCCCATTCTTCGATGGGTTTGCTCTTCTATGGATCAGACGCTTTCCTACCTGACTGCGGTTCTTGCTCTCGGTATTACGGCGCAGTTGCTAGCGTGGCGGTTGGGGTTGCCCTCGATTCTTTTCCTCCTCGCTTTTGGCTTTGCCGCTGGTGAGCTGTGGATGCGGCCTGACCAGATTATTCCGGAGTCATTGCTCTTTCCGATCGTGTCGCTCTCGGTAGCCATCATTCTCTTTGAGGGGGGGCTAAGTTTGAAATTGAAGGAGCTCAAGGAAGCGGGCACACCAGTGCTTCGGCTCTGTACTTGGGGAGTGGTGATTTCCTGGATACTCACGACCCTGATTGCGCGTTTCATCCTTGGCTTTGAATGGGGGATTGCGAGTCTTTTGGGGGCGATTCTTGTCGTGACTGGCCCAACCGTAATCGCACCGCTCCTGCGAGTTATTCAGCCGTCTCCTCGGGTGGCTTCGGTTGTGAAGTGGGAGGGGATTGTCATTGATCCGATCGGAGCGACGTTTGCTCTGTTAGTTTTTGAAGTGGTCAGCGCGGTGAGTCTGAAAGTGGCTGCTGTTGATGTGGCACTAACTTTGGGAAAGACGATCGCAGTCGGTGTGATTTTTGGCTATGTCGCTGGCTTGGTGGTGACGCGACTGTTAGAGCGCTATGCGATTCCAGATTATCTGCACAGTGTATTCCTGTTAGTAGTCGTGGCTGTTCTGTTCACGGCGTCTGATGCCCTCCAGCATGAGGCGGGCTTGCTGACTGTAACGATCTTTGGTGTCTATTTGGCGAATCAAGACCGGGCACGTGTCCGGCACATCATCGAGTTCAAAGAGAATCTTCGAGTGCTCTTGATTTCGACGCTGTTCATCGTGCTCAGTGGGCGCGTGAGTTGGGCGCAGATCTCTGAGCTTGGCTGGCGAGCGCCCGTCTTCACGCTCGGGCTCATTCTTCTGGTGCGGCCGGTTTGCGTGTTCCTTTCGATGTGGAAGACGCGCCTGCCGACGAACGAGAAGATTCTTCTGAGCGCGCTGGCACCTCGAGGAATTGTCGCCGCTGCGGTGACCACGGTGTTTGCTCTCAAACTGCTAAAGACCGCAGATGAAGCAGATCCAAGTGCCGCGGTGTTTGTTCAGCAGGCGAATCAGTTAGTGCCTGTCGTTTTCACTGTTATTGTGGGAACGGTGGCAATTTACGGTCTCTTCGCTAAACCGATCGCTCGGCGTCTCAAGTTAGCGAGCCGGAATCGCGTAGGCATTCTTTTTGCCGGGGCGAGTTCGTGGGTGAGACAACTCGCGAAGACGTTGCATGAAGAAGGTGTCAGCGTCCTCTTGGTCGATACGAACCAAGAGAACGTCAAGCAGGCGAGGCTCGCTGGGCTGAACGCCACCCGCGGCAATATCGTGTCCGAGTCGGTCGTCGAGGAGCTCAATCTCGCTGGGATCGGAAGATTGCTAGCGGTGACACCAAATGACGAGAGCAATAGTCTAGCTGCCCACGAGTTTTCGCATCGCTTTGGTCGCCGAAACATCTTTCAACTCTCGACTGAAGATAAGCCTGATAAGTTAGAGCGCGATCACATGAGCCAAGATTTCCAAGCGCGGTATCCTTTTGAAGGCAGGCCCAGCTTTGCCTACCTGGAAACTCTTCATGAACGCGGGTTTGTCTTCAAGAAGACACGCGTGTCCGATCAGTTCAATGAATCGGAGTTTCGGAAACTCTACGGTGAGGAAGCGGTCGTGATGTTCATGATCGAGGCGGATGGAGAGAGCCTTCACTTCATCACTCCGAACCGCCCGTGTGAGTGGAATGAAGGCCAGAAGATCTTGGCCCTGGTGCCTCCTGTCGAGACTGCCGCTACAGACTAAGGCGTGACGGTCAGGACGCCGCGCATGAGCTGGCCGTGTCCTGGATAGGTGCAAACGTAGGGATACTCACCAGGCGTCTTTGGCACGTCAATATACAGCACATACTGACGTCCGGGTGCGATCTGCGGCGTCGATGCAAGCACTTCGGGGATCGTGGGAATGAAGTCCTGTTCGATGGCCTCGGGGCCGATATCGATCGAAGCTTTGAGAACCTTCTCTAAGCTATCAGGTGCTAACAAAGCCAAGTTATGCATTAGCTTCATGGGATCATCGTTGATAACCGCGAGAGCGAGTTTGCTGCCTGCTTTAGCTATTAAGGTGTCTTTGTTATACTTCATGTTCGCGAGCATGCCGATCGTTTCTTTGCGTGCTTGTTCAAAGCCTTCAGGAACGAGGCGGACTTCTGCTTTGCTCAAGGCATCCATGGCAGCGCGTTCGACTGGGTCAGAGATCTTTTCTAGGGATTCTTTGCGGAAATTCTCAATAAAGCCTTCGAAGCTGGCGCCACCCTTGAAATTCCGTGCTTTGGCGAACCACGTGAAGTAGTCCTTCCTCAGCTTAGGTGTCCATCCTTCGGTCGCGTTCTTTAAGGCATAGACGTAGTGAATCTGCTGTCGTTGTGGATTGCTCTCTTTCTGTTTTAGAAAGGTGCCGCCGTAGCCTCTGGATCTATTTAGAAGGGCATCATCAAACTCGATCTCTTCGAGGCTGACGGCATCTTGATCTAGCAGAGGCACGGTTCGTGCCACCACTTCAGGTGCGTTTAGATAGACAAGCATGGCGACAAACTCGCGATTGAGAGCGTCGGTTGCAGCCGGGTAGTAAGGAAGGATTGCTTCTGTGAAGGCTTTGGCAAGCTCGGGGGCTGGTCGGCCCATGCGGATAAAGCAGAGCGACAGCACGCGGTGGGCTTCTAGTTGTTGAGCCTCGGGCATGTCTGCGAGTGGCAAGCGGCTTAATTGATTCAACAATGCGGGCTGATCGCTCTTCTCGCCTTGGCGTGCCAACGCCAGCAACGCAGTGAGTCTTGCCTGGGGGTTAGGCTCGTTAAGCGCCCGCTCCCGCCATTCTGAAACGGGCTGATGTTCAATTGCGGTACGTGCCGCGTAACGGATGAAGCGATCGTTGTGCCCAAGACTAGTCCAAGCCGCGTCGACGGCTTTGGAATCTACCCTACCGTGAAACTTTTCTAACTCATGTCTAATATTGCGCTCCGTCCAGCCCAGCTTGTTGCTGCCGTTTGCCAACTCAGTCGGAGCGTTCCCACGGTAGCTCACACGGTAGAGTGCGGAATTCGTTCCACGTCCGCCCACCGCGAAGTAGAAGTTTCCATCTTTACCGATCACGCCATCCGTAACGTTCAAAGGCACGCCGGTGACGAACTCTTCTTTCGTGGCGGCATAGGTGGACCCTTGCGGGGTCAGGTGAATTGCGTAGATCGTTCCGTAGGTCCAATCGAAAGCGTAGATGGCATTCTGATATTTGGCAGGGAATTTCGCTCCGCGTCCTGACATGACACCTGTTGGGCATCCTGGGCCAATGTCTAATGATGGAGGCAGCGCATCGGGATACCAAGCCGGCCACTTCCCAGTGCCCGTACGCCAGCCGAATTCGGCGCCGCTAGTGCAATGATAGATGCGCGTGGGTCGATACCAAGGCATGCCACTATCCCACTCCATGTCGGAGTCGTAGGTGAACATCTCGCCGTCCGAGTTGAATGCGATGTCATACTGGTTGCGGAAGCCGGAGCAGAAGAAGTCCCAGGCTTCGCCATCGGGATCGGTCTTGGCAATCCAGCCGCCAGGGGCGCGGATGCTTGCTGCGTGACCCCGGGCATCTGGGCTACGCGGGAGAAGCTGATCTTCAGCGTAGTTCGGCACAACCGAGGAGGATTCTGGAGCGGGTGGTTTGGTGTGGTTCCCGCCGAGGACAAAGAGGGACTCGCCATCGGGAGAGAGGACCACCGCGTGAGGGCCATGTTCACCGCCACCTTGCATCTTGCGGAGAGCAGTGATTTCATCGAGCTCGCCATCACTGTTTGAATCCGTAATCCGATACAATCCAGACCCGCGCCCAGCGACTCCCCCGCCGTTGACACACACATAAAGACTGTCAAAGGCCCAGAGTAGGCCGTGCGCCCCCGTGATCTCAAGTGGAAGCCGCTCAACCTTTGGCTCGCCTTGGTCTGCCATCGTCACGCGATAAATGCCTTTGTCTCCTTGGTCTGAACAATAGAGTCGACCTTCTTCATCGATGGCCATGGACACCCAGGAGCCTTGTTCGCCTTTCGGGACGTCATAGATCATCTCAACCTGGAAACCTTTCGGATGGACGGTCGCCTTACTCTTTGAACTTGCCGTAACGCCCGCAGACGAGTTCTTGCCAAACACGTTGCCCCAGGGGCGGTCTCCTAACTTACCGACAATTACTGGCTTTTGCCAGTCCTCGGTGTTCACACTGGGTGCTTTCCAGCCATCGCGCTTCGCTCCGGAAACGTGCCACTCGGCATCAGTGACGAGGGTTTGCGTATCCGTGGTGAGCCTGGCGATCAGCCCAGCAACACTGCCTTCATTTGTAGCTTGCACGGCGATGACATTGTCGCCGGGTTTCAGGTGCTTGGAGATGTTGAACTTATAGTGGGTCTCCCAGGCATCACCACTGCCGACCTTCTTTCCGTTGATGAATGCCGTGAAGCCATTGTCACAGGTGATTGAAAGGGTCGCCTGGTCTGGTTGCTTGTTTAATGTCCAGGCACGGCGCGCGTAGATCGTTTCGGATTTGGCGTCTTTGTCGGCCCAGATCCATTTGGGCGTTTGCGCCGCGTCCTGGGCACAAAGAGGAAAGAGCGAGGCTAGGAGTAGAAAGCAGGTAGTTGTGAGATTCTTCATGGACTGGCGAATAAACCCCGGGAGCGGATGTCTTGATCGATAAAGATTCGCTTAACCTGCATTCTTTTTTTAATATTCTAAAAAAAGAATATTATTGGAGTTACAAGTGCCTGGGAGATGCGAGCCGAGCTCGCATCCTCAATTTGCTTGAAGCGGGGCCCCTATGCGGGTGCCATTTCATGGAAGTGCTTGGGCTAGATCAGGTGAAGATTTCCAAGCCTCTCATCTACATGAGGCGACTAGGGGTGCTCACCGTTGAGCGCGAGGCAAACGGGATGATCTATCGCCTGACGGAACCGGTTCCTCCTATCTTAACCGACAATCTCGCAAGCCTCCTGCCATCTAAGGAGACGACGCTGCCTTTTGAAGAGGACAATGCAAGACTCGCTGCCATTCTGAAGCGACTTGTGGATGACAATCAAGCCTGCCCCAAATCCGTTAGCCAAACTACGCTAGCCTCTGCCTGTAGCCTAACGATCACCTAACCATTCTATGTCCAAATCTATTGTTCTCATTCTTTGTACTGGCAACTCATGTCGCAGTCACATAGCCGAAGGAATCCTTCGTCATGCGGGTGGAGATTTCTTTGAGGTTCGCAGTGCCGGCTCCGAACCTGTGGGCTATGTTCATCCCATGGCGATCACTGTAATGAAAGAGATAGGCATTGATATTTCAGCACACGAATCAAAGTCTCTCGAACTCTTTCTTGAGGAGTCAATTGATTCTGTTGTGACGGTTTGTGGTAATGCTAAGAATGTGTGCCCGATATTTCCTGGAGACGTGAAACGTTATCACTGGGGATTTATTGATCCTGCTCAGGCAGAAGGCAGTGATGAAGAGGTCATGGCCGTATTCCGAGAAGTGCGTGACTTGATTCGTAACACGTTCGAGGCCTACGCTGCGGGCTACCGGATGGCATTCTCGAAATAATCCTAACGAAAGTCATGAGTGAACGCCAAGCTAGCTGGATTCAGGGGGAACTACTCGGGACCTTTCTGCTGGTCTTCTTTGGTTGTGGTTCAGTGGCCACGTCTGTCGCCCTGGGTGCAAATATGGGTCTGTTCCAAGTCGCCATCGTGTGGGGGCTCGGACTGAGCATCGCCATCTATCTCACGGGAGCGAAGCGAGTGCGATGATCTTCGGAGAATACTTTCCCAATCCCGGTGCCAAGCCGCTAGCGAAAGCTACTCGGCAAATGGTGCCCCATAGTACTGCGTGTTTTGCTGAAGCGTTAGGAGCTGCTTTGCTCACCTTGGCCATCTTCGGCTTCATGTCGCGAAAGAATGAAGGGGCCCCCGGTCCGCTCGTGCCGATCGCTCTTGGCATCACCCTAATTACTCTTATTTGCATCTTTGCTCCACTGACTCAAGCAGGGTTCAATCCCGCTCGCGACCTGGCTCCACGCTTCTTTTCGTTCCTGGTCGGATGGAAGGAAATCCCGTTCACTACGAATGGTGTCGGTTGGCTCACCGTGTATGTGGTGTCGCCGTGTGTGGGGCTGTGCTAGGTGGCTTTATTGGGTCAAGGATCCGCTATTCCTGAGGCTTGTTAGGTTCTTCGTCAGTGTCGACACAGGGGCTCTCGCGGCGCATGAGTTCATCGAGGGCGCGCACGGCTTCGCGACCGACACTCATGAATCGCTTGCGGTCGTGGCGATGAGCTGCGATCTCTCGCATGGCAGCCTCGTCACCTTTGCGGTAGAGCGCGGTCGCTCGAGTGGCGTCGGTTTCGTCCATACCAAGGTGTTTGAGAATGTCAGTTCCCATGCGGAGAGAGGAGTCTAACGTATCGCGGTAGATCAGTTCCTCGCCTGCATCGATGAACTCGTAAGCATCGACACGGCCATGGGCGCGCAGGAAGATCTGGAGATGGGGGTAGAACTCACGAGCAGTTTGCGCAATTTTTAGTGCCGCGTCCTGATCCTTGAGTGCCACGACAAGCACCTTCGCATCAGCAGCTCCCGCTGCAGTGAGAAGATCTGGGCGAGCGGCGTCTCCGTAATGAATGGGGATGCCGAGGTCGCGTAAAAGATCGACTTGTTCAGCATCACGGTCGAGCACAGAGCAGGCGAAGCCCTGGCCCCGGAGCAAGCGACCCACCGTATGTCCAAAGCGGCCGAACCCACAGATAATGACAGGCGCGCCTTCATCAGTCACATCAGGTTGGCGCTCAGGCAGGTCACTGCTACTATTTTTAATAGCCTTAGAGTGATGGTAGGCGTGGCCAAAGAGAAGAATCAAGAGAGGCGTCGCCGCCATAGAAAGAGCGACGGCTGCCACGACGGTAGGAGCGGTTGTGCCGGCGATGACTCCAGCGCCTTGCGCCACTTTGATAAGAACGAAGGCAAACTCACCTCCAGCGGCAAGAGCGGCAGCGACCAAGTAGGCCCCAGCATTGTCCGAACCATTGAAGCGAGCGAGTAGAAAGATGACCACTCCCTTTGCGAGCACAAGCGTAAGTGTAAGGCCTAACACCAGGCCCAGGTTGCTACCAATGTGGCCAAAGTCGATTCCCATACCAACACCAATAAAGAAGAGTCCCAATAAAAGGCCTTTGAAAGGGTCGAGGTCTGCTTCGAGTTCGTGCCGGTACTCGCTTCCGGCCAGGACCACGCCGGCGATGAAGGCGCCTAGCGCGGCCGACAGTCCCACTTTGGTCATGACGAGAGCAACGCCGATGACGAGCAATAGCGCGGCAGCCGTGAACGCCTCACGCTGCTTGGTCCCGGCCACGGCTCGAAAGAGGGGGCGCATGCCTAGCCAGGACAGGGCAATCACGGCGATGATGGCGGCGAGGGTAACTAAAGCACGTACCATTGGTCCGAGTTGCTCTAGCCAGGCGACAGAGCTATGAGCATCCTCCATCGTATGGGCGCCTCCTGTTCCTAGAAGGGGTAACAGAGCGATGATTGGAATGACGGCGACATCCTGAAAGAGAAGAACGGAGAAAGCGTCGTTCCCTGGATCAGAGCGCCGCAAGCCGCGCTCTGCCAACGACTGCAAGACAATTGCAGTACTGGAGGGTGCGAGTATTAGGCCAACAGCCAAGGCTTCTTTCCAATCGAGTCCACACAGAAGTCCAATGCCGGTAAGTGCGGTAGCCGAAAGGGCGACCTGACCACCTCCTAGACCGAGTAATGGACGGCGCATGCGCCAGAGCATCTTCGGACGTAACTCTAACCCAATCAAAACCAACATGAGCACGACGCCAAATTCTGCAAAGTGTGTGACGTCTTCTCCCTCCGCTCCGCCGATTAAACCAAGGCCCCATGGCCCAATCGCAGCTCCTGCTGCTAAGTATCCCAAAACTGCACCTGCCCCTGTCCATTTGCCTACCAACACTGCCACCAGTGCTGTTGCCAGATAGATAAACGCATAGAGGAAGCCGGTTTCGAAAGCCATGAACTAGACATAAAGAATGTGTAGAGACAATCCAGATCGAAATGTGGGTTTAGGAATGTCCTGAATGAATTCGACGTTTTGCCAATAACGTGAAACTATAGAACCAAGCGATGCGATTCTTTACTTCTCTTGCTCTCATTGGGGCCTTCCTCTTGTGCCACTCTCATAGTGAGGAAAAGCCAAACTTTATTGTGATCCTAACGGACGATCAGAGCTGGGTGGGGACATCATTGCAGATTGATCCGAAGGATCCGAGGTCCAAGAGCGACTACTACCAAACGCCGAACCTAGAGCGTCTGGCCTCGATAGGGGTGTCGTTCACGGATGGTTATGCCCCTGCGCCTTTCTGCTGTCCTACCCGTCGCAGCTTACTTGTTGGGCAGACCCCTGCCCGTCATCTCTATCAGAAAGACCAGAAGAGCTGGCCTACGAAATACCGGAAACAGCTCAGTATTCCAAGAATGTTGAAAGCCGTTGATGCACATTATGTAACAGCGCACTTTGGCAAATGGGATTCGCGCTTCGACGGTGTCTCGCCTGAAGAGATGGGTTATGACGTGAGTGATGGAAAAACTGGCAATGACACGGGAGGGGGCAAGGGATCGGGCGGTCCCGCAGTTGCTGCAGACCCTAAGCTAATTGGAGGGATCACGTCCCGAGCATTAACCTTCATGGAGAACCAAGTCTCAGCCGAGCGGCCATTTTATGTACAGCTTTCGCACTATGCGGTCCATTTGGATATCTTCTACTCCAAGGGCGCAATGGCCCGGGCTAAGGCGAGACCACCGGGTACAAAGCATACGATGGCAGAATTTGCGGCAATGACAGACGATGTCGATCGAGCGGTAGGCGAGGTGTTAGATAAGGTGGAGTCTCTTGGTATCAAGGAGTCAACCTATGTCTTCTTTCTTTCCGATAATGGTGGTCGAGAGGCGATCCCGATGGCTCCTGAGGCGAAGTTGCCGTTGAATCATCCACTCCGTGATGGCAAAGGTAGCGTTTACGAAGGCGGCATTCGCGTGCCGTTTGTAGTTGTCGGTCCAGGTGTGAAACAAGGGAGCCTTTCGCGAGTGCCAGTGACGGGATTGGATATCCTGCCGACCCTCGCTGATCTCGCAGATTATCGGAGTCCCCTTCCTGATTCACTTGATGGTGGGAGTTTAAGGCCGGTGCTTTGTGGTGGCGATACGGTGACGCGGGCTCGGCCATTCTTGATTTTTCATCAAGCGGTGGCTCGGAAGGCTCAATCGGCAATTCGCGAGGGAGATTTCAAGCTGGTGAAACATTGGGAACAGAAGCAGGTGGAATTGTTCGATCTTTCTCAGGATCGATCCGAAGCTCGCAATCTTTCTCAGAAGATGCCTGACGTGCGGAAGGATCTCGAGAGAAAGCTCGATGGCTTTCTCTCCAAAGTCGGCGCCGAGACTCGGAAAACCATGAGCAAGAAGAACAAGGCCTCGGCCTCCCCTTAGGTAGTAAGTTTGAATCGGCTCGGTCCGGCTTGACCAAGTGGCCGGGCTTTTTACGATTTTTCTCATGATAGGCCAGATGTGGTGGATTCTTGTTGCCTTGACCCCGTCCGGTGCGGTGATGGCTCAGTCTGAGTTGGA
Organism: Verrucomicrobiaceae bacterium; assembly: GCA_009936795.1. GTDB lineage: Bacteria > Verrucomicrobiota > Verrucomicrobiia > Verrucomicrobiales > DEV007 > JAACDM01. The sequence goes on along the minus strand of JAACDM010000344.1, from coordinate 2,700 downwards.
GGCACGGTTATTGCGGGTTGCCGAGGGCAATCGGCGGCTAGCAATGGTGCCATTCCAACAGGCGGGAGCCCTGGTTGTTCAATATGAAAAACTTGTCGAGACGCAGCCTCTTCTTGGACAGCTTCTAGTTTCAGCGAGGGAAGCGGGAGCGCTCGCTGCGCAAGTCTTTACAGATGAGGATGCAGCGCTAACATCGCCTCAGGAAACTTTTGCTGGTTGTGAAGAAGAAGCTGCCCGAGTTAAGGAGGGGGAAGATAGGAGTTTGCTAGATTTGATTCCTAAGCTTGCGCTCTCAATTGAATACTATGGGCTAGTCGAAAGCGTGGCCTTGACCAGGGAAGAAGCGCGGCGACACGCTGCAGACATGGAGGACCCATTGCTGCAAGCCGTCACGACTCCTATCGAAAACTTTACCTATCAATGGTTTCAATCGGGCGATCTTGTGACTTGGCAGAATCAGTCGACGGCCGCCTATTTTGCTGGGGACAAGAGAATCTCCTGGCAAGTTACCCCGACAACGGGCTCAAGAGCGTGGGCCGGTCCCAAGGAAAGGGGAGAAGCCTGGGCGTCTTTTCCGTACTGCCGCCTGGCCATTTCTCCCGTTGACACGACGCAAGGCGATGGCCGTGGGATTGGGCGATAGATGACATCAAGCCTTCTGACCGATTCGCTATGAGGACGCTTCTTTATTCCCTTCTCGTTACCTTTACATCGTTCTACACAATCAATGCTGCAGAGCTGATTGCTCTCGACGTGTGGCCGGACGGAGCACCTGAAAAGTCAGGCTTTGTTCCCGAGGAGGAATTGATTACAGTGAGACAAGACGGATTGAAGCGTCTCAGCCATGTCAGTGAACCGGTGCTTACGGTCTACAAGCCGACAAACCCAAACGGAACTGCAGTAATCATCTGCCCCGGTGGAGGTTATCAAGGATTGGCCATCGAGCATGAAGGTACCCAGGTGGCTGAATACTTGAACACGATTGGCGTTACCGGCATCGTCCTCAAATACCGCGTTCCACGTCGCGACCCCGAGAATCCTCAGGAAGCACCCTTGGCTGATGCTCGCCAGGCAATGAAGCTCGTTCGCGCGCACGCTGCCGAATGGGAGATCGTACCAGATAAAGCCGGTATGCTAGGATTCAGTGCGGGAGGACACCTCTGCGTGATGGCCGCTGTTCAGTTGCCGCCAGCGGAATGTCCAAATTTCATGATACCTTTCTATCCCGCCTACCTCACACTCAAAGAAGATGAGTTCACCTTTCGTCCTGAGCTTAAGATCACGAAATCAACGCCGCCGGCCTGCTTGATCCATGCGGGTGATGATCGCATCACAGCCATGGGTAGCGTCTTGCTCTATACGGAGTACAAGAAGCAGGGGATTCCTGCCGAGTTGCATGTGTATTCCGAGGGCGGGCACGGCTTTGGAATGAAGCCGAAAGGGCAGCCTGTCAACCAGTGGCAGGTTCGAATCGCCGAGTGGCTCGGTGCTAGTGGTTGGCTGGGGAATTGATCCCTTGCGAGGTGTCATTGATTAGTTGACTGCTCCGAAAGGAAAGAAGCTTGGCGATTGCCTCGGCTTTTGGTAACACCGTCAAGGTCTCCCAATATTGTGGAACCTGAGGCCTTGAAATGTTCGCTTACTAACAGACTCCGAATGATAATGATCATCAAAACTATCAAGATCTTTCTTGCCTCACTCTTGCTTGCCTTACTGGCAAATGCACAGAGCGAGCCCGTTCTTTGGCTCAATTTCGATGACAACGTCGACGATCAATCGGCTGAAGGTAACGAGACGATGATTCTGAATGATACGGCGTACGGTACAGATGTGCCTGTGGCGCTTGGCGTTGGTAGATCACTCGTGCTCGCAAATGGAGACTCGGAAAACCAGGGTGTCCGTGTGGAGGGAACCGAGAGTTTGAATACAGACGAGTTCACCCTCGCCTATTGGATCAATCCCGCAGGGCCGCAAGGCAATGCAGGTCTTGAACGGCTCACCAGTCGTGGAGGCGATACTTTTGAAACGGCCATTGGAGATCGAAACGCGGTGGGCGGTGCTGAACCCCTCACGCTTAGCTATTATCAAGGCGGCTGGGAATCAACGGATATCACTGTTCCCGAGAAAGAATGGACGCACATTGCTTGGCGCAACACTGAAGCAGGGGATCTTGAGCTTCTTGTGAATGGGGAACAGGTGTTCTCCGGCGTGGGGGTTCCTGCCGGAAATATCCCTGCGGATGCCCACATGACCATTGGGACTCGCCACAGTGAGGTCGAAGGGTTTGAAGGACTGATGGATGATTTGCGCCTCTATGATGTGGCCCTAACGGATGAGGAGATCCTAGCATTGGTAACGCCAACGCCCAGCCTGCCGCCCTTCGTTGGCATATGGTCGTTCGACGGTGACGCCGCCGATAGCTCGGACAACGGCAACGATGGTGAGCTTGTCGATGGCGCGACGTTTAGTGACGACACGGCTAGAGGTGAGGGTGGGCAATCGCTACTCCTCGCGGACGGTGGGCATGTGCTGGTGGAGCACTCAGAGTCTCTCAATATTACCAATGCCATTTCCATTGGTGCCTGGGTCAAGCCTGTTGGTGAAAATGCCTGGGATGGGGTGATTGCTAAGAACCCTAGTGAAGGCTCCGGCGACAACCATGCTGGTAACTACGAGCTACGGGTAGCAAGCGGCACTAGG
>JAACDM010000343.1 GCA_009936795.1 Verrucomicrobiaceae bacterium | reverse complement strand
GTGCACTAATCGAGAGAGCATTCATTTCTTTCAACGATGAGTAGCTGATTCGAGCATTGGTCTCGTAATGGTGACTGCGATGAGTAGGAGCAAGGGTGCTGTGATTAGCCAAGCCACGACGCCGTGGACTCCAGACATGCCAAAGTCGCGTAGAAACTGCATGGAATCGGCACGGGTGCATTTAATTAACAGCAAACCATAACAAGTGATAGGCTCCGCACTGAACACAAGTTCACCAACGCGAACGAAAAATGGGATGGCAAGAATCTGCAGAGGATAAACGAGCCAGTTGAATGTGTGAAGAACAAGCTGATTGAGCCCTGCGGTGTACCCAACTGCAATGGCCGTAACTAGAAGCGGAAACAAGCCAGAAACAATCCCAGCTGCAATAGCCCATGCGAGAGCGCGGGGGGAGATGCCTTGAATGATTTGCGTCTTTAATGGAGTTATCAGTCTGCGTTGAAACAATCTCGGCGGTGCTTCAGCCCTCAAAAGAGTCGCATTCATGAGTGCCGAAGAAGAATGTCCCGCCCACCTGCTTTCATGGGCAATCTGAAGAGGAGGATGAGCATGTAGATTGCCGTAGCGATGTTTCCAAAGAGTAGAATGGCCACGAGCCACGCGATGCGTGCCATCATGCTGGTTTCACGATATACAACCCAGCAATAGAAAATTAGGAATCCCCAGTAGGCATCCAACAAACACACAATGAACCAAGGATGCCCGCCAACGTTATTGGGGATCTCCCAGAGAGCTGTATGATTATCCGCCCAAAGGGTGACGGCGAGCATCGAGAGTAAGACGATGAAAAAGAAAATGCGCAGCTTAACAATCATGCCAATTTAGGATTGCATGGCCGTGTGTAAACCGCCTGAACGACGCTAATATTCCGGGTGGCAAATGCAGCTTCACAGTATTTCAAATAATAACTCCACTTGCGGATGAAGCGTTCAGAGAAACCAAGTTCTCTGACTGACTCTAACTGCTCATTAAACTGATCATACCACTCACTCAAGGTTCGAGCGTAACTGAGTCCGAGATCCTCCAGTCCGTGAAGGAAGAGATCACCGGTGCTTTGAAAGACCTCATTCATTCGACTGATGCTAAGCAGAAGTGATCCGGGGAAAATGTGTTTCTGAATGAAGTCAGTGCCCTTCCTTAGATCTCCGTAGTTGCTGTCTGGCACAGTGATCATTTGCACAGCGAGCAGGCCATCTGATTTGAGCACTTCGTGGCATTTAGCGGCCCAGGTCTTGTGATATTTGTCCCCTACGGCTTCTAACATTTCGATGGAAGCAATTTTATCGAACTGGCCGGTGATGTCGCGATAATCTTGCAAGCGAATCTCGATTCTGTCCTCCAGTCCCGCCTGGCGTACATGGCGGGTGGCTTCATCGAACTGCGCCTGAGAGATTGTCACTGCAGTGACACGGCATCCGTGGCGCTCAGCTGCATGACAGCTGAAACCTCCCCATCCGCAACCGATCTCCAAGACGTGATCGCTCTCTTTTAGTTGAAGCTTTTCACAAAGCGCTTCGTACTTTGAACGCTGAGCTTCTTCGAGCGTTTGTTTAGACTCAGTGAAACGCGCAGAGGAGTAGGTCATCGTTGGGTCGAGCCACAGTCGATAAAAGTTGTTCCCAAGATCGTAGTGCTCTTCAATATTGCGACGGCTGGTGGCCTTGCTGTTGTGCCTGAGGCGATGACCCATACGGTCGATGAACTTCAATAAGCCAACCAGGCGTAACCTCTGGGAGGAACCCCTAAGTTTCTTGTTCGCATGGAGGTTTAGAATGAACCACGTGATGACGTCTTTTATATCATCGGTTTCCCAATCGCCGTCCATGTAAGACTCGCCGAGCCCAACGCCACCGCCGAGTGCACATTTGCGAAAAAAGGCTTCATCATTCACTTCGATACCAGCGTAGAACTTGGCATCCTCGTCGCCTATTGCCACGGAATCACCACCGGGAAGGGTAAGCATAAGGCAACCCTTGGAAAAACCCCGAAGCGTTTTCAGAACAGGTGCACGATAGATACTCTTTGCTGATGGCGAATGGGCGGGCGCGTTCATGGTTTTGGAATACCAGTTAGGCTGGAGTGTGGTTGGATCACATCACGTTGCAAGGCGAGGTCCTCAGACTTGCGCTTGAAAGGAAGGCGTTTTGTCCACAGACGAAACGCTTGCCAATGAATCTTGAGGATGACCTGCAGGGTGAGTAAAGGATAGCGGACTGTGTACCAGAATAATCTGCGGTTTGTTAGGGTATGGCGCTTGCCACGAATCCAACTCACGAGAGTCGTCTTACCATCTTCGACGTCGTCGATGTGAAGCTCGATCTTTTCGCTGGGAACTCGAAGCCTGAATTTGAACTGCGTGGTAAGTGTGGTAAACGGCGATACATAGAAGTGCTTTGGCACAGTGCGACTAAATGATTTAGACCCGGGTGGCGTTTCAATAAGCCACGGTTTTATTTCCCGAAATGTGTTACACACTTCCACCACGGCATAAAGCGGTGCGCCCTCAGCGTTCGAGATGAAATAGAAACATACAGGATTAAAAATATAACCAGCGATACGAGGCAGTGTGATCAAGCGAATGCTTGCATCAGCCGGAAGCACCACGCCTTGCTCCTTGAACCAAGCCTTAAGGTTACTGCGAATGTCAGGCTTCCCAACATCGAGATGATCTTTGTCGCGAAAGCTATAGAGATTGAAGCGATTGTGACTGAAAGGCAGTAGCCGTTTTGCCAGCATTGGAATTTCGTCAAGATCGAGATCCATGAAGAAGAGGCGATAGCTGAAACGATGACGTTTTGGTGAGAGGCGCTCATGATAAACCTCACACTCGTAGAGTCCTGAGTTCATACTGCGACCTCCCATGGATCTCCTTTGAGGAGACTATGGCAGAGATCAACGGAAGATCTAAAGGCGTCCTCGTGAAAGCCATAACGAAAGTAACTTCCGCAGAAGAACGTACGACCCTTGGGGTCGTTGAGCTCTGGCAGACGCTTCTGTGCTTTTATAGCATTGAGATCGAACAGAGGGTGTTCATAATCGAGGGCTCGTTTGGACGCGGCCTCTGGCACTCCTTCACTCGCGTTGAGTGAAACAAAGTAGTCTTTCTTATCGGACACATCCTGCAGGGAGTTCATCCAGTAGTGTGTACTGTTCCCTTTACGTCCCGAGCGATAATTCCAAGAAGCCCAGCAACGTTGCGTCTTCGGCATGAACTTCGTATCCGTGTGGACACGCACAGAATTTTGCTGGTAGGCGAACGGGCTGAGGAGTTCGACCTGCAAAGCGGTAGGAGTCTCAAGTAATTTTAGAGACTGATCTGCATGCGATGCCAAGACCACTTTATTAAAGCATTCAGTGCCTCGTGGGCTGTCGATTTCGACTCCGGCATCGGTTGTGCGCACTGCTAGCACCGGCGTTTTAGTGTGAATGCGCTCTCGAAACGGTTCTACTAGACGTTTGACATACTCTCGAGAGCCGCCATCGACCGTGCGCCATTGATGTTGCTTGTCGAGTCCCAAGAAACCGTGATTATGCCAGAACCGAAGTAGCGTCATGGCTGGAAATTGCAGCATTTGCTCATGAGGCGTTGACCAGACGGCCGAACTCATCGGTATTAAATAACGTTCAAGAAAGTCCTGCCCATAACCACGGGCGTCCACGTACTCTTGCAGCGTCATTTCTGCCCACTGTGGTTCTTCTAGAGCCGGGAGAGCTTCCTTATTAAATCGATTCAGCTGCGCAAGGAATCGCCAGTGGCGAAGACTAAGGAGGTTACGGCGTTGTCCGAAGAGAGTGTTGATGCTAGCACCATTCCATTCCACACCGGACTGAAGTTGCTGCACACTGAACGACATCGAGGTAGTTTTGGTCCGGACATCAAGTTCGGCAAATAGCCGTGTGAGAAGTGGGTAGGTGACCTCGTTGTAAACCATGAAGCCAGTGTCAAGCACCACCTCCTGATCGTTGTCACTAATGGTGATTGTGTTGCTATGGCCACCAATGTAATCGCCTGCTTCAAAAACAGTCAACTCTGCTCTTCTATGCAAGAAATGAGCGCAGCCGAGCCCAGCGATGCCGCTACCAATGATAGCAATCCTTTCCGGCATGACTCAGCTATTTGAGGCTTCTTTGTAAACGTGGTCTGGCACTGGACGAAGATCCCAGATCAATCCAGTCCACGATAGGAGTTTGAGTATGTAATAAGAAATATCGATCTCCCACCAGTAGAAGCCTTGACGTGCCGCATGCGCGTAACGGTGGTGGTTGTTGTGCCAGCCTTCACCAAGAGTCATTAGCGACAGCGCAAGGCTGTTTCGGCTATCATCATCGGTTTTGAAACGTCGACGCCCGAATACATGAGCGAGCGAGTTGATGAACAGCGTACCGTGAAGGAGAAACACCGTACTGATAATCCCGCCCCAAACGAAGAGTTGTGCACCGCTGGTGCCAAGTCCTGGAGCAATGTTTGCCAATCCAGCCCCTACTACCCAGAGCGCTAGTCCGTAGAGGATAGGCACCAGGTAATCGCGGCGGTTCAGGAAAACCAGCTCAGGGAAGCGCGCAAGGTCTGGAATCGCCTTGTAATTCGTGGGAAAGTTGCTGGCGCTGGTGAGCCAGCCAATGTGCGCCCAGATAAAGCCGCCTTGTGTAGGCGAATGCTTGTCCTCCTCCTCATCAGAATGCTTGTGATGATGCCTATGCGTCGCTGCCCACCAAAGCGCACCTCGCTGCATAGAAGTGTTTCCCAAAACTGCGAACAGGAATTGGACTGGGCGTGAGGTGCGAAACGCACGATGGGAAAAATAGCGATGGTAGAAAGCCGTGATGGCAAACATGCGAACAAGGTAAAGGACCAGCGCAGAAGCTACGGCAAACCAGCTCCAGCCAACCCAAATAACTGAAACACATGCCACGTGTAAGGCGATGTAGGGTGTGGCCCTTCGTGCATCGAAGCGATCTTTGCCGTCGAACGCCTCATTTGCGGACTGATAATCGGCGTTCAACCATTGTCGAAGAATTTCAACCAGACGACGAAAGAGTGGAAAAGACACTGAATTGGGGCGTTTAAGATTGGATAGGGGACTCAGAAGAACTCATACATTACCTAAGCGACGGTGTCGACTCGACCGTGAGGGCGTCGGTGGCCTTTGGTGAAAGACAAGCTATGAGAGAGATGCTCTCGTAGCTTGTCTACATTGATTCTTATCCAAATCCAGAGAATCGGAACTTTTTCGGCAATGAGCCGACCGACGCTGAGGTCCAATATAAACCGCAGGAGCCCCAACGTGTTGCTGCTGCCGGACGCTATCGCTTCAAGAGGCGCTATTACCTGGAGGAGGAATGGATCCTCGACATCGCCTGATCCAGATTGCGCCTCAACATCCATGCACGACTATTTGCGCTATCAACTTTCTTTGCTCGATCGAGGCCCAACGCTAGCATGTTCCGTAACTCCGAATTCACTGTTTCATTGCTCACTAACTCTTCGGCACACTTCTGGTAAACAGTTGCGCAAGCAGCAGCTTTTCCGCTATTGTATAGAGGCACGCCCTTACCTATCGCTGAAATAATTTGCTGAGCTGGACCTGGTCTGACCGCGCTAACCTTCTCAACATTGCCAGGAATTAGCACCTGATCGATGATGTGGATCACACCGTTGCTGCATTCGATATCGACCGTGTTTATGGTGGAGCCATTAACCTTTAAGAGGCCCTCTGACACTGCAAACTCAAGAGACTCACCACCGAGGGTTAGTGCCTGACCTGAATTGAGCGCGTCACCTGCAGAGACTCGGCCCTTCACTACATGGTATTTTAGTATTCCCTCTAGCTTCTCGCGGTTTTCCTCCAAGAGGAGGCTCTCAGCGCTTTCGGGGAGCCGTCCAACGGCTGCGTCAGTGGGAGCGAAGACAGTGAATGGCCCATCAGCCGTGAGTGCCGAGACTAGACCAGTCGCCTCAAGGGCCGCCAAGAGTGTTTCGAAATTGCCTGCCTCTTTGGCCGTATCAAGAATGCTCTTCGGTTTGGGCACAGGAGGTAGCAGAACCGCGTCGATCACATGGATTATTCCATTTGAACATTGAATGTCAGCATTAACTAATGAAGCCTCGTTCACTCCAATACGACCTTCTGTAAATGCGATCTGAACTGACTCACCCTGGAGAGTTGTCGGCGTGCCCAACTTTAGGGCGTCACCAAGCTTCGCTGACCCAGAGATCACGTGGTAATTTAGAATCGAACGCAATGTGTCTCGACTGCTTTCGCCTAACAACTTGGAGAGTGTCCCGTCAGGCAGTTTGGCAAAAGCCTCATCGGTTGGAGCTAAAACCGTGAAAGGACCGTCGCCTTGAAGTGCTTCAACCATCTCCGCCTCAGTGAGTGCGGTCGCCAAGGTAGAGAATCTTCCGTCAGCCAGGGCAGTATCGATAATACTTCTAGAGCTAGTGGCTGAACCAACACCGCTATCCGGACCATAGGCGCGAATCCAATCTACTTCGAGAGCGAAAGGTCCGGGCTTTTTGTCACCGAGCAATAGGGTCACCCGTTGGATTTTGCTTGGATCAAAAGCATTCTCAAGCGAGCGTCCCCGCCAGCTTGCGACGATTTTCTTGAACGGAACAGCAACCTCCCGCCACTCGCCTTTGGTCGTTGGAAAGTCCGCCTTGAATGATACCTCACTGGACCGGTAGCGCGCGTCTGTGCTCAGGCGAACTTGATAATTGCGTCCGTCACCCCTCACCCTCATTGCAATTCCTTCACTCTCGCTCAGGTCGAGATCGACTCTGGACGTTCGCACGGACGAAAATCCACCATTGTTCTCCAACGATAAATTTCCTTTGAACCGCATCGTGCCCTGGTCAGTGAAGGAAACCTGGCCCTGGGACAGGCCTCCCATGACTCCGTCGTCCACGATGCGCCAATCCACCGTTTCGTTTTGATCGGGATTGAAGTCTGTAATTGGCGCTTCCTCCGCAGAAGACAGCGTCAAGGGTGTACAAATAGCAGCTGCGACGACAATCGATGATTTGATAAGAGAGTGTAGATTATGTTTCACAAACAATCTCTACGTCGTAGACGCGGCCATGGATGTTTGTTCCTCCGGCTGAGTTTCGATTACTACCTTTGGACCAGTTGACCCGCTTATCAACGGATCGACGTTAAAGTAAGAGCGGCTTAAACAGCCTTGAGCTGCGTCTCCAATTTGAATTGAGGTTAGTTGTGACGCCTC
>JAACDM010000342.1 GCA_009936795.1 Verrucomicrobiaceae bacterium | reverse complement strand
GAGAAAGCCACCGTGTTTCCTACTCCCGGAACAAATCCAGGTGCTGCAAGATCGGTTGTAATAGCCGTACCATTGTAGGTAAGGTCTAGACCTGAAGCATCCCAGTGAATATTCACAGGCACCCAAATATTGTGCACGGAGCTGAAGCTCTGGGGAAAGTTGGCAATACTGATTCCATCTGAGAACACTTCGATCGAGGGACTGTCACTACCATTGTCGTAAGTGTCCCATGCAATGATCAGGCCATCAGGGATAGCAAAGCCTCCTTCACCGCCTCCATAGCCATCTGGAATCGCCCCGAAGTTCACAGAGAATCCATCAGCGGGATTGTCATCCGTGGACATACGAAGACTGAAAGTGATGGTGAAGGCTTCAGATTCTTTGCCGGGATCAAGGTCACTCAGTTTGAAAGAAGACGCCGTTCCACCAACCCCGTCCTGGGTCAGTCGGAGATAGTTTCCTTGGACGGAGGCAACGCCAGTATTGGAATCGATAACTGTTCCATCGCCAAGATCGGTGTTGTCGTCTGCAAACGTGAAGTTCTGAGGACCGTAGCTACCCGCAGGAGCGACTGCCATCAACGCGACACTGAGAAGCCATACAAACGGATGAACGAGGCGGGAAATTCGATGCATGCACTTTCACTATCGCACATGAATGGCGACCAGTAGAGTGATCTCATGGCAGAGATCACGAATTCACGACCTCACTAGCCGAAGATGAGAAGAATCCTGTTTCTGACTACCATTCCCAATACGAACTGCGCAATATCGCACCCATCATTGATCTGAATACCCAAGATCCGGACCCCTTGGCCGAGATTTGCATCGTGGAAACCTCGAATCTTCGATACAACGCGCGTTATGAATGTCCTCCGATCCTTGATCAACACAGGCGCAGCCTGCCTGTCATTACTCTCTCTCAGCATGGGCCAAGAAATGAATCAGCAATTCGATACCTTAGCCAAAGACTACGTCGATCAGTTCCCGACGCTGTCACCTGTCCAGGCAACCCAAGTCGGTGACCACCGCTATGATAGTGAACTCGATGACGTGAGTGAAACCGGTCGCCTCGCCCGGAGGAGTTTCCATCAGAGTTTCCTTGACCGACTTGGGGCCATCGACTTGGATACCCTTTCTAGAGACCGACAGGTAGAGGCTGCGCTTCTGAAACACTCACTTTCGGAAGCCATCTGGTCCAATGATGTACTGCAAGAATGGGCTTGGAATCCGACCCAGTACACTCAACTGACCGGCGGCGCGATTTATGGGCTGATGGCTCGTGAGTTCGCTCCCATCGAGAAACGTCTTCAGCACGCTGCGGATCGGTTAGAGAAGATGCCCCATCTATTCGAGCAGATTCGCGTAACGTTAGTTCCAGATCGTGTTCCAGCCGTTCACGCAGAGACAGCGGTCAAACAGAATCGCGGACTCCTTTCGATCATGGACGACATGATCATTCCCAAGATGGGATCCCTCGATTCCAAGGAAAGAAAGCGCTTGGAGGATGCGATGGCTTCGGCACGTGCTGCCTTGGAAGTGCACGAGACTTGGTTGAAAGAGAAGGTGGTTACCGTAGCCAAAGCTAACTTTCGCATCGGAGCCGAGCTGTTTGATCAGAAACTAAGCTTCGCACTACAGACGCCGCTCACTCGTCTCCAAGTGAGAGAACGAGCCGATGCGGAGTTCAAGCGTTGTCGCAAAGAGATGTACGATGTGAGCAAACGCATCTACTTGAAGCAACATCCCTTCACCGCGTTCCCTGAAAAGCCTTCGGAAGACTACAGACAAGCCATCATCCGCTCGGGTCTAGAGATCACCTATCAAGACGCTCCGACTCGAGATGGCATTGTGAAAGCGGCTGAAGAACAAGTGGCCTACGCCAACCAATTCATCAAAGACAATCACATTGTCACACCGGCAACAGAACCGTTGGAGATCATTCTCATGCCAGTATTTCAACGCGGCGTCTCCTTTGCCTACTGTGACTCCCCTGGCCCCTTGGATCGTGGGCTCAAAACCTACTATGCCGTGTCCCCTATCCCCGAGGACTGGACTGACACGCAGGTGAAATCCTTCCTACGCGAGTACAACACGTGGTCCATGCACGATCTCAGTATGCATGAAGCCATCCCCGGTCACTATCTCCAACTCGCGCATGCGAACAAATACCCTTCAACCTTACGCGCTCTCCTCTCCTCAGGAACCTTTATTGAAGGCTGGGCTGTCTACAGCGAACGCGTCATGGTCGACGCGGGTTACCTCGACGGCGACGACCGCATGCGGTTGATCAACTTGAAATGGTATCTACGCGGCATCACCAACGCCATGATCGACCAAGCCATCCATGTCGATGGGATGACTGAGGAAGAAGCGATGCGCCTCATGATCGAAGGCGGTTTCCAAGAAGAGCGCGAAGCCGCTGGCAAATGGACGCGGGCCCAACTCACTTCAGCTCAGCTCAGCACCTACTTCGTCGGCACCCTGGAACACTGGGACCTTCGAAGAGAGATGGAGAAAGTTTTGGGAAAAGTATTTAATATGAAGACCTATCACGACAAACTCCTGTCGTTCGGGTCTCCACCTGTGCAGTTCGTGAAGGCATTGATGTTAGACCTACCGATTCCAAAGTGATCTGTGTCGCTGCCGAGAAATCACTGCAGATACCTCTGGCAAGGAACTACTAGCGGAATGTTTATGAAGAAGCTTCACCAACACAGCAAAAGCACTACCGCCTCCAAATGATCTTCCAGTAACTTACGGAATCGCTCTTTGCCCTTCGGTTCCTGCACGATCGTACGTCCCTGAATCGCCCTGCTAAACCGTGTCCACTAGTTTGGGGGAACTTCACAAGGCGAGTTCGATAACCATTCGGTTGCCGGAGTAAAGGGCCCTTTCCCTCTATGAGACGACTATCCCGATGAATTAGAACGACCTAACCGCGATTGCTATGATAGGGAATCGTTCTTTCCCGAGGGTCTTAGAATCCAAGAGCCCACTGAATCGAGCCGCCGTGGGCCCGTCCAGTGACACTGACCACATTCCCAATGAAGTAGATGGCATTGTTCGCCTCCACGAGACCGGTGGCTTCCGTAAAGTCAGCCCAAGCTGTATTCGCCGCAGTAAGGTCTGCACCTTCGAAATCTGCCATTTGAAATTCAGCTAGACGCATGTCTGCCAGAGTTAAATCGGCATTTCCAAAGCGAGCTTCCTTGAATGATGATTGCGCCAGGATGGCCCGCTCGAGAAGCGCGCTGGTGAAATCGGCTTCATCCGCGACGGCATCTTCGTCGAGATAAGCGCGTCGAAGGTCACTTCCCGCAAAGTTCGCCTCCGGAAGATGGGCATCGCCAAAGTTGATCTTCTTGAGCGTAGCACCCGAAAAATCTGCACCAGGGAGACGGGCGTGTTTGAATCTCGATCCAGAGAGGACGCTTTGGCGAAACGTAACGGATTCTCCGACGACGCCTCCAAAATTCGATGCCGTAGCCTGCACATTGACAAAGGACGCGTTTGTAAGGGTAGATCTAGTAAGATTGGCCATGTCCAGAATAGCCCCATCAAAATTGGCCCCCGTTAGATCCATTTTACTCAAATCGAGGCCACTTAGATCGCGGCCCGACAGATTTGCGTTTCTCAGATCCAATTCCTCGATGACCACGCGGTAGAAGCGAACGGCACTGGTCGGCATGACCGTGAATCGGTGAGACTGCGCTTTGCCAGAAAGTCTCTGAGGAGCGGTCTCATCCGTAAACTTCCATTGGGCCAAATCAGTACTGACTTGAACCCGTCCCGGCGGTGAGAGGACCGCGTCGGGGTCTGACGTAAGACTTGGCGCAAGCCAATCGATCAAGATGCGATCGCCCTCAGACTGCACAGAGATGATGCCTTGGGACAGGCCCAAGGTTATAGTGAGAGTCCATAGAACAGAGGCTCTCAGCAGCTTCGTCACCGTTGCGAGTTAGCTTTCGTGGCCGACAGGTTCGGCCTCCGGAGTGGACCCAGCATCGGGAGACTCTTTCACATCAAATTGAAGCTTCTTTTCCTCATCGATACGCTTGGCAACAATCGTGTCCCCTTCCCCAACCTCTCCACGAAGAAGAAGTTCAGCAAGTGGGTCCTCCATGTGACGTTCGACTGCTCGGCGCATTGGACGAGCACCGTAAGCCGGATCGTAGCCTTCTTCGATGAGGTAATCGAGCGCGGTCTGATCGAGAGAAATGTCGATCTTCCTCTCTTTAAGACGCTCTGTCACTTTGCCTACCTCAAGTTCAACGATCTTAATAAGGGCAGGCTTCTCGAGTGTGTGGAAGACGATCTTCTCATCGAGACGGTTGAGAAACTCTGGTTTAAATACTTTCTTGGCAGCTTCGAGAATCTTGTCGCGCATGCCTTCATAGTCATCTTCACCTGCAGACATGGCGGTGAAACCGAGACTGTTCTGGCGCTTGATGAGTTCTGCACCCGCATTCGAAGTCAGGATAATGATCGTATTCCGGAAATCGATCTTTCGACCAAAGTTGTCCGTTACCGTTCCCTCTTCCAATATCTGGAGAAGGAGATGCATGACGTCCGGATGCGCCTTCTCGACCTCGTCAAACAAGACGACAGAGTAAGGCTTGCGACGAACGGCCTCTGATAGCTGACCTCCATCATCATAACCGACGTAACCGGGAGGCGAACCGATGAGACGGCTTGAGGTGTGTTTCTCCATGTACTCAGACATGTCGATCTGAATCAGCGAGTCAGGATCGCCAAACATGTATTCCGCTAGGTTCCGCGCAAGGAAAGTCTTACCGACACCAGTAGGTCCAAGAAAGATAAACGATCCGATTGGGCGCCGAGGGTCTTTGAGGTCGGCTCGAGAACGAATGAGCGCCTTGGAAATGGCTTTGACCGCTTCGTTTTGACCGATGACCTTGTCGCGAAGATCGTCTTCCATGCGAAGAAGCTTGTCTGCCTCCTTCTGTTCCATGCGCTGGAGAGGAACACCTGTCCACTTCGCAACGACAGCCATGATATCATCTTCAGTGACCGTGACCTGCTTCTCTTCGTTACTCGTCTTCCACTCTTCGAGAGTGTTCTCAAGCTCAGCTTTCTTCGTCTTCTCCTGATCACGAAGAGACGCGGCACGCTCGAAGTCTTGGCTTTTGATGGCCGCTTCTTTTTCGACCACGATTTCCTCGATCGCTGTCTCAAGATCCTTAAATTCAGGTGGTCGCGTCATGGCACCAATGCGCGCCTTGGAACCCGACTCATCCATGATATCGATGGCCTTATCAGGAAGAAAGCGCCCTGTCAGATAACGTTCTGACAAGCGCACACATGCCTCGATCGCCTGAGGCGTGTAAATCGCTTTATGGTGCAGCTCGTACTTGTGCTGCAGCCCCTGAAGAATCTTGATCGCGTCATCAACGCTAGGCTCTTCCACTTTCACTGTTTGGAAGCGGCGTTCAAGAGCAGCATCCTTCTCAATGTATTTGCGATACTCGGTCAGCGTCGTCGCTCCCACACATTGTAGCTCGCCCCGACTCAGGGCTGGCTTGATGATGTTAGAAGCATCCATGGCGCCCTCTGCCGAACCCGCACCAACAATGGTGTGCAACTCATCGATGAACAGAATAATGTTCTTCGCTCGGCGAATCTCATCCATGACCGCTTTGATGCGCTCCTCAAACTGACCACGATATTTCGTGCCGGCGACCATCAAAGCGAGGTCTAATGTGATTACCTTTTTTTCACGAAGCAACTCTGGCACGTTGCCGATGGTGATTTCTTGAGCGAGGCCCTCAGCAATGGCGGTCTTACCAACGCCTGCTTCTCCGATGAGCACCGGATTGTTCTTCGTCCGACGACAGAGGATCTGAATGACGCGCTCGATTTCAGGAACGCGCCCTATGACAGGATCTAGGTCACCTTTCTGAGCGAGTTCAGTGAGATCACGGCCGAAAGCACGCAATGCCGGTGTCTTGTCCTTACGACCACCGGGCTGACCGTCGCCCCCAGCAAGTTCACCGTCCTCCTCCTCATTTGGCGTGAAATTAGGATCGAGTTCACGAAGGATCTCGTTCCTTGTGCGCTCGATGTCGACATCAAGGTTCTTGAGAACTCGTGCGGCAACACCTTCACCTTCGCGGAGGAGGCCGAGAAGGATATGCTCCGTGCCAACATAAGAATGATTGAGGACCTTAGCCTCCTTGCCTGCCAGCGCGAGGACCTTCTTCACGCGGGGAGTGTAGGGAATATTGCCGACCATTTTCGTCTCAGGCCCAGAGCCGACCTGATTCTCCACTTCCATCCGCACGGTCTCAAGATCGAGGCCCATCTTTTGGAGAACGTTGACAGCGACACCCTGACCTAACTTGATGAGACCCAGCAAGATATGCTCGGTTCCCACGTAAGAGTGATTGGAACGATCTGCCTCTTTACGAGCGAGGGCTAGGACCTGTTGGGCACGGGGAGTAAAGTTATTCATTCTTCGGTCGGGTGGGTAGATCCCTGGTCAAGAGACTGCAGGGCGTTACTAATATTAGGCTTTGGGAGCGTTTTCAACCGGTCCCGGATAATTTGAGAGCGCATTTCATCGCGCTCCTGTGTAGGAAGTTTACGATCAGCGCGGATTTGTAGATGAGCTGGCTGAATCTCCATTAGCAAAGATTCGAGGGCCACAACGAATTCGGATGGAAAGAATTTTAAATCGACCCCCAGACGCAGCATCGAAATGAGGTTAAGCGCCTCTTTGGAGGGCATGACATGCGCGTGTCGGAGCAAAGCAAACGCGCGGCCGACCTGATCACAGAGCGTGGTCGTGTTATCGCTGAGAAGCTTCTGACGAGCATTTTTCTCGTGATTGACAATCTGCTCGATGACTTTCTGAAGACGCGCGATGATTTCGAGTTCACGATCACCCAAAGTCGTTTGGTTCGACACCTGAAACAGATTTCCCAGAGCCTCAGTACCCTCCCCATACAGACCTCGCACAGCCAGGCCAATCTTGTTGACGGCCTGGATCACCTGATTCACCTGATCGCTCAGCATAAGCGCGGGCAAATGCAGCATGGCCGAAGCTCGCAGGCCTGTCCCCAGGTTCGTCGGACAGGCCGTTAGAAATCCGAGTTGTTTGTCAAAGGCAAACTCCAGCGATTGCTCCAGATCGGTATCGATCTCATTGAGAATCCGATAGCTTTCGCGCAGCGCTAAACCGGGCTGAATCGACTGCATGCGCAAGTGATCCTCCTCATTGATCATGATGGAAATGCTCTGCGCTTGGTTCATCACTGCAGCACTTCCCGCTGCGCGGGCCGCATGTTCCCTACTGATCATATGACGTTCGACCAAAGCTTGCTTTTGAATCGCCGTGAGCTTGTTGAGATGCCTCGAGAAGGCGTTCTCCAACTGGGGCAAACTCTCGACCGTCGACTGGATGACTCGCAACGTCGCTTCATTCTCTTGCTTTCGCCCCCAGCCTGGAAAGGCGTGATCGACGAGATTTCGAGCTAGACGAATCCGGCTTGTGACCACGATATCACCATGAGAGGTTCCCTGACGCATCCAATCCGCCTGCGTTTCTAACAGCGTATCGAAACGTATCATTTTTATGAGGTGATGTTCGCTGGAGGGTTCATCCTTTGCTCCGAATGGAGCTGAGCCATTTCTGCTTCCAACTTCAAGATTTGGTCCCGCAAACTCGCAGCATCCTCAAAAGCCTCGCGGGTTACCGCATCCTCGAGCTGCATCCGGAGATTCTCCAACTCGTCTCTCTGTTCGACCACCGCTTGATGACGACTTGGAACTTTACCGATGTGATGGGTGCCCTTGTGCATCGCTTTGAGAAGCGAGTCCAAACCTGGGCCAAAAATCTGATAGCATTTCGAGCAGCCCAACCGGCCAGCCTTTTTGAATTGCGCATGCGTGAATCCGCAGGACTGGCAGGTGGTGCTCTCATCAAGGTCTGCCGTTTCGGCAGCGATACTCGGAGCAGAAACCGAAGTATCATCCCCTCCTAGCTCTAAATCATCTTTCTCCTCGTCCTCCTCACCCACGCCAAGAAGCAAATCAGCGAGCGCAAACCCCGTTGGATCGGTAACCCCCTTCGCCTGCGCACATGTTTCGCACAAGTTAACTTTCTGCATCTGTCCATCGACGATCTGCGTCAGAAAGACGCTCGCTTTTTCATCGCAGAGATCGCAAGTCATACCCTTTAAGACGCTACGTATAAACCGGAGTGGCGCAAGAAATCGTGGAATCTTTGAATAATTTCATGCATTCAGCCGTGATTGGACCCGGTTTTCCATCACCAATGAGTCTCCCATCCAATTCCACGGCAGGGATGACCTCGGCGGCGGTCCCCGTGAGAAAGCACTCGTCTGCCGTGTAAATTTCGTATCTCGTGAACATTTCTTCGCGAACAGGTCGCCCCAGACTCACGGCGATGTCGAAGATCGCGCCACGGGTAATGCCGGGCAGAGCTCCAGCAGAGACGGGCGGAGTCGAAATGCACCTGCCCTTGATCACAAAGATGTTGTCGCCCGTACATTCGGCCACATAGCCCTGCTCATTCAGCATCAGCCCCTCGTCGCCACCGGCGTTGATGGCCTCGACTTTGGCCATGACGTTGTTGAGGTAATTCAGCGATTTCACCGAAGGGCTCAGCGCAGCAGGCGCTGGACGACGGGTCGAACAGGTCGCCATCTTCAGCCCGTTCGTGTATTTCTCCTCTGGGTAAAGCTGGATCCTTGAAGCGATGATAATGACCGATGCTTTCTCGCACAGAAAAGGGTTCAGTCCCAAGCCGCCCGCTCCACGAGTGACGACCAGGCGAATGTAACCATCGTGCAATTCGTTCTCTCTAATGGTCGCCAGAGTCGCCTCGATCATCTCGTCCTGGCTGATACCGATGTCCAGATGTATAGCCTTGGCCGAATCATAGAGCCTGGCAATGTGCTCAGGAAGCTTGTAGACTCCGCCGCTGTAGAATCGGATGCCCTCAAACACCCCATCGCCGTACAGCAATCCATGATCGAACACAGAAATCTTGGCATCTCCTTCACTGGTGAATGTCCCGTCAATATAGATCTTCATATATAAAAATAATTAAGCCATCACACCACCAGAAGCACCAGCCAGCTGCCCGTCAGTTAGATACAGAATACGGTCCCCAAGGGAAGCAAGACGCGCATCGTGCGTGACAACGGCCAACGTCTTCCCGTCTTCTCTTGCCAGCCCCAATAACAACTCCATGATCGCCTGCCCCGCTTTGGAATCCAAGTTTCCGGTTGGCTCATCCGCAAAGATAATTTCTGGATCGTTGATCAACGCGCGGGCGATGGCTACGCGCTGCTGTTCTCCTCCGGATAGCTCCGTTGGCAAATGATCCATGCGGTGATTCAAGCCCACTCGATAAAGCAGGGACTCGGCATCTTCGTGAGCCTCCTCCTTAGCGATCATGGCAGGAAGCATAACGTTTTCCAACGCCGTGAGCTCTGGCAAGAGGTAGTAGTTTTGAAAAATGTACCCCATCATCTCGTTCCGAATCTTGGCCTGCAATTTCTTGCTGCTCCCGTACAAGCTGTGCCCCCGAAGGAGAACGCTTCCTTGATTTGGCTCTTCCAGGCCGGCCAAGGTGTAAAGAAGCGTCGTCTTTCCCGCTCCCGATGCGCCACAAAGGAAGAGCGTCTCACCATGATTCACCTCTACGGAGACGCCCTTCAGTACATGAATGTCCTGCTTGCCCACATGGTAAATGCGGTGCAAATCGCGGGCGCTGAGCGCAGCATTGTCTTGTAACACAGTCTTCAATTCTGGGCAGAGATACGCTGGAAGTCGGACGGACGCGAGCAGCAATTGTTCTTCTCCTCTCTAAAAACTCGGGGCCTGCTCACCGCTGTCATCTGGCCCGTCGGCTGTTTCCTGTCTGGAGACCCATTCCAAACGAAACCTGCGGCCGATGACCCTACTTCCCAAGATGAACGCACGGAAGCCAAAAATTTAATGATGCTTAACGCACCCTAACGGAATCTTGGCCTCTGGCAGGACGGCTCGACCTATAAAGTGAGCCGAGCCGTCACTTACAATCTTGAGCTAGGAGTCTGTCGGACTTCCTCAAAACCAGTCAAGCCATGAGATTGCGTTAGATTTGGGCTATTCTTCGGCCTCTTCCAAATTCAGTTGATTGGGTTAGGTTGCCCTCTAGATCTGCCTTGTTTCTGCCTTCATGGTCTGGAGTCGGAAGTCCATTCCCCTCCTTCTCGCCTTCTAGGAGGCTTTTAGTCGATGCAAGCGCTTCAGATTATGACTCAAACACACAAGGGTCCATTCGCCGCTCACTTT
>JAACDM010000341.1 GCA_009936795.1 Verrucomicrobiaceae bacterium | reverse complement strand
TTTCATAGCGAGCTGGATGCCATCAAGGATGTTCCCGTTGCGCGTTGCGCGACTGCCATCAAGTTGCCAAGCGGGGACACCGCTATTCTTATCGTCAACGAGGGGCTCTACTTTGGGGGCTCGATGGAGCATTCCCTCATTAACCCCAATCAAATTAGGCACTATGGCATCCCAGTCTCCGACGACCCCTTCGATGAGAGCCGTGATTTTGGCATAGATCACGAGGAGGCTTTCATACCCTTTGAAACAGAGGGATCTACGGTGTTCTTTGACACGTTATTGTGCCAAATGACGAAGAGCTTGAGCACTGTCGACACGTGGTGTTGACTGACGGGGACTCCGAATGGGATCCTCACACAGTGCAACTGGCACACGCGCGCTCCGACGGGGACACTAACCCATTGGATGCACCGTTAGCGCGTGAGGTCAATGCCGTTCGACGTGAGAATTATGAGCGGCATCAATTTGAATGTGAGTCTGACGTGGCTCTTGGAGCCATCTCCGAATCCCTGGTTCCAGATCTGTTATACGAACGGCTGATCGCCAGCGTTAGGATCCAGAGAAAGGAATCTACGGTCGCCGTGAAGCGAGCGACGGCTGAAGGGGGACCCACGAAGCGTCTCCTGCATCGAGCCAATCGCTCTATGAGCAAAGTCAGGGCGAACGCCCGACACTCGAGCATCACGGTCGAGCATATCGCTCGAACGATGAGGATTGGCATTGATAAGGCCAAGCAAATGCTCAAGGCCACGACGCAGAAGGGCGTCAGGACGGCTGTCCATCCAATAACTCGACGGTATCGAGTGGACCACCTCGACTTGCATCGAAATAAGTTGGCAGGCCGATGCGGTATGTTGATTGGATATCAGCAGGTGTGAAATCCTTGGCGCAAAACAAAGGTGCTTTTGTGTTCAGCAACGGGACGTACACTGAGGTGTATCCCTGCGAGTCAAACAACCAAGAGCTTGCAAACCTCTCTCTCATTGACTTCTGTAATGATGTCGGCGTTCCCGAGAGATTAAAGAGCGATCGGGCGCCAGAATTTTGCGGCAGAGGCACGCAATTTTGGAAAACAGCCAAGAGAAAAGGCTGTGACGTCACCTACGCTGAGCCGGAGCGGAAGAATCAAATCGCCCCGGTGGATAATGAGATCGGCGAGTTGCGCCGACGAACGCACAATCGACTTCTCAAAGTTCCACGAAGATTGTGGGATTTCTGCCTGGTTTATGAGGCAAAGACAAGACGATTCATCCCTCGGGACAGATTGAGGGGCCGGACGCCGATGGAAGCGGTTACTGGCAGGACACCCGACATATCAGAATATTGTGATTTTGAGTTTTACGATCTCGTGTGGTATCATTCGGGTGTTCACCCGAATATGAACAAAGAACATCGTGCACTCGGCCGGTGGCTGGGAGTTTCGCACCGTGTAGGTAGTGATATGTGCTACTGGATTCTGACAAAGTCGGGAGATGTCATCTCTGAATCGACGGTCCAGCACGTGACACGCGACGATACACTCGAAGCTGACGTGCAGAAAGACATCGATGCCTTCAATAAGGCAGTCGAGGAGCGTCTGGACGACACCAATTTTCATCTGCCAAACGCAGAGGGCGGTTTTACCCTCGCGGATGAGTACGACCTACCCAAATGGGATCCAGCTTACGGGGACAATACTCCGACTGCTGACGAATATAGGAAGTACGATGAAAACGGCAATCCAGTTGATCCTGGAGAGCCCATTGCCGACGCTGATGAGCTCAATGATGTTAATTTTGAGGATGCCGAAGTTTACGATAAGTATATCGGCGCGAAATTCCTCTTGGACGAGCTCACAAATAACGGCGGCAATCTAGCAACGGTGGCTCGTAGAGCAACTGATGATTATGGCAAGCCCTTGGGCAGGGCGCACGCCAATCCTGCGTTGGATACTCGGGAATACGAAATCGAGCTCGAGTCTGGTGAAACCGAAAAGATCATGGCAAATCAAATAGCAGCCAACCTTTACTCTCAGCTCGACGATGAAGGGCGCGAACATTTGGCCTTTAAGGCCATTGTTGATCATCGCAGAGATCGAAGTGCCCTCGGAAT
>JAACDM010000340.1 GCA_009936795.1 Verrucomicrobiaceae bacterium | reverse complement strand
TCCTATCAAGCATCTCACGAGCGACTATCTCAAAAAGAAGCTGGGGATATGAGCCTCCGGTTGTGAATGGGGGATTGACCATTACACGGGTAAACTAACATTCCACGTAGTTCATTATGACCGGAAACAAAGCCTACTAAAATAAATCTTGCAATAGCACTGGATTCATCCCTTTCCGCACCTTGAAGGCCTTCCCCAAGTCACCCATCAGAACACCGTTGCTATGGCCTTCCAACTCAAGTTAGGCACAGGAGAACGGATCATCATGAATCGACACACCTTCCTTCACCACTCAGTCAGCATCACCGCACTGGGCGTGTGTGCCTCCCCGCCCTATATTCGTGGTGCGACATCGGCGGGAGCGAGACAACCTGTTCTCGAAGAGGCCATCGCTCAACTGTCGCCACCGTATTTCAGGGCGATTTCTACAACGTCGAGCGGGGCGATCCCCTGCCCTACAAACTGCCTCTGGAGCAGCGGCTCGAAGTCGGCTTAGAACAGGAGACTTGGACGCTTGACATAACTGATCCCGAAGACAAAGCCGAGACCGGGAAAGCGTGCCAGCTCGACAACTCCATGACCAAGGTAGGTGACAATGCCTTCACCTTCGACGATCTCATGAAGGTCACCGAAACGAAGGCTGTTCGTTTGCTCAAACTCGTCTCCTGCAACAATCTTTTCGAGCCATTAGGTATGGGCTTATGGGAAGGCGTTCCGCTGCGCGATGTGCTGTGGTTAGCGAAGCCACAGGCGAACTATCGCAGCGTCTACTACGATAGCTATCACAACGACGCCCCCAAACAGTTCTTCCAATGCTGGCTTCCGGCCAATCGCGTTCTCTAAGACCCGCCCGGGTTCTTACCCGTCATTCTCTGTTACAAGATCAACGCTGAATGGCTGACCGGCGAGCGCGGCGGACCTGTGCGCATCGTCGTGCCAGAGGCCTATGGCTTCAAATCCGTGAAATGGCTCAAACGTTTGGTCATCACCAATAAATACCAAGCCGCAGACACCTACGCCAAACAGAACAACAGCGTCAATGACAGTTGGATGAAGACCCGCGCCCTCTTCGAAGACGTTCAAGACAAGGTCCAACCGAATGCGCCCTATGTATTCAGCGAACTTGAAGATGGCTCCTGCAGTTGGATTCGAACCAACGACCTAGTGGTTAACAGCCACCCGCTCTACCGCTGAGCTATGCAGGTTTTGGTCTTTGCCGAGCGGAAAGAATGGCGGGAGCCAATAGGAATTCAAGCGATAATTTCACTTCCTTTAAGGACCGTGTCGACCTGCTCTGTGGCGCTCTGGAGGCGGGTTGAGGCGCTTGCAGCAAGCCTTTGGAGGAGGTCTAGGCGGGTCTTGGGTTCAGCTTCGATCCATTGGGGTTTCTTGGCGAGGTGACACTGTACTGGGAGGGCTTCAACAGAATCGCTGGCTTCTGCTGTCAGTTGGGCGACTTCGAGCAGCCCCCAGGCGGTGCACACCTCGGAAGGGTCGACGAGGCCTGGAGGCGTCACCAGGTAGAGGAGGTTGGCGCATTGGTAACGCGCGAGCTTCTCGAACTTGGTCTTGTGATGGACTCGGTTTTCCAGGATTTGGATGTCGCGATTAATGCGCTGCCAGGTGAGATGCTCCATCCGCACGCAGTCGACACTTTCGTACTCGGGGAAGAGCGAGTCTCCGCAACGGAGTGAGGGGTAATGCATGCCTAGCAGTTGTTCAATGCGTACACGTCGACGTCTGAGTTGGGCCAGGCGCTCGACCGACGGCAAGGTGGCTTGGGCATCTTTGAGGAAGTCTGCTCGCGACTGCTTGCACTCGAAGATCGCGGTTTGACCGAGCGTGGCTTCCGCATCGGCCGGGCGTTGGGGACGGTAGGCAGCGACGTCGGCTCGATAGGAGGAGAGCGGGACTCGAATCTCTGGTGCGACTACGGAGTAGCGCTGGGCCTTCGCCCAGTGAAGCGCGGCTTGTTTTAGAAACCGGTGTGCTTTTGTTTCGCCGTTGCTCGCCATCCATGACTGTTCTCATGAACAGTCATGGAACTCAAGCGTCGATCTGCCTTCCCTGCGGTTCGGGGCACGGTAAGAAATGGTTCTCTCGCAGCGGCGCAGCGGTTGGCAAAGTGAATTGATTCCGGTTCTAAAATCTGTCGATCTCTGCGCCGCCGCAACGCTGCGAGTTTTACCCTCACATCCTTTGAATCATGACGACGCCATCCGGAGCCGGGAGGGTTTCCACTTTGGGATGATTCCTTTTTTCCAAGTCCCTCAGCCTAGCGACTTCATGACAACCGAAATGGATACTACGGCGAGGACGGAGCGTCGCCCCCGAGCAGGACTGCTTTCGCCAGAATCGAGAGTCTTGTCGAGGCAGAGTTAGTCGTCCCTTCTTTCGGAACGCTTTTTGCGGACCGGCTTGGCAAATCGCTTAAAAGCTCCGCCAGGGCGTTCTCCCTCATCGTCTCGCTTGCGTCCTTTGTTGCCACCGCCGCCTTTGTAGCCGCCGCCGCTTCCGCGACCTTTGTAACCTCTACCACTTCTACCACCTTTATAGCCGTCGTCTTCTCCGTTTTCGGAACGGCCTTTGTACCCACCACTACGGCCCTTATAACCGCCGCCTCCACCTTTGTAACCGCCACCGCCATCGCCGCGATAGCCGCCGCCATCCCCACCCGGATGACCGCTGTCCTCTTTGAATCGGACGTCCTTCCCTCGCACTTTCACGTCCTTTAAATTCTCTAACGCTGTAGCCAGAAGATCGCGTGGCACATCAATGAGGGCATGTTTTGGAAAAAGTTGGATGCGGCCGATGGATCCTTGAGGGAAACCACCCGCGTTGTAGAGCACGCCGGCGAGGTCACCTGGGGAGACGCCCATGACTTTGCCTATGTTTACGAATAGGCTCGCGCGATCACCCTCCTGCTCGCGAGGGGCTCGAGGTCCTCGCTCGGGTTTGTCGAACGGGTTGCTAGGCTTCGCGTCGTCAGCTGGGCGCTCAGGGCGCTCTCGCCTTTCGCGTTTCTCGCGCGGCGCATTCTTGGGTCGATCTTCAGGAATAGGCTCGATCGTCTTGGTGTCACTCTTGACCAAGAGATGCAAGGCGGCCGCACTGATATCCGTGGGTGAGAATCCTTGGTCTAACAAGCGGTCGATGATGCGTGTGCTCTTGGGAAATTCACCCTCTGCTAAAAGATCACGCAATTGGCTGAAGAAGCGATCCGTGCGGCTCTCCTCGAGTTCATCCAGAGTGGGCACCTTGAAGCGCTCCACCTTCTGCTTGGTGTGCCGTTGGATGGTTTGGAGCTTGTAGATGTCCTTCCCAGCAACGAGAGCGATGGCTTTGCCGGAGCGGCCGGCACGGCCAGTCCGGCCGATGCGGTGGACGTAGTCCTCAGCATCAAAGGGAAGGTCATAGTTGATGACCAAGTCAACATCATCGACATCGAGTCCACGAGCGGCCACATCCGTCGCGACGAGCACACTTATCGAGCCATTGCGGAACGCGTTCATGACGCGCGTGCGCACCATTTGCGTGACATCTCCATGAAGGCGATCGGCGCCAAAGCCACGGGCGACGAGATCTTCTGTCACATCGTCGACTGTGCGTTTCGTATTGCAGAAGACGATGGTCAATCGCGCCTCATGGGTGTCGAGGAGACGAGCCAAAACTTCCGGCTTGGAGCGGAAGCGAGCTTCATAATAGATTTGTTCAATGTCAGGAGCCGACATTTGCTCATGCGCCACTGTGACGATCGCAGGCTCACGCGTGAAACGCTTCATGAGTTCTCGAATCGCCTTCGGCATCGTGGCCGAGAAGAGGACCGTTTGCCGATCTTCCGGCATTTGCGCAAGCGCAGTCTCAATGTCCTCACGGAATCCCATGTCCAGCATCTCGTCCGCTTCATCAAGGACGATGGTCTTGGCCAGGTCGAGCTTCAGCGTGCCACGACGCAGGTGATCCAGCACACGGCCGGGCGTCCCTATAACGACTTGGGCCCCCCGTTTGAGTCCTTGAACTTGACGGTCAACCGACGCCCCACCGTACACAGGGAGCACGTTTAGCTCTGGCATGAAACTCGCCAACTTGTGAAGTTCGCCGGCGACCTGGACGGCTAATTCTCGCGTAGGACAGAGAATGATCGCTTGGACTGCGCGAAGCTTCGGATCCAATCGCTCCACGAGCGGGATGCCGAACGCGGCCGTCTTGCCGGAACCCGTCGGAGATTGGCCCACAAGATCCTGCCCCTCCAATAGAGGTGGCAGAGCAGCAGATTGGATCGGTGCTGCCAGCTCGTAGCCCAGCGCGTCAATCGCCTGCTTCATCTGGTCACTCAGGTCGAAGTCAGTGAAAGGGCGTTTCTCCATGGGCTTGATACGGTTTATTCCCGGCACCTGCCGGGCTCGGAGATTCGATTGGGAACCTGAAAAGGCAAGTGATCTTTGGTCAGGTGAGAATGGACTCTTCGCAGCATCAGGTGCCTGGGCGGGCGGGCGCTTTCTCGGACCAAGGCACACTGCGATCAAAGTGTCGCCCAAAGGGCTGGTAGCGGTGATAGGGCACGGCCTTTACTTTCCAGTCTTCGACGGCACGATCATAGCGCTGGCGCATGGCTGGAAGCGCCTCGTCGCCCAGGCTTGTAGCTTCTAGTTCATGGGGATCCTTGTCTAAATGGTAGAGCTCTTCATTTGGCGTGTTCCCCTTGCTGCCGTCGGGCCAGAAGATGTATTTCTGCGTCTTTGTGACCACACCAAAGCTGTACACCTCTGACGGCCCCCAGACATTGATCAGTGGCAAGCTCTCATGAATCAAAGCCTTGGGATCATCGAGCAGCGGACGGAGGCTGCGGCCATCGATGCCTTCTGGGATAGACACTCCAGCATAGTCTAACAAGGTTGGAGAGAAGTCGACATTCCCAGTAAGCGCACCACAGCGACGTGCCTGGCCGTGTTTGGGATGACGGGGATCGACGACGATCAGAGGTGCCCGCGAGGCTTCTTCATAAGGTAGCACCTTGGAACCGTAGCCATGGGAACCACAAAGGAAGCCGTTGTCTGAGGTGAAGATGACGATGGTGTTTGCAGCGGTCTCCGAATCCGCAAGCGCCTGGCGGACCATTCCCACAGCAGCGTCCACCGCATAGATCTGCTGAAAGTACTTTCCCATCTCGGCATCGTAGTCATCGGCATAGCCCCAACTGTGGAAGCGCTCATATTGACGCCCGCCTTGGCTCTGTTTGGCAAAGTGTTTGCCTTTGTCGCGGCCGTAGTTCGCGGGCTTGGTGAATGTCATTCCTTTGTAGACGTCGTCATCGATCGGATCAGGCTCCACCGGCTTGTGCGGGGCTTTGAAACTAATCGATAGGCAGAAGGGCTGCTCTGACTTGGCGGAGCCCATGATGAACTCTTTTGCAAAGGCACCATAGGCACGCGTGGCGTGTGGAAACTCCTTGGCAAAGCGTTTCATGGACGGGTTCTTCGCCGTCTGGTAGTGGGTCTGGCCTGGGCCAGCAGCCCAGGAGTCGAAGTCGCCTTCAGGGAGTGTGCCCTGCTCGCCAGGGGCCTCACACACTTCAAAGCCGATCTTGCCAGCAATAGCGGTGCGATAGCCGGCTTTGCGTAGCAACTTTGGGTAGGCCTTCTCCCAGTGTTCGCGCACTAGTGCGCCGTGCGTGAAATTGCAGCCGTGTCGGTATTCGTACAGCCCTGTCATGATACTGGCTCGGCTGGCCATGCAGATAGCGGTGGTGACGTAGTGACGATCGAAGGTCATGCCTTCGCTGGCCAACCGGTCGATATTCGGCGTTTTAACTTCCGTGTTTCCGTAGCAGCCTAACGAATAGGTTGTTTGGTCGTCTGTAAGGAGGAAGACCAAGTTTGGGCGGTCGGCAGCGACCGCGCTTGCGAGCGTGACGAGAAGAAAATAGATAGAGGCTTTCATGTTAGAATGTGCAGGTGCTTGCGAGGATAGTCCGGCCTTCTCGGCCGGAACTAGGGCTGGAGGCCCGAGCTACCTTACATGTTAAAGCGTGGGGACTTCCCAGTCGGGTATTCCCTTGTCTTTAAGCTGCTTCTCATAGCGCACCGTTTGCGGTTGATGAGGGGCAAAGGGCACCTCCTCATTCACCATAAGCGGGAGCGTTTCTTCCCACCATTGATCGTAGGCTTTGCGAAACTCGGCGACTACTTGGGGATACTTCTCGATGACGTTGGTCATTTCGTAAGGATCCACGGCGAGATCGTAGAGTTCCTTGTTGTTGACGAAACGCCAGCGCTGCGAACGCACCGCGCAGCTCTTGAATTTGCTCAGATTGGGGTCAGCCCCCTTCTCCCATCGGCCCTTGTGCGTGTATAGGAGACGATCTTTCCACGGCGCTTTTGGGTCTTTTAGCAACGTAAGCATCGACCGCCCATCAATCTTCTGGATGTCACCGGGAATGTCCGCACCACAAAGCTCGCTGAACGTGTTAAAAAGATCGATGTGCGCGGTGAGTGCCGGGATGTCCACGCCCTCGCCCAGGACGCCTTTCCAACGCCAGAATGCGGGGACATGCGTGCCGCCTTCATAAGGAGAGCCTTTGCCCGTCTTGAAGCCAGCGGTGAATAGAGGGGTGCGCTCACCAAAGCGCCTCGCATTGCGTCCTGCTTGACCATTGTCTGTCATAAAGATAACGAGCGTATCGTCCCAGGCTTCCCATTCATCGAGCTTCTCCATGAGTTTACCGAAATTATCATCGATGTTCTCAATCATGCCATAACGGCCGGCAGTGCTGCCATCATAACCAAGATCGAGGAAACGCTTCTTGTAACTCTCAGGCGCAATCATAGGACCGTGAGGGGCATTGGTGGAAATGTAGGCGAAGTGCGACTTGTTCGCCTCGCGTTGAGCTTTGATCCAACCAAGCGCTCCATGAAAGAAGACGTCAGTACAGAACCCTTTGGTCTTCACGATCGTGTCATTCTGTAAGACATGACAATCGAAGTAGCGATTCTCACGGTTTGGCGGGAAGTCTGCACAACTGCCAGGATAGGATTGTCCAATCCCTCCGGCGCCGTGAATGAAGACTTCCGAGAACCCACGATTATAAGGCTGATAAGCATCCTCATCGCCAAGGTGCCATTTACCAAAGATGCCTGTTCCGTAACCCGCCTTCTGAAGGAGCTGCGGAAATGTCGTTGTGCTCAAGGCCATGCGTTCGCGTTCCTTGATCGTGTGAGTGACGCCGTTGCGAAATTCATGCCGTCCACTCAACAACGCCGACCGCGTGGGCGCGCACGTCGGGCTCACGTGGAACTCCGTGAATCGGGTCGAGACCTTATAAAACCGATCGAGATTCGGCGTCTTGAGCAGCGGATTACCGAGGCAAGAAAGATCTCCCATGCCTTGATCGTCCGTCATGAAGAGGATGATGTTGGGCCGCGAACCTTTCAGATCCTGGGCAACAGCAGCGGGAATGAAAACGAGCAGGACAAAGGCGAACAGAAACTTCATGGGAGCGACACTAGGCTTCTGCGCGAGAACGTGACAAGCTGAAGTAGAGCTGATACGGCCCAGGCATGCGAATCTTACTCACCTTGGCCCTTCAGGGCCTCGCAGTCCTTTCAGCAATTGCCGTCGAGCGACCGAATGTCGTGCTCTTCCTGGTGGACGACATGGGCTGGCAGGACACCTCGGTGCCGTTCTGGAAAGAGAAAACTCTAGCAAACCAGCATTTCCGCACGCCGAATATGGAGCGCCTGGCCAAGCAAGGGCGAAAGTTCACAAATGCCCACGCCTGCGCTGTCTGCACGCCAAGTCGGGTGTCGATCATGACTGGTCTGAACGCCGCCAGGCATGGGACCACGAACTGGACATTGCGTGGCGAGACCTCAGGAAAGACGCCGCGTCTCGAAGCACCGGAGGAATGGAAGCGCCAGGGCTTACAGCCCGGTCCTCACAAGACACTGCCAGAACGATTACGAGACGACTTTGGCTATCGAACGATCCATGCCGGGAAAGCTCACTGGGGAGGCGTCGACACTGCTGGAGCCGCCCCCCTCCAGTTAGGTTACGATGTGAACATCGGTGGGCACGCGGCGGGAGCGCCCGGCCACTATCATGGCCAACAGAACTTTGGTAAGAAGGAGAACAGTGTTTGGGACGTCCCGGGGTTGGATATCTATCACGGGACAGAAACACACCTCACAGAAGCCACCACGACAGAGGCGATCAAGGCAGTCGCCGATGCGGTGCGGGCTGAGAAGCCCTTCTTTCTCAACCTAGCTCACTACGCGGTCCACACGCCGCTGCAAGCACACCCACGCTACCTAGCAAATTACGAAGGTAAGACCTATCCAGGCACGGACATCAAGATTCCACAAGCCGAAGCCATCTACGCATCCATGATAGAAGGCATGGATGCGTCGCTGGGACATGTTCTCGATAGCCTTGATCAATTAGGAATCGCCGAAGATACGCTGGTTCTCTTTGCGTCAGACAACGGAGGGCTGTCCTATCACTCCCGCAAGAAGACCCCTCGAGGCACTGGCCGTGACACCCACTGCTGGCCACTTCGTGAAGGGAAAGGGTCTGCCTATGACGGCGGGACGCGCATTCCCATGATCGTGGCGTGGGCAAAGGTAGATCGCCGTAACATGCACCAACAACGCAATCCGATCATGTCTGCAAGCAAGACGAACGCGCCCGTGCTCGTCGAAGACTTCTATCCAACGATCCTGCATTGGGCAGCGGGAGTCAGTCAGGAGAACCTTGGCGTCGACGGCGTCGATCTCACGCTCGCAATCCTAGTTGCCAATCCAGATCCACGCCCACTCGTCTTTCACTATCCACACCAGTGGACGGGCAAGCCCCGAGGCGGCTACCAGCCACACAGCAGCATCCGACAGGACGGTTGGAAAGCGATCTACTTCTACGAGAACTCGCAATGGGAACTCTATCATGTAGATCAAGACATTGGCGAAACGACGAATCTGGCGAAGAGTGAGCCCGCGCACCTAGCCAAACTGGCGACGGCCTTGCGAAACCGACTGATGACGTTGACCGCTCATTGGCCAACGAATCGGCAAACGGGACAACCAGAGCCGTTGAAGTTGCCCTAGACCGCTGCCACCGCTCGCGTCTTGCGGAAGGCCGCCTTGATCCATCGACATGCGACAGCGAATCCACGACGGAGCCCTATATCAACCACCTCTAATTCGAGACGTTCCCCAATCGTTTGCTCGTGGCCACGGCACCTCGGCGAAAGATGGAAATAGGTATCGAGATTTCCATCATCCTCCGACATCTCGATCGTGGCATGGACGATGCCTCGCCCCAACTTCGGTCGCGGATCGAGGGAAATGACAACCGAGGATTGTGGCAGAACGAGCCATGGTCGATAGGTGAAACGCCACTGGCCGGGAGTTGGATCAGGGCTCAAACGCCCATAAGTTCGTGCTGGCACCTCTGCGAGCTCCTGATCAAGAAAGACCATGACGTGCTCCGAATGCGGCTCGAATCGCTTGTGCCTTCGAGTGAGAATGTCCCAAGCGAAGATCATTCCGAAGTGATAGAGACGAAACGCTTTTCCGGCCAGGCAAAGAGCCACCACGACGATGACAAGGGAAAGCGCCGCCCCAGCATAGGGATAAATGGCGCTTAGCCCCGCCAGCAAGGACAAGCCGACAACCTTGATCGACTTGAGACAGGCATCGACCAAGGAGAACGGAGAAAGCAGGATGAGAGCATTGATTGCATTCGAAAGAAGCCAAACGGCAACAAAGACGGTGATCGATAGGGGGAGTGTCAGGAAGTGCAGGACACCTTCGGAACCTGCCGCAGCCAAGATAAACTGCCCGCCCCCTCCGCCTACCCATTCCACGGCGGGAACGTGTCGCTCCATCACCGCGTAAAGCTTCTGATGAAAGTCGGGCACTAGCAGTGCCGCACAGAGGACACCCAGTCCTTGATTCTGGAAGAGCTCAACCGCATCAAGTGGCTTCTTCAAAACTCCGGGAACAAACGTTCCGCCGACATCTTTTAAAAGCACCGCTCCTAACAACACAAGAACACCCCAAATCCATGGTTTGTATTTTTCCACCGTAGGATCGCCCGTCAGAAGGAAATAGCTCAGACCAATTACCGGTGAAATGCCCGTCCCTGTCTGTTTGATCAAGGTCTTGGAAAGCTCCTCGTAGAGAACCGGGCTCTCTTCGGGTGGCGGGCTTTCTTCGAGAGCCAAACAACTATTACAGGTAACAAAGACAAGCGTTAGGACTAAGAAAAGCGTTTTCATAGGGGAAACACCACGAAATGAGCGGGCTTGAAGCCCGCTCGCGTATACTCACCCTTGGCGGGCTAAAGTCGACCTGTCTTCAGAGGCTGTTGATCGCAGCCTTCTGCTCAGCGATGGCATCGCTGAAGCCATCACACGACTGCTGCAACTTGCGGATCTGAGCCTTGATCTTACTAACTATAGCATCAGCAGCAGCCGTTTTTCGGGTATCCGACCCAGCCAACCTAATTCTAGATGCCGGATCTCCATGACGGGCAATCTCGGCAGCTAATTCCGCCTCCTTCAGCTTGACCGAGTGGTCAGAAATGTGCTCTTCCATAGCCTGACGCTTCGCTTTTAGATTAATGATGGTTCCCCGCATCTTCTTGAGTTGATCTCGGCGATCAGCCAGGTCATTGGCCCGAGCATAAGCCAACTCAGCAGCTTTGCTCCGCTCAGAACCAGAAGTAGGCTTTGCGGAATTAAGAGGAGCGGGCCCCTCAGCTTGGCGCCCCTCTTCAAGAGCGGGAACAGATGCTTCAGCCTGTTCTCGAGAGACAACCGCCAATTGCTCTCTTCGCATGGTCTCCATCAACTTCTCGACGGACGCCTTACGCGCCTGCTCCCGCTCCCCAGCCTCCTTCAGTTTTTCCGCTTTCAGTTCGGCCAAGATCTCTGCTTCCGTTGGACCTTCATCAATCTCTTCGCGGCAAGACGTAAGTGCTAGGCACGTTCCCACCGCGATCCATGGCATACATCCAAGTATCTTCATCGCTGTAGTTATTTGAGGTTAACTGCATCCCCAGAAGCCCACCCCCCAAGGACACCATCGGGAATCTAATCAGCGCGTTCTCGTGTGCATCGACTTTCTTTGTGTTTCTGAAATAAAGCTTCAAGCAAGGCCTTGATGGCGGGTGTTTTCCCGTTGCCATGACCCAGCGCACCGCTAGTCTGCCCTCCTGCACATGAGTCCGCTCTTCCGAAAGATCCTAGGCATCAACTGGGTCGTGGCCATCACCATGACCGGATTGATGATCTTCGGAATCTTCGCCATCTATAGCGCTGCCTACGGCGATCCCGCAGTCGAGGACCAGGAATTCTGGAGGAAACAGATTAAATGGATCATCGTCGGCACCCCGATCTTCCTCATCACCAGCCTCGTTGACTACCGCTGGATTCGGTATCTGGCATTGCCAGCCTATCTCGGAGCGATGGGTCTGCTCCTTGCTTTGCCGTTCATTGGAAAGACCCTCAACGGGGCCACCAGTTGGATCATGATTGGGAGCAATTCGATCCAACCTTCTCAGATTGCACTCATCAGCGGCGTCCTAGTCCTGTCTGTTACCTTGGGTGAGCTTCACCGACTGCACCCCGTCTTCCGGAATCACATGCTGCGGATGGCCATTTCTTTAGGCCTTGTAGCCATCCCCATGGCCCTCGTTTTGAAAGAGCCAGACGTGGGATCAGCAAGTGTCTGGGGGCCAAGGACAGCTTTCATGCTGCTGGTTGCCAATATCCCCTTTCGCTACCTCACGGTTCTAACGCTGCTCGCTCTCATCGCCATGCCATTGGTGTATTGGTTTGGACTCAAGCCTCACCAGAAACCCCGGATCCAGGTGTTGATCCAAGCGTTGAAGGGTGAGGAACGTGACACCCGTGGCGATGCGTTTTCTAGCGTTCGTCTAATGATGGCGATCGGTTCAGCAGGGTGGGAAGGCAAAGGCCACAAGGGCTCTCGAATCAAAGCGAAGAATCCTGACGCAAAGACGATGAGCGAATTGGGATTGGTGGATTCTGAGCCCGACCTTTCAGACTTTATCTTTGGAACCATCGGTGAAGAACATGGTTTTCGCGGGTCCATGATCATGATCACGGCTTTCCTCCTCCTCTTGCTGCAATGTCTCTACATCGGGTTTTATAGCCGCGACCAAACAGGGCGTTTGCTCGTCACGGGAGCAGTCTCGATTCTTTTTTGGCATGTGTTCATGAATATAGGCATGTGCATCCAGATAGTGCCTATTACAGGGGTCCCCCTCCCGTTCGTTAGTTATGGAGGCACGTTTGTCGTCACGTGCATGTTCCTCATGGGTCTAGTGGAAAGTGTGTGGATCCACCGAAACGAGGAGATTGGTTCCGAGAAGAGTATCTTCTATTAGGTTAGGCGCCGATCAGTTTTCGGTTAAAATCGCCTTCGTTGATCGTAGGACGCTCGGGTCGACCTTTGTGATCATACGTTAGGGCCATATTATCAAGGCCGAGCAGCCAAAGAATGGAGGCATGGATGTCATGCACGTGCATTCGATCCTTAACCGCGTAAAGACCCAGTTCATCCGTCGCACCGATGGCTTGCCCCCCTTTGACCCCACCTCCAGCCATCCACATGGAGAAGCCAGTTGGGTTGTGATCACGGCCATCTCCTTTCTCACTCATGGGGGTACGGCCAAATTCGCCACCCCATACCACCAACGTTTCCTCGAGGAGGCCACGTCGCTTGAGATCCTTGAGTAGCCCGGCCACAGGCTTATCCATTGAACGACAGAGACGCGAGTGGTTCGTCTCGATTCCGGTATGAGAATCCCATTTACTCCCCGTACCACTGTAGAGTTCTACAAACCTGACCCCTCGCTCGACAAGGCGACGCGCCAAGAGACAATTGCGGCCGAAGGCCTCTGTATCGCGATGGTCCATGCCATAGAGCGCTTTCGTCGCTTCACTTTCGTCGGCCAGATCAACTGCCTCAGGAGCTTCCGCTTGCATGCGAAAGGCCAACTCGTAACTCCGGATTCGTGCCTCAAGCTCGCTCTTCTGCGGGAAAGTCGAGGCATGCAAATAATTGAACTTCTGTAACAGCGCTAGTTTCGCCCGCTGTCGATCTTCCGGACACTCGGCGGGCGGATCCAGGTCCGCAATAGGCTCGCCTTCACCACCCCGAATCCGTACTCCCTGATGCGTCGCTGGCATAAAACCGCTACCCCAATTGCGCGAGCCGTTGACCGGGCGCCCTTTATTATCACAAAGCACCACGAAACTCGGCAGGTTCTCATTGGCGGTGCCCAAACCGTAATTAACCCAGGAACCCAAAGATGGCCGCCCCGCGAAATTGATGCAGGTGTTCATCTGACAAACACCACCCGCGTGATTGATCCCGTTCGTCCAACAAGACTTCAACACAGCGATGTCATCCATGCAGGTCGCAATGTGAGGCATCCACTCGGATGCCCAAAGACCGCTCTGACCATGGCGTTTCCAGGTCCGAGGCGCAGCGAGTAGAGCTGCCCCTTTCTCCCCCATCGCAGTGATCGGTTCCTTGAAGCTAGGAGGCAGGGACTGTCCTGACAGCTTCTCTAACAGAGGCTTGCGATCGAGTAGGTCCAGGTGGCTCGGCCCACCTTCCATGAACAGAAAGATGACCTGTTTAGCCTTCGCTGCATGATGCACCAACGGATGAGGAGAGCCCTGAGACTCTTGATGAAGCATCCATTGCAGCGCCACAGAACCGAAACCAGCACCGCTGGTTTGAAGAAATTCGCGCCGATTAAAAACCATGATGTTAGTGAATATAGAGGAATTCGTTCGAGTTCAGCAGGACGTGACAGAAATCCGTCCACGAGCCTTGGGATGTCTCAATAAAAGTCATCGCTGAGTGGAATTCATCAGGCAAGGGCTTGCGGCCCCAAGCCTGGTGCATCGCTTCCCGCACCAACCAGTGTTCAGACCGTTCATCATCCTGGAGACGCCTGGACCACGCCTTGGCCCGCTCCATGACGTAATCACCGTTGATCATCGTGAGTGCCTGCGTCGGTGTTGTTGTCTCATTACGCTGAGGCGTGCTCTTGAGCCCTGGCGTCATGTCAAATGCATGAAGGAACGTGTCATTGTCATTGCGGAAACGCTTCACGTAGAGTGCCCGCCGTGGCACGTCCTCATCTACTCCCGGTCCGCCAACCTCATCTAGCAATTCCCCACTGAGCACGAGCATGGAATCTCTAACTCCCTCGGCTGATAGGCGACGTACCCGTGCCCGCCAAAGCAGTTTTTCCTCTGGGTCACGTTTCTGATAGTCTCGCGCTTCTGGGTGACTGGTCGACTGTTGCCAAGTCCAAGAACGAAGAATGATTCGATGGAGCTGTTTGATGCTCCATCCATTGCGAACGAACTCATGAGCAAGCCAGTCCAGGAGTTCTGGATGAGAGGCGCGTTGTCCCTTCCGGCCAAAGTCACTGGCGGTGGACACAAGGCCCTCACCGAAATGCTGCTGCCAAATGCGGTTGACGAGAACACGCGTGGTCAACGGGTTGTTAGGATCGGCAATCCATTTGGCTAGAGAAAGGCGGCTCTTTTGAGAACCGATGCTGGAATCATCTGCAATCGCAGAAAGGAACCCAGGAGAGACCATTTCCGACTTTTCGGGAATCACCGTGGGCGAATGAGTCCCATCAAAAGCCGTCGCGGTCATCACTGGAGGCAAGGGCTTCGGCTTCAATTTATCGTAGGTAGCGAGAGACTTCTTCAAAGATTCGTAAGTCGCCTCGTCTTCCTTCTTCATGTTCTTGAGTGGTCCTCCACCCTCTTCCTCAAACTGCCTGGCCACCAGATAGGCCATCTGGTGCTCCAACGAGTCACGTTCATCCACGGGCTTGTGGAAGCAGGCCTGAATATCGAGTGGAAACTTGTCCACCGTGGACTTCCACTTGCGCTCATGATAGGGTTTCAGTAAATCTGCAATCTCTTCACGGATAGCCTTCGTCGCCGCTTCCCATTTCCGCATCTGTTGGGCGTAGCGTTCCTTTTCATTGGCCGTGGACGCTGTGAGGTCGTCCCGCCAGATGATCGGCTCAAAGAAGGCACGCAGTTTGAAATAATCCTTCTGCGTGATGTCATCGAACTTGTGATCATGACAGCGCGCACAGGCAACGCTCATTCCCAAGAATACATCTCCCGTAGTATCCGTGATCTCGTTGAGAACATCATTCCACAAATTGCGAACGTCACGCTGGTTGTATTCATAAATGCCCAAACGCAGGTAACCAGCCGCTTCGAGATGCTCAGGATCGTCGCCGTCCAGTTCGTCACCTGCGAGCTGCTCACGTACAACCTCGGGGTAAGGCTTATCGTCATTGAACGCATTGACCACGTAGTCACGGTAGCGCCAGATATGCGGGCGGTAAGCATCTTGATTCCAACCATCACTATCACTGTAGCGAACAAGATCCAGCCACATCGTCGCCCAGTGCTCACCATAGCGCGGATCCTCAAGCAAAGCATCGATCTGTCGCTCCCAGGCTCCCTCTGGATTGGCACCGAGAAAGTCCTCTACCTCCTCCAAAGTAGGAGGCATGCCGACAAGCGTGACAAAGACTCGGCGGAGCAAGGTCTCTCGAGACGCTTTGGGAGCGAACGTCATGCCTTGGTCCCGCAAGCGGCTGAGGACAAACTGATCAACTGGGCTCTTGAGTCCCGGAAGATTTGGAGGTGACCCTTGCTTCAGTGGCCGGAAGGCCCACCACGACTCTGCACCAGCCCTTGATACAAGTAGGCAAAGGAGGGTGAGGTGAATGACGCGGAGCATGATTTGGGAGCCAGCCTAGACAAGAATGTCTAGACATTGAAACCCCAATCCCCTCTCATAATTGTGCCAAATTCCCAGATTCTGTTGCCAAAGCTTGGCTTCGACGATTCGATGCCATATGACTTCGGAAGCTGAGCAATTCGAGAAAATCCCCTGTATCTCGTACGAAAATTCCAGTGAAGCTTGTCGCGTCCTCGCGGTCGAGGTCGCCTCACTCATTCGACAGCGTCAGGCGAGCAGCAAGCACGCGGTACTGGGCCTGGCCACTGGATCCACACCCGTCCCGTTCTATCGCGAACTGATCCACCTCCATAAGAAGGAAGGGCTCTCCTTCCAGAATGTGATCACGTTCAATCTCGACGAGTACTTTGGCCTCGAGCCCCAGCACCGCGAGAGCTACTACCGATTCATGCGCGAGCAGCTCTTCGATCATGTGGACCTGCCGGATTCCCAGATCAATATTCCGCCTGGCACAGTCTCACGCGAGCAGGTCTTCCGAGCCTGTCGCGACTACGAGGCCAAGATCGAAGAGGCTGGCGGAATTGATCTCCAGATACTTGGCATCGGCCGTACGGGGCACATTGGGTTCAATGAACCAGGGTCGGCACAAGATTCCCCGACTCGGATGATCACGCTAGACAAAGTCACTCGCGAAGATGCGGCACGAGACTTTCTCGGAATCGACCATGTTCCCCGATTCGCGCTCACGATGGGTGTCGGTACTATCATGCGTGCCAGACGTATCGCCCTGATGGCATGGGGTGAGAACAAAGCTGACATTGTCGCCAAGGCGGTTGAGGGCGAGGTGACCGATGCGATTTCGGCGAGTTTTCTCCAGCTTCACGACAATGCTCAGTTTCTATTAGACGCAGGAGCAGCCAGCAGTCTCACACGCAACCAGCATCCTTGGCTTGTGGGATCGGTCGACTGGACCGACGAGCTTATTCGAAGAGCTGTGACCTGGCTCTCCCGAAAACTGAACAAGCCTGTGCTTAAGCTGCTCGATGAGGACTACAATGAGCATGGCATGAGCGATTTGCTTACTGACTGCGGTCCTGCTTACCAGCTCAACATCCGTATCTTCAACGAGCTGCAGCATACCATCTCTGGGTGGCCCGGCGGCAAGCCAGATGAGGATGATCGCTACCGGCCAGAACGTGCCCTCCCATTTCACAAGCGCTCGCTTATCCTCGCTCCCGAGCCATCGGATGAACTCCGCGCCATGGGAGGAACCATTGATCGGCTCATTGAACAAGGTCACACGGTCGATGTCGTCTTTCTCACGTCTGGCAATCTTGGCGTTGGAGACGACGCCGCGGAACGCTTTGCCGAAGTGTTGAAAGAGCTCGCCAACGCCCAATCCGCAGAGAACTGGGAAGCACCGGTACGCTATGCAGGCCAACTCCTTGGTGATCTCGCGGCCAAGGGTCCCTTTGGCCAAGACAACACCACTCTCCGCTCTATCAAATCACTCGTTCGCCGAAGTGAAGCACGGCACGCCCTCCGAAACTGTAACTTAGGTGAAGAGCACATTCATTTCCTCGAACTTCCCTTCTACGAATCCGGTCGCTATCGCCGCTTTAAGCCAGGCGACAACGACGTTTCCGCCCTCTGTGATATTCTGACAAAGCTCGAACCTCACCAGGTCTACATGACTGGTAGCGCCTCAGATCCCAGCAGTGTCGCAGGCGTTTGCTATCGGCTATTTCAAACGGCCATGGCTCAAACAGCCAAAGAGGCATGGCAAGACGAATGCTGGACGTGGCTCTACCGCTCTGGCGAGAAGCCGTTTGCTTCTTATGAGATCGATATGGCGGTGCCGATGAGCCCAGGCCAGCTCAAGTCGAAGCTCACCGCTGTCTCACAATACACTCAAGAAGAGAAAAGCACGGGCGCACGAGAGAAGGCCGTGGCCAAGTACTATGATCAGCTCGGGCTGGCAGACTATGAGGCGATCGAGGCTTTCCGCCGGTGGGCAGGTTAACTTCCTGCTGATGCTGCTTGGGCTTCCGCCTGATTACTTGGATCCAAGGTCGTCTGATCAAATTCGCCAAAAGCACGAAACTTTTGATAGCGGCGTTCTAACAAATCCTCCGTCGAGAGCGCCATCAACTTCCGGCACTCCTCAATAAGAACTTCTTTCAAGCGGAGGGCCATCGCAAGCGGATCAACATGCGCCCCACCCTCAGGTTCTTCGATGACACGATCGACGACTCCAAGATCATTAAGATCACCCGCAGTGATCTTGAGCGCCTCGGCAGCTTCTGCTGCTCGCTTACCATCCTTCCATAGAATGGCTGCACAGCCTTCAGGGCTGATGACGGAGTAGTAGGCATTGTCCAACATCATAATACGGTCAGCCACGCCAATACCGAGCGCACCACCAGATCCGCCTTCGCCAATGACCACAGAGAGAATCGGCGTCTTCAACAAGGCCATTTCTCTAAGATTATGGGCGATAGCCTCCGCAATGTTTCGCTCTTCCGCCCCGATACCTGGAAATGCTCCTGGGGTGTCAATCAACGTAATGACAGGCAAACCAAACTTCTCTGCCAGGCGCATGACACGCATTGCCTTGCGATAGCCTTCTGGGTGGGCGCTGCCGAAATTACGCTTGAGGTTGTCCTTCGTATTTCGCCCTTTCTGGTGCCCGATGACCACACACCGCTGCTTGCCAAGCCGAGCAAAACCCGCAGGCATGGCATTATCGTCACCGACAAGACGATCTCCGTGCAGTTCCAAATAGTCTTCAAAGGCATTCTCAACATAGTCGAGCATGAAGGGCCGCTCCGCGTAGTGACGGGCGATCTGGATGCGCTGCCATGGCGTAAGGTTTTTATAAATGTCCGATCGGGTCTTTCGGATCTTCTTCGTAATCCCCTCCATCTCCTCCGAAAGATCCATCTTCTCTTTGTCCGCCTGACGCTTCAACTTATCGAGCTGCTGCTGCAGTTCGTAGATCGGCTTTTCAAACTCGAGGTATTGGCGCTTCATGGAGGTCCTTTAGAGAATGTGAACAGCGGTGCTCACGCGAAGTAACATAGTTAACTCTTCAACGTCCGTTGGGTCCATTATTATTCCGGGTTGGACCAACTGATCTTCGCTTTCTTTCTGTTTGTGGCCGACAATTTTTAGGCCGCGACGCGAGAACCTGAGCTCTTTAGGGGCCAGGTCGTAACCGCGCTGGGTGGTGATTAGGGTCGATTTCCCAGCAAGCGCATGCTTGCTCCTTACCGTATCCTGAACGGGTGGCCGCAACTTACCCGGCAACCGGATGTCTATGACGGGAAATTCGGCAAAGAATTCCCCATCCTCCAGCATCGTCAACGTCTTACGCTTGGTATCCACGGAAACTTTAAAATTCAAAGAACGAGTCAACAGGTGATCTCCGGGCATGATCTTGAAATCCATCATGCCATTCAACCTCTTTAAACACTCGATCGTCGTTTCGTGCTTCTTGGCTATCTCGCTCAGAGAGTCGCCACTGACCACTTCATAGTCTTTCTTACCTTCGACAAAGTTTGGAGAAATAAGAAGGTCTAGATTGATCTCGGAGCAGAGATTGCGGGCCATTTGATGGCGCTCAGACCTCGGGAAATAGCGTATGATGTAGCGTAGCTTGTCTCGGGCGGCGGCCAACTGCCGGTTCTTGGCCAATTTGAGAGCGGCCTTATACTCACGGATACCGGGATCGATCGGCTTGGGCGGAGCAGCCTCCTTGATCTCCCGTGCCGCGGCCACCTTTGGCTTCTCGACCTCCTCCAGGATGTAGACAAGGCTACCAATGGCCAAACCCAAGACCGCTAGTGTGACTAAGGCAAAGAAGATACGAATGACCATCAACTTCTACTAAAGCAGACCGCGCCGTTTAAAGTCGAACACATTGATACCGTGTGACTTCTGAATCATTTCTACGGTAAACCTAAGAAGCGAGATTTCCCAGGTATCATCCACACCTTCGATCACTGCATTCAGCGGGTTGTTTGAGTCGGTGACCTGCTTGAGCACTCGCTCACGCACATCATCAATGGGATCATGGACGACACTCTCTTGGATGTCCCATTGCTTAAAATTGAAGCCGTACTTGAGAAATGCTGCCGTTCCCTCCTGTCTTCTCAGCCAATCGGCAAATCCTTCGGCTTGCTCGCCGAATCCCTCAAAACTCAACCCGTCTTCTGCATGCGGGCTCACAATCATCGGCCTCGCAGCCTCAATATTCCCACGCCGAATGCGAACCTCATTGATACTGTCCATCAATTCACTGATGAGGTGAAACTCAAAGACTGTAGTTCCAAACGTGTCGATTCGGCGATCCGGTTCTAAAAGAACCTGGGTCGTCTCTAGCGCATACTGGATCGACTCATCTGAATACATCATTAACTTATCGCCAAATCCTAGTGCCTATCAATTCCGGTGCCACCAATTATTTCATCGCAGCTAGCCCCACGATACTGACGCTATTTCGGGACATTTGCTTACCGATCTTTTTGATCATCGGGGCTGGATGGCTCTTTGATCGCAAGTTCAGACTCGACCTCGATTCCCTGGTCAAGCTGAACATCTACTTACTCGTTCCTGCCTTCATCTTCGTCAG
This sequence comes from Verrucomicrobiaceae bacterium, assembly GCA_009936795.1. Lineage (GTDB taxonomy): Bacteria > Verrucomicrobiota > Verrucomicrobiia > Verrucomicrobiales > DEV007 > JAACDM01. The sequence goes on along the minus strand of JAACDM010000340.1, from coordinate 23,018 downwards.
AGTTACCCAATCCCCGCTGACCGGTGGTCTCGCCCTGAGGATCATTGCCTTCACCCTGTGTATGATTGCCAGCATGGGCCTCCTGAGTTGGGCCTACGCCAGAATATGCCGACTCTCCTCGGCATCGCGCAGGGCCCTGCAGCTTTCCACCATGTTTTACAACTGTGGAAACTACGGCATTCCGCTAATGGCTCTGGCCTACCCTGACATCGCCGCCCTTCAGGTGTTCGTCCTCATGACGATGAACGTTAGCACCTTCTCCCTTGGAACATTGCTCGCCGCTGAAGGAGGGAAACGCACAGGAGGGAGGACGAAGCGGCGATTGAGTGTGCTCCTGCGACAACCATCTCTCTACGCCATTGCCCTGGCAATTTTTGTTCGTAGCTTCGGCTTGAGCGGAGCGGTGGAATCAAGCTTCGTCTGGGAGCCACTGGTCTACGGCGAACGGGCCCTGGTCTTCGTCGCCTTGCTCACTCTTGGAGTCCAGCTGTCAAAAACTAAACCTCCTCTTCTCAATGCCTCGCTAAGCTGGGCGCTCGTTCAACGCCTTCTATGGGGACCCTTGATCGCTCTGGCGCTGGTCCAAGCGTTCGGATTCAGCGGTCAAGTAAGTGCGCTACTCGTCCTTGGAGCAGGTGCGCCGACAGCGATCAACACCGCTCTGCTTGCCCATGAATTTCAGGCAGATGCACGGTTCGCGACTGGAATCGTCTTTTACTCGACCCTGCTCAGCCTTGTCAGCATCACCGCAATTCTATTCCTGCTGAATCGAGGCTGAGTCACTTGCGAGAAGCGCATTCCCCCTTACTCTACCGGATCATGAAACGGACCCTCTTTTTGATCAGCTGCGGCCTCTTGGCCGCAACCAGCACATGGGCGGATCTCCACTTCAAGGCTAAACAAGTGACCTACGAAGCCAAACCTGCTGAGAAGCAGTTTGAGGCTGTCTTCTCATTCACAAATTCAGGGAAGCATCCAATCAATATCAAGAAGGTCGAGAGTAACTGCGGCTGCATCAGTGCCAAGACGGATAAGGAGCGCTATGAGAAAGGTGAGTCCGGCAATGTCTTGGCGGTCTTCAAAATTGGCATTGGTGAAGGCGTGCAATCGAAGAGTATCAATCTCATTTACGAAGAAGACCAGCCGATTTTGAAGCCAAAAGTCATTGGACAATCGACGGATAGCAGCGATCCCCTAGCATTCATCGAGCAAGTAGAGCCTGTTCAGCCTGTCGTCTCGCTACCCAAAACAGATCGCCTCACCGTCGAGTTGATCGTTCCAACCATTGTGCAGATTGCCCCCAAGATCACCAAGTGGGACATGGGCGACGAAACGGAAACAAAGATTATTCAAATCACAATGGATCATGAAGAGCCTATCAACATCAAATCAGTCCGTTCTTCTCGTGACAATATCAGGGTAGAAACGAACGAAATTGAGGCAGGGAAGCGCTACGAAATCGCCGTTACCCCTCAAACGACGGAGAAAGTTCAGCTCGGAATGCTTACGATCGAAACAGATTGCGCGATCAAGAAGCATCGGAACAAGCTCGCTTTCTACAGTATTCAGCGACCTGAGATGAAGAAAGCGCTCCCCCCCTCAGCAGGCAAAGGATCCGGAAAAGAAGAGCCCGTTGTGGAGTTGATTCTTCCCGAGGCCATGGATAACAATCAAGCTAGTGCTGAAGAAGGTAAACCTTCTCTTTAAAGTCGTTCGCCATGGTGAATGTCGCTGGAAAGACCTGCCTCCAACTCGGCATTATCGTTTTGGGAGCTACTCTTGGAACGGCCTGGACTTTCTACTTCAAGGCTAACCGGCCCGCGCTCTTCCTCGTTCAAAAGACAAAGATGGAGGCGAACACGCCGCTTGAAGAGATCTTGACCTGGTCGGCTAACCCAGTGTGGCTCGACGCGCGACCAGAAACCGCCTATGCAATCAATCACATCCCAGACGCCATCTCCCTTCGGCCAGACAACGCTGAGCACGCTCTCAAAGCCCATTTCGAAGTCTTTATGGACCAGCGAAAGACCTTTGTGATCTACGGGCCAGAAGAAGCCAGCCACGCCATTGCAGAGCGCCTTGAAGGCCTAGGATTGAAGAAAGTCCATCGACTCCAAGGCGGCTGGAAGGCCTGGCAGGCCCACCACCCCTAAATTTGCCCAAGCACCAACTCCGATTCTCGGCTAAATTGCTTTTCACCCCAACCGCAAACCCCTTAGAACACCCTCAACAATGAAGACTATGAAGCCCAACCCTGCATTTCTTGCCACGCTCGGTGTGTTTGCCATCCTCACAGGTGGTGCCCTAGGACAAATCTCCGATAGTGATGTGGAAGCCGCGATCCGCGATGAGATCAACAAGGCCAACGGCGATATCAGCGCATCAGACCTGGCAAAAGTGAAAAACTTGAGTCTAGCTGGACTCGAGAAGGCAGGTGTCACGCTCCCCGAAGGTTTAGTGAATCTCGAAGTACTCGACCTCAGCGGCAATAGGCTGAAGCCCTCCATCTTTAGCCCGACTAAGCTTCCGGATGATCTAGAAAAACTAACTGAAATCGATCTCTCAGGGAACATCCTTCCTAACATCAACTTGATAGCTAATATCCCTTCATTAGAAATTGTCCGCGTCAACAGCAACAGTTTCACTAGTCTCTCCATCCCTGGTGAGCTGATCAATCTCAAAGAAATCTACCTAAGTAACAATGGTCTGACTGAAATCACGTTCGAAGAAGGCTTAGATAGCTTAACATTTGTTGACCTCTCCAAAAACGATCTCACCGATCTCGATGGCCTTGCTACCTTAACAGCCATCGAAATCCTAGATGCTTCTGACAATGACTTCAAGAAGCTGACCATGCCCGAGATCTTCTCTCTCAAGGAACTCAATCTGAATACGTCGATGTTGACTTCCTTTGTCATCGGAGAAGGCTTTTCGAACCTTGAGGTCATCACCATCGCTAAGAACGATCTTGCTGGATCTGTATTCACTGGACCTGTTTCGTTCGCTAACGATTTGATCAACCTCCGCGTATTGGACTTGCGCGACAACGAACTTTCCAGCTTCACCGTACCAGCAGGCCTCGTCAGTTTGGAGATATTAAGATTAGAGAAGAACACCCTCTCCAAACTTGAGTTCGATGGACCGCTTCCTAACGTCATCGAGATCATCGCCTTCGAGAACAGGCTCAAGAAACTCACTCTTCCTGAAGGCATGGCGAAACTTGAGCTACTTGAGCTCTTTGAAAATGAGCTGACCGAAATTACGATTCAACGGGGCTTTCCTACCGACCCAGAGCCTAACATAGACTTATTTGACAATGATGATCTCGCAAAGATTACGTTACCTGAAGGGGCCCCTGAAGATCTGATCTTTGTCTTCAGTCGACTCCTGGATGATCCAGACAATCAGATCTTCTTCATTCCACTGCCACTTCCCGACGTCAGCCCCAGCCTCTCTGAAACGGGCGATTTCAAGCTGACAGTCTCGGGGCCTCTCGGCACCTATACGGTGTTTCGCACGACCGATTTCTCTGCCTGGGCTTCGGTGGGTAGTGTGGTGAACGAAACTGGAATGGTGACCTACACTCAAGCTGTGGGGGGAAATCCCCTCGGAATGTTTCGCGTTGAGAGAGCTCCAGATCCAGAAGAATAGAGAAAGGCGACTAGCCGACATCGACAACCACCTTTCCAAAGTGCCCGCCTGAGGCCAAGTAGTCATAGGCAGCTGCTGCGTCTTCGAACGCAAACGTCTTGTCGATCTCCGGGCAAAGTTGATGCGTTTCAGCCGCAGCCAACAGCCGCTCGAACGCTGACCGATGGCCAACGTAAATTCCATTGAGCCGGACATTTCTGGCAACCAATGGAAACAGCGTGGTATCCGGAGGATTGAATCCTGTTAGCACGCCAATCAAGGCGATATGCCCACCAGCGCCAACAGCAGCCATAGATGTCCCCAACGTTCCTGCTCCGCCAACCTCGACCACGTGATCGACTCCATTCTGACTCGTCTGCTCCCAAACCAACTTCTCCCATTCAGGCGAGGTCTTGTAATTGATCGTATGATCAGCACCTATTACACGAGCACGCCCCAACTTCGAATCACTGCTCGACGTGATCCAAGCTTCGGCCCCCATCGCTTTAGCTAACTTTAGCGCAAAGATAGATACTCCACCTGTTCCTAACATGAGGACCTTGTCACCCGCTGTGAGCTCGCCACGCTCAACAAGAGCATACCAGGCAGTGAGCCCTGCACAGGGGAAACAAGCCGCCTCAGCGAAACTAAGATAGTCAGGCAGTTTAACGACGCCCACCTCGGGCAGAACGACCTGCTCTGATAACATGCCCTGAGCAGAGCCCCCCAGTGCCGTATCATGATAGCGCATGTTAAACCGCCCATCAATCCAGTGGGAAAAGAAACACCCGGCGACTCGATCTCCAACAGCCACACGAGAAACATCCTCCCCCACCGAGATCACCTCTCCCGCACCATCCGAAAGTGGCACGGTCCCTCCAGGCTTCGCGCTAGACGCAGATTGCCCACTTCGCATGAGTAAATCACGATAGTTTAGTGAGGTCGCCCTTACACGAATGACCACCTCGTTAGGAAGCGGAGTCGGTTCATCGACATCTTTCAAAAGAAGATCCAAGCCTTCGCCTGGCCGTGAATGTAGCTGATACTGTCGCATAGCAGAACGCGCCTTAGGCGTAAAGACTGGGCGCGCCAACCTTGGCATGCAAACGGTTACAAGTGCGCTCATCTACTTGCAGCCCTTGTGCCAGTCGCCCGAGATAAGCAGCCTCTTTCAAAGTATCCAACTTAATAGCCATGACGGAGAACGCATAGACCTGCTCCGCTAAGTCATCCACTACGGATCGGCAGAACTGTGTGACGTCCAGAGGTGAATCCAACTCCTTCCTGACAAAGTTCAATTCCTCTTCGGTCACCTCGCCCAATCGACCGAGTATCGCATCCTGCTCCTGCCGATCGACGGCCCCATCCACCTTGGCCGCGTGGCACATGGCACGAATGAGAAAGACGGCCTGTTCCTGCTGCTCCTGAGACAGACGACGCTCTCGTTGCCTCTGATGCGGAGGTTCAGGTGCTGGCTGGCTACTCCGTTTCCCTTTCCCAATTAATCCCCCTAACAAATCTTCCGGGAGGCCACCCGAGCGCTGTTTTGGAACCGATTGACGCTGCCGTGGCCCCTGAGTTGGAGCCACCTCTCGTTCCCGCTGAGGAGATCTCGACCCAGACTGCGGCCGAACATCATCATCGTCATGCACTCCGAGCAGATCCTCAAGGGTCTCTGCTATCCCGCTCCTACCTCCTTGGTCACGCTGAATGGCACGGATGCGACCACTGTTTGTTGCGTTCCCTTCTAGAATTCCTCTTAAAATCGATGTCGCATCCATGCGAACATCATGCCGAGGCTACGCGAGAAAGCACAAGAGGAAACCTATTCTCCCCAGGCTGCTTTACAGACTTTCCCCTGAGCTCGATAGTTCCCACTTAATCCGTCCCCCTAAGATCCCCCCTATCTGTGAAATGGTCCCCTGCAGCCCTGGTTCCTCTGTGCCTGGGCATCTTTCTTACACCGCTCGTTGCCGAGCGAGTGGTCTTCAGCGAAGTCATGTACAACCCCTCCAACGGGGCCCCTGAATTCATCGAAGTTCAAAACCTAACATCCACCCCATTCGACATTGCTTTATGGGAAGTAAAGGAGGGCGTAACGTTTACCTTTCCAGATTTCTCGGGCACCGATCCAACACACACCTTTTTAAAGGCGTTTGAACGTGTTGTCCTCTGTGATACGGACCCCGCAACGTTTCGGACAATCTACGGCCTTCCAGAAGCCATTCGTGTCTTCGGCCCCTGGTCTGGCAAACTAAGTGATAGCGGCGAGAGAATTTCTTTGGAAGACAAGAATGGAGTGACTCGTTGTACGCTAAAATACAATGACAAGGGCGTCTGGCCTGTCGCTGCCGATGGCACCGGCCACAGCTTGGTCTTGGCCGACACCAGTCGTGTCATCGATGACTACCGTGTCTGGGCAGCGAGTCCGAGCAAAGGCGGCACGCCTGGCAGTCCCGAGCCCACCCTAGCAGAGGAGCCCTACCCAGATCCAAGTATTAACCTAACCAATGGGCTACCGTATGTGAACTATGGTGATGCCTGGGATTTCCACGATCAGAACACAGACCTCGGAAGCGCTTGGAAGGAAGTGAGCTACACCTACGCGGATGCAGGATGGACACGCATCGGTGATGCCGGGAACAACGGAGGCCTTTACGGTTTTGAGACCGCAGCCGTCCCCAGCCCGGGCATGCAATCGGCACTCCTCAACAGTTCGAATGCATCCAATCATCTCACCTACTACTTGCGCAAAGAGTTCACCTACAGCGGCCCGACCACGGGCACCTCGATCACGATCGATCAGATCATTGACGATGGCGCAGGCTACTGGCTAAACGGCCAGTGGATCGGAGGCGTGGGAACGTCCAGCGCGGCAGGCCATGGAACAACCGCGACTCGTGTCGTCACCAACGCCACAGAAGAGCTTGGGTTAATCAGCGTGGCCAATCCACCTCTCGTCGATGGTGTCAATGTCATTGCCGCAACTCTCAAACAGACCAACGCAACCAGTTCGGATGTCGTCTTCGGCATGCGCCTCAACATAGCCGCCCCTACCGCGTCTAACCTGCTCGTTAACGAGGTATTACCAAGCAACAACGGCGGATTCATCGAGATCTTCAATCCTACAGACTCTCCCATCACGTTGAGCGGCTACTATCTAAGTGATGATCCTGCCAACCTGACCAAATATTTGATTCCTCGCAGTATCATCGTCTCCCCCAACGGTCTAGCTTCCGTAGGCTTTGCCGAATCTGGATTCACGCCGACAGCAACCACGACACTTTACCTCACGGAACCTGACGGTAGCACCGTGACCAGCGCCCTGACTACTGCCATGCCGCTCGACGGGAGGTCACTTGGACGCAAACCGGCAGGAAGTGCCGCGTGGTTTCTATTCAGCAGTCCGACCCCAGCCCTTCCAAATGTAAGCACAGGAACCTCAGAAAGTTCCCTGGCCATCAACGAGGTGCATTTTGACGCACACGGCTGTGCGGATTGGATCGAACTGCACAACCTCAGCGACACCACGACCAGCGCGAACGGGCTATGGATCGCAAGCACTCGGGACTTTTCAGACAAGATTGCTCTGGATGGCAACATCAGCGAATGGGGCTTCGCTAGCTGGGACACAGCCTTCCCCGCAGACAACGGAGAGATTGCTCTGTTTCTCATCAACTCAAGTGATCAGGTTCTCGATTCGGTATCCGTTAGAAGCCATTCGACCCGCGCGCACACCGCCGCCTTTCCAGATGGCTCCAAGGAATTCTATGTATCGGCCGCAGGCAGCCGCGATACGAGCAATGATCCCGATCGGCAAACCTCCATTGTTATTTCTGAACTGATGGTCGAACCGCCCAGTGGTCATCGCGATGGCGAGTACGTCGAACTCTACAACAAGGGTAGTGCCAGCGTCGACCTGACCTCATGGGAATTTGATAAGGGCATTGACTATACGTTTCCCAGCGGCACAACGCTTGCTGCTGGTGCCTACGTGGTCATCGCGGCCAATCGAACCCTCACTGCAGACGCCCATCCCACTGCGACGGTCATCGGTGACTACTCTGGCAATCTTGCCAATGGCGGTGAGCGCCTTCGGCTTGTGGATGAATGGGGAAATATCGCAGATGCATTCCACTATCATACGGGAGGCGATTGGCCAGCACTTGCTGCGGGACAAGGTTCCAGCATGGAGCTCCGCCATCCCGATATGGACAACGCGATGGCCAGTGCTTGGGCGGACTCGGACGAATCTAACAAATCTTCATTCGCTGCTTACAGTATCAGTGAAACCTACGAACAACTCAGAACAATGGGATCGCCGTCGGACTATGAAGAGTTGCATCTTCATGCGGTGGGCGATTCCCACCTTGCGCTGCGCAACCTTAGCCTGAAGCGCAACGGCACTGGGGCCTCCATTCTTCCAGGCAATGGCGAAGTCGTCGTGACTGACGGAGACGGCGCCACAGGGTGGCTTTGCCAGGGAACCCACCATGCAAGCCACATGAATGGCACCGTGTTCCACCTCGTCTCTGATGGCCATGGAGATGTCAAAGCGAACCGATGCGAGACAGACATCATTGCCATCGAGCAAGATGATATGCTCACGTTTGACTTCGAAGCTCGATGGATCTCAGGGAAGCCCACGCTGGTCGTAGCGACCTGGGACCGCTCTTTTGGAGGAATCATTCGCCTGCCCATTCCAGTAAACCTCGGCACGCCAGGCAGCGCCAACTCAGCAGTCCTTGCTACTCCAAGGCCAACTGTCTCGGCTCTGCGTCACCAGCCTGCCGTTCCCACGTCCATTGACCCCGTAAAGGTCACGGCACGAATCTCCGCAGCCATCCCGCTCACCTCAGTCAACCTCAGGCATCGGCTCGACAACAGTAGCGGCAGTAATGCATGGGCAACCACAGCCATGACCGACGATGGCCTCACCCAAGGTGATGCCATCGCCAACGACGGTCTCTACACCGTCACTATTAGCGACTATCTAAGCGACAATAGCGTGGTCGAGTTCTACGTCGAGGCTACATCTGCCGGGGGAACAAGCATCCAGCCATCCAACGCCCCAGTCCGACCTGCCCTATGGGTGGTAGACGATTCCACGATCGCCGGCGATCTTCGCACCGAGCGGTTCGTAATCTCGGCAAGATCGCTTAGCGCCCTCGGTGGCAACGGCGAAAGCCCGACATTTGACTTTAAGTTTCCTCGACTTTCAAACCACTACTTCAACGCGACGTTCATTGGTGATGAACGTGACATCATCTACAACTGCGAACTCCGGAAGAGTGGCAGCCCTTGGACTCGAGCAAGCGGTTCAGACCTATCGCGCGCCAAGTGGAAAACTCCGGGAGACTATCTTTATCGAGGTTACTCCCGTCGCTCGATCGACAATGATGCCAATGGTGGCCGCGCCTATCATAACCGCATCATCCGCTACTGGCTCTATCTATTTGGCCATGCTGCCAGCGAGAATGAGTTCATTCGGGTCATCGTGAATGGGGATAGTGCCGCCATTCGAGAAGACGTTGAGCCCAACTCCAATGACTTTTTGAAGCGAAATTGGCCCGATGGTGAACTAGGCGAACTCTATCGTATCGACGACGAATGGTGGTTCGACGACAACTGGTCCCGACAGAACCGCAATGCAGACTGGTCCTACAAGGACACTGACGAACCAGAACGTTATCAGTCAGAGTGGATCAAACGTTCTCGCGAAGCTGAGTACGACTACGGGGCCTTCATCAACTGGGTGAAATCCGTTGGCGAGGACGACTTCACCAGAGAAGAGATCGAACGGATGGCGGATATCGATATGATGGCCGCCAATGCCGTCGTACGGGGCTGGTGCGATGACTGGGACACCCTTACGAGAAATCGAGGAAAGAACGGCTACTTCTTTAGACGCAACACCGACCACCGTTGGATGCTCATTCAGTGGGATTCAGATCTGACCTTCGGCAACTCAAACGCCCCGTTCATCGGCAATCTTCCCGGTGTGGGCAACTTCTATTCGAAGCCCTATATTCGCCAACGCGTGAACTACTACCTCGGCGAGATGGTCGACAAATACACTCACAACTCGGCCAGGCTCACAGCTTGGTTCCAATGTGAAGAAGCAGCCTCTCCATCCTACGCAAACAATGTGGATACCTATACAACTTGGAATGCCAATCGCGTCGGCCGAGCCCAGACAGATATCGGGTCGGCGCTGACTACGAACCTGACCATCACGCCAACAAGCACGACGGCTTCGAATACCATCACGTTGACCGGAACGAGCCCTTACAACGCCTTCTCCATCCGAGCCGTAGGTCATCCCGAAGCCATTGGGCGTTTTGATTCGGAAACGAGCTGGACGCTGACAGGAATCATACTCCAGCAGGGAACGAATTTGATCACCGTACAAGCGGTCGACGCCAACGACATCGTCGTTGCTTCCACCACCACTTCCGTCACTAGAACGGGCAACGCACCTCCGGTGATGGCTGTGGACGCAGATCCCGGATCATTCAATGTGGCTGTCAGTAAAACGTTAGCTCTCGATGCCTCGGCTAGCCTTGACCAGGAAGGAAGTGCACTGTCATATTCCTGGGTAGTAAATCCATCATCCCAGGCAAGTCTCACCGCCCAGAATACAAGCAGTACGGATGTATCCTTTGCCAAACCGGGCCTCTACAAAATAAGCGTTACCGGAACCGATGTCGTACTTCAAGAACGCACGCTCACTCGTGGAGCCGCCGTTTATGCAGCTTCGGGATGGAGCTCTTTCTCAACACCTCTGCTAGAGTCGTACTGGTCCCTTGAGAATCTCGTCGTTCGAAATGGAGGCACGCCAAACGCTTGGTACTCGCTCGATGACCGGCCAGGAAGGCTCACTTTAAAACTCGAAGGGGAGAACGCTCTCCTCCTCACTCAGCTTTCGCCCCAGCATCCGATGATCTGGAGGGATCTTCCGCCAACGACCGATTGGTCCTTTCACACGGACATTGAATTGGCAACTCTACAGCAAGGAGACTTCATGGTAGGCCTAATCGTTGACACAGAAGAGGCAGCCACAACTCGCTATGTGTTCGGAATGGAAGATGGGGATTTCATTTCTGTAAAGCGCGCCCAAGGAGGATCGTATTTATCCCTAGCGTCCTTGCCGTGGAACAACGGCAAAGCGACAATCAGGGTGCGTCGGGCAGGCGCCAACCTCCATTTCGACTACCAAGGCGAACCTGGCCAGTGGTTCACCATCCATACGCAACCACTTAGCATCGGAACCCAAGCCAGCCAGGGCGGCCTCTTTGCAGCAACCGATGTTTCAGAGCCTGTGCGATTCGAGTTTGACTATGCAATGCTAGTCGATCCGGAGGCGACCACCGATGCTCTCGAGGCCCTCCGCATCTCTGAACTGATGTATTATCCTACTGAGGGCAGGTCCCTCGAATACATTGAACTCACCAACATCAGCTCTATGAACCTCGATCTCGATGGAGTGACTTTCGAAGCCACTCGGCCGTTTGATGCATTCACCTTTCCTAGCATCGTTCTTTCACCGAACGAGTATGCCGTGCTCGTCGCAGACACTACTGCCTTTCAAGCCCAACATGGTACTGCTATTCGCATCGTTGGTCAGTGGGCTGGCGGAGCACTTTCCAACAGCGGAGAGCGCATCGTTCTTCGCGACTCCAATGGAAACGTGATTCACGACTTTACCTACAACGACAAGGCGCCTTGGCCGGAAGCAGCGGATGGCAAAGGTCCCTCGTTGGAAGTGATCGATACCAGAGGCAACTACAATTCCCCAAGCAATTGGTTTGCTAGTGCAAGCGGGGCAGGCGCACCCGGAAGCGGCCCTGACCAAGATGCCGATGGACTAACAGACGCAGAAGAGGGCGTTCTTGGAACCTCTATTAACAATGCAGATTCCGATGGTGATGGTATGATCGACGGCGCAGAAGTTCTCGCTGGCACCGACCCGCTGAACTCAAATTCAGTGCTCGAAATCACTAGTCTCGTTCAGAACAGCACTAGCGGCGCCACAATGATCACTTGGTCAACCGTGCCAGGAAAGACTTATACGGTGCAGATAAACTCTGGACTCAATGACGAATCGTGGACAGATGTAGCCACGATGACAGCGACCAGCCTCAGTCTCACCATTGAGGATCCGTCAACAACGCTCAGTGATGCACGGCGCTTCTATCGGACCATACTGATAAATCCATAATGCATTCGTCGCTTCGAGCCGATCTACCCATTGTCGCCCCGCCTTAATGATTGATCAATGATGAGTTTCCACCTCATCAGCCGCCACATAAGCAGAGCTTTCCGGATTCGCCCATCGATGGTCAATTGCTTCAGCACTGGATTTGCCCATCGCTACAGAGATCCATCGCAGGCCCTCTGAGTTATTCAGGATGACCTTGATCAACATGGTCAACGGGATGGCCACAAACATGCCTACAGGGCCCCACACCCACCCCCAGAACAGCGCGGAGAGCACAACGACAAGCGTTGAAATTCCAAATCGGCGTCCAAGCAACATAGGCTCAATCACATTACCCAAAGCCATGTTAATTGAGATATAGCCAACGGCGATCAACGTCGCTGGAACCATGCCTAGTTGCCAAAGGGCAAGCAGGCACGGCGGGATCGCCGCGATCAAGGAGCCAATCGATGGAATGTAGTTCAGAACAAAGGCCAACACTCCCCACAAGAGTGGAAATTCCAGGCCAAAGGCCATCGTCATCAGCCATGCAAGCGCCCCTGTAGCAAGGCTGACTGCCGTCTTAATGTGTAGATAGCGCTGAATGTCTTTCGATATCTGTCCCAAATAGTTCAAGTCTGGGCCACTCGCCTTGTGCACGTCATCAAGGCGCAACTTCATCAGTAAAGACTCCTGCATCATGAAGATCATGATGATAAACACAAAGAACACCGTCCCCATAAGCGACATCACTGACTCGACCACTTGGTTAGCCGACGGCAGCTCATATGTAAATTGAGCAGTCATTTGCCTGAGCATCTCTGAGAAGTTCTCCTTCCCTTCTTTCAACTGATCACTATCCGGCAATATCGGCGTCTCAAAGATCCGAGTTCCCCACGCCTCAACATTTGCCCTGATCTGATCCACATAAAAGGGTGCCTCCGGCAGAAAGTCCATGATCGCATTTACTGTCAAAGCAACAAACACGCTGATCAGCGACAGATTCACCAGGACGGTCAAAATCACGGTCAAGAAATGAGGCACGCCACGCTTTAGCTGCCATTGGATAAATGGCATATTTAGCGCAGTCAGAAAGAAGGCGAGGATGATTGGCACCAAGAAACTGCCCGCAGCACGCAGTCCGCCAATAATCACGAACAAACACGCAATGGCGAAAACCACACGCAAGCCCGGAGTGAGCGCTTTCATATCTCTAAACTAACATAAACCAACATGACGAGCCACTCGCCTGAAATCCCGTGTCTCCGATCAAACATCTCCGTCAGAGGCGGTCTCTGCAGCCTCCTTGGCTTTCAGTCTAGCTTCTTGAATCGCACGCAGTTCCTCTTCGATCGACGGAATCGGGTCTTCAAGGAACGGCTGGGAACTGCCTGGAATCGCCCCTGGGGAAGGCTGAATCGGATCGAGAATAGGATCGAAGAGGACCTCGGGAGAATCAACCGGCTGAGGCTCAGCATCGACGACCGCGGCTTGACCCACTGGCTCGATGACACTGGGAGCGGACTCTTCCAATGACGACGTTTGGAGTAAAGGGTTCACTTCAACTGAATCTGATAGGTCTGCGGCTGCCGTTGGCAATGCCGGCGGAGCGTAGCTCTTATTGTTCTCTGCTAGGAACGAAGAAGTTCCCGTCTCTTGACTCGAACGAGGCCTAGAGACGGATGCCTTCGGGGATTCCCTCTCTGAAGCTAGCCGAACCTGATCAAGCCCGATATAGCCAGACCGACCATCGCGAAGAGTAATGTACGCCCATGCACGATCATTGCTACGAATGGTTACCAAGGATCCCCGGTCCAATCTTGCATCTGGCCCGCCAGGCTGGCTCGGTCCAATCTCATAAAATTTGACGACATCATCGATGATGACCCCATAGGCACCACCAAGCTTTGGATTACGCACTCCGTTAGGATAATTCTGAATCGTCTGACGCGATACCTGCTGCCGCTTGAAGGGCCAACGAAGCTTCGGCATGGTAATATTCGGCTTGCGCAGCTTTGGAAATTTCACTTTCGGCATGCGCGGCTTAGGTAATCCGGACAGGTCTGGCTTCTTAAAACGTGGCAACCGAATACCAAACTGACGTTTCGGGGCAGGCGCAGCCTGTGCCGCTTGCTGCTCAGGAACAGTAGGCTGACGGCGAAAGCGCGAGAAGAACGAAGGCTTCTCTGCAGGCATATCAGCCTCGTGAGCGGGGGGAACTGAGGACTGCCCCGGTGTATCCTGCACCAAAGAGATACTGCCCAAGCTTACGCAAAGAATCAGAAGTAGGGTTGAGGAAATCGCCTTCATGTATCCAGGAACGTAGAACCCGCCTCCACCATTGCCAGACATTTCTAGCCCTGTATCCTCCATAGGTTTGTAGTCTTCATACGAATTGCATCCAACGCAAACGCCATATACACCTATCTCAATATCACATCTCCAAGATCCTCAGTGACTTCCGTCGTTCGTGGTCACCTTGCAGGAATGACAAAGGGTAGCTGTCTGTCGGATTATTCAGGATAGCTCGAAGAATCGCTCGGCCGTTTCGGTGGTATGAGTGGCCAGGGACTCGATAGACTCACTCCGCGCTTTAGCAATACACTCGGCGATGTCGCGGGTATAGCCAGGCTCACATCGACCACCTCGATGCGGCACAGGCGCCAAGTAAGGAGCATCTGTTTCCACCATAAACTGACCAGCACCAGCGACTGACGCCGCTTCGAGAACGACCGCCGCACTCTTGTAGGTCACGATTCCCGTGAACGAAATGAGATGACCTCGATCAACCAGGGGCTTCGCGGATTCCCAGTCACTCGTGTGACAGTGTAGGACAGCACGTAGCCGTCCACTATAAGGCAGGATGGTCTGTAGCGTCTCATCCCAACACGGCCGGACTTTCTCGCTGCGATCCCGATTATGTACGATCACGTTTTTCCCAAGCTTCGAAGCAAGATCGAGCTGCTTGGTAAAGAACTCCTTCTGACGATCGCGATAGTCCTCGTCATTCCACCCCTTGGGAGCACCATGGAAATAGTCCAGGCCAATTTCTCCGATCGCGACGACCTTCGGATGCATCGCAAGTTTCTCAATCTGCTCTAACCAATCGTCGGCTTCGATCTCGGTCACCGAACACGGATGAATCCCAACTGCAGCATACACACCAGAAAAGCGCTCCGCTAGAGCAATGCACGCAACACCGTCTTCAAGATCGGTACCGATCGATACCATACGGGTCACTCCCGCCGCTTCGGCGTTGGCAACGACCTGATCGAGTTCATCGTGAGCATACTTATAGCTCGCCAGATGACAGTGGGAATCAATTAGCATAGCAACCGGTTTTCAATGAACGCACTCGCAATCATCTACCAATGAATCGCTGCTGCGGCCCAAGTCAGACCTGCCCCGAACGCCACAAGAACGATCTTGTCGCCACGCTTAATCGCCCCCGTGCGATTTGCTTCGTCCAAGGCAATTGCAATCGCTGCCGCGGAGGTATTTCCATACTTCTCTAGATTCACAAACATCTTCTCTTGCGGCACATCCAGGCGTTCGCGAATTGCGTCAATGATCCGGAGATTCGCCTGATGCGGTATCACCATGGAGATATCCTCAGACTTCAGTTTAGCATCCGCCATCACCCTATCACAGGCACCACGCATCGCGGTAACTGCATAGCGATACACCTCTCTACCTTGCATACTGATCGTGTTCAAACGCTGCTCAGCATTGCTAGGAGTGATTGGACATGCCGATCCCCCACCCGGCACGACCAAGATATCCGTCTGATTTCCATCACTTCCCATGTAAGT
Organism: Verrucomicrobiaceae bacterium; assembly: GCA_009936795.1. GTDB lineage: Bacteria > Verrucomicrobiota > Verrucomicrobiia > Verrucomicrobiales > DEV007 > JAACDM01. Next base: position 7,376 of record JAACDM010000340.1, on the reverse strand, counting down.
CGACATGACTCCAGAATCCCCGCCTTCTGCGCGAGTGATCACGGCAGCCCCCGCACCGTCACCAAAGAGCACACACGTGTTGCGATCCTCCCAGTTCACCATACTGCTAAGCTTCTCTGCTCCGATGATAAGCGCTTTGTGAGCAGACCGCGTACTGATAAACTGACGAGCGATCGACATCGCATAAAGAAAGCCCGAGCAAGCAGCTGAAACATCAAAGCAGACCGCATTCTTTGCTCCCAAGTTCCGCTGCACGTAGCAGGCCGTGGCCGGGAAGAAAGTGTCTGGCGAAATCGTAGCAACAATGATAAGATCGAGCTCTTCAGCATCAACTCCAGCCTGTTCCATCGCTTTCCTGGCAGCATTCGTGGCTAGATCACTGGTCGCTTCGGCATCTGAGGCAATGCGACGCTCCCTGATGCCCGTGCGTGAAACGATCCATTCGTCTGACGTGTCCACCCTCTTAGCAAGATCGTCATTGGTGAGAATCTTCTCGGGAACATAGCTACCCGTGCCAGCAATACGGATACTATCTAGGTTGGGATTATTCGTGATCTCGGGCATTGGCCTTGTCGTAACGTTCGATTTCTTTTTCGATGTGCGGATTCAGTTCATGGGACACAGCCTCCACGGCGACTCGCACCGCGTTACAGATTGCCAGCGGCGAACTGCCTCCGTGGGCGATGATAACAACGCCCTTCACTCCCAACAATGGGGATCCTCCGTAGGTCTCGTAGTTGCTCCGCTCTTTCACCGCTTTGAAAGCCCCCTTAGCTAACATTGCTCCCACATAGCGAATCGGCGTGCTCTTGAGTTCTTTCTTCAACCAGGTGAACATGGCCTTCGCTGTGGCCTCGCAACTCTTCAGGATAACGTTTCCAGTAAAGCCGTCGCATACCACGATATCGATCGGCTTCTCAAAAAGATCGTGGCCTTCCACGTTCCCAATGAAATTGACATCGGCTTCCTTTAGCATCCCAAACACCTTCTTTGTAAACTCGGTGCCCTTCTCATCTTCTTCTCCTACCGACATGAGACCCACCTTAGGATCTTCCACTCCCAAAACGTGCTTCGCATAGACGCTACCCATGATGCCATAGTCGAGTAGGTGCCTGGCCTTCGCATCGGTATTCGCCCCTGCATCTAGGATATTACAGACACCGTGATCATTGGGCAGCGGCGAGGCAATTCCCGGTCGAGAGACACCCTGCAACAGGCGTAGCTTCACCGTCGTCGCGGCAACCGCTGCTCCAGTGTGCCCAGCGCTGATGATCGCCTGGGCGTCGCCTCTTTTGACGATCTCGGTCGCCACGGACACTGACGAGTCACGTTTGCGGCGAACAGACAAGGCGGCCGAATCACTCATTTCCACGACTTGTGACGCATGCACGACTTCGATTCGACCTGCAGGCAACCGATGCTGATCAGCCAGCTCCTTGACCCGGGCCTCGTCTCCCACCAAATAAAATCGTTCGACCTGCGGATACCGCTCCACAGCAAGTCCCACTCCCTCGATGATATTCTCGGGAGCGTAATCGCCTCCCATGGCATCCACTGCGATTCTCATGTTTCGAGCTGTCTAGAAAGAAAACTGCCGTCTCTTTAAAGCGCTCTCGTAGACACGCAAGCGAGAAGAGAGAATCCAGTTCGGATCGGCGAACAAAGTGCGATGTGGTTATTCCAATACCCTGGTCTTCAGAGGCTTGGATAAATCAAGGAAGCTCTCGAAACCAATATCCTTGGCCGTGAGATTCATGCCCACTCCAATCACCACGGTAACTGGAGACAACTGATCATAATGAAGATCTTCTCTCTCTCTCTGCCAGAACCGGAAAAGACGAGGGAAACCAAACCTTCGCGGCCTCAATCACTCCACCATCCGCATTCTCCTCTTACGTTCTATGCAAGATTCGCAGAGGAAGCTTAGCCGCTTCATACGCCCCTTCAGATCATAGAAATCCGCCTGCCGGTGAGGAATCACTTTCAACAATCCCTGATCCCCGCCATCCCCTTGCTCCTTCTTTCAAAGAAAGTTTCCCAGCCCGAGCTTTGTCGCTCCCGTTCCCGCGACCATCTCTCCGCCCAGTTTCTCTTGGGTGATATCCGCACAAGTTCACGCTTCTACCTCGTCACCACCCATCAAGGTAATGCGATCCCCAAACCGCCCCATCACCACCCCTGGCATCACCATTAGCGATTCGCTCACCGCAACGGTGCTCATCATACCATTCTTGGCGCGACCGCTAATCGCCGTGTTTCCACCAGACCGTATGGGCTCGGTGCCACCCCATAAACACCTGTTAGCTGTTGGAGCCCGGGCGCGCCTTTTAACGTAACGACACGAAGCTTGGAATCCGTCGCTCCTTCCAAAGTCGCCCACTCGACCGTCTTTGCTTTCTTGACGAGATAATCTTTCGTGACAACGCGCTGTTCCTCGCCTCCTGCCACAACTACTAAGCCTCCTAAACCCGCGAAGCTCATCCAGATTCCGAAATAGTAAGCCCTCTTCATGGCCGCCGCCCTCCACAAGCCACGAATCCAATACAACTCTAGAGCCCGCTTGGTCTACCCTTCTTCCGCCGTGGCCTTCGCCACCCTCGGCTCAAGGAAAGCCGAAATGGCAAGTAAACCCGCGGCCACGCAGATGCAGGCATCTGCGACATTGAATGAAGGCCACACCATAAACCACAGGTCAAAGCTGAGGAAGTCCACGACATAGCCGTGGACAAAGCGATCCGTGAGGTTGCCAAGAATTCCTGGGAAGAGAAGAAAGATCGCGAGCTGACTCGTCTTGATCGGGAAAGCCCCCTTCCGCCAAAGGATACCAATAACAACCAATGCTCCAAACGCCACGGCCCCAAAGACGTAGTTTGCCCAAGCCTCGCCATTGAAGCGACCAAAGGCCACTCCAGTATTATGAACCCTAACAATCTCAAAAAAACCAGGAATAACTTCTGTTCTATCAACCAAATGGAGCTGAAGATTTGGTTCTTTGTAGTTCCAAACGATCAACCATTTCGTGATCTGATCGAGCACGTAAAGCGGCAGCGATAGGCAGAAAAAGTATTTTAGAAAAGGCATCGTTCTGAAATCCTAACTAACCACGGTGAAGCCCAGTGGCAAAGCCCCAACGCATCGCCCACAGAGTTCGGGATGAGTGGCATCGTTGCCCACATCGCTCACGTATCGCCAACAACGAGCACACTTGCCAGCGCCGCTAGAACTCACAGCCGCACGGTGCACGTCCCCTTCCACGACCTTGAGATCACTGACAATGAAGAACTCTTTCAACAAGTCTAACTGATCGGCGAGCTGGTGAACGACAGCGTCTTTCGGGGCGACCAATTCGATAACAGCCTCGTCATTGCGAGCGATTGTCTTGGCTTGCCGCGCTTCCTCAATGGCCTTCTGAATAACGTGACGGCTCTCGATGAGGCCTTCAATTTGAGCCAGAGCCTCCGGCGAGGATTCTATCGAATCCGCCTCGGGAAAGACTTCGAAATGCACTGAGTTTTCGTGCCCCATCGCTTCCCAAGCTTCGTCTGCGGTGAATGAAATCAGAGGGGCCAGCAAGCGACACATCGTATCCATGATCGTCGCCATCGCCGTCTGAGAGGCGCGTCGACGTGGACTATCAACGGCATCACAATAGAGGCGATCCTTAGTAATATCGACGTAGAGACTACTGAGATCGACAGCACAGAATTGGTTAAGTTCGTTGTAGACCTTCCGGAATTCATAGCCGTCGTAGGCTTCGCGGCAATTCGCTGTTACCTGCTGCAACCGCGTAAGGATCCACTGATCGATCAACGTCATTTCAGCAAAGGGCACTGCATTCTTCGCCGCATCAAAATCCTGGAGATTACCCAATAACACTCTAACTGTATTGCGAATGCGACGATAAGCATCCACTACTTGCTCAAAGAGATCTTCCGAGAACGGCACCTCATTATTGTAATCCACACTTGCCGCCCAGAGGCGTACATTGTCGGCACCAAACTTATCGTAGAAATGGTGGGCATTGATCGGCTTGTCACCCGACTTGGCCAGCTTCTTCCCCGACGTATCTACCACGAATCCATGAGTAATGACCGTCTTGTAAGGGGCCGCATCATTTGTCGCCATGCTGACCATCAGTGAAGACTGGAACCAGCCGCGATGCTGATCCGTCGCTTCAATATAGACGTCCGCAGGCCGATGAAGTTCCGCACGTCTATCTAACACCGCCACATGACTACTTCCTGAATCGATCCACACATCCAGGGTATCCCCCCCCTTCCTCGTGCCCTCGGGCAAGCCTAGCCGCGTCGCCCACTCGGCGTCACTGAGTTCAAACCACGCATTCGTTCCTTCGGTCTCCGTGATGTCAGCAACCTTGCGAGCGATCGCTGGATCAATGATCCACTCGCCATCAGGCTTGCGGAATACGGGTAGAGGCACACCCCAAGTTCGTTGACGCGAGATGCACCAGTCTGGACGTGCTTCTACGGTCCCAGAAATACGATTCTTGCCCCAAGCTGGCATCCATGTCGCTTTTTGAATTTCCTCCAACGCTTGGCTGCGAATATCATCAATGCGGATGAAGAACTGTTCCACCGCACGGAAGATGATCGGCGTCTTGGAACGCCAGCAGAACGGATAAGAGTGCTTGTGATCGTGTTGGCCTAACAAAGCCTCCTTAGACTCGAGAATCTCGATGACCATCGCGTTTCCCTTGAACACGTGAACGCCCACAAGCTCTGGCACGCCAGCTTCGTCAGTAAAGAGGCCCGCATCATCGACCGGAGAAAGAATCTCCAACCCATGTTGCAAGCCTGCCACATAGTCATCCTGACCGTGACCGGGAGCGATGTGCACTGCTCCCGTTCCAGTTTCTGCGGTGACAAAGTTTGCGGTAATAATTTTCGAGACACGATCCAAGAAAGGATGCTCAGCCTCTAGCCCCTCGACTTCCGCACCCTTAATCACACGGGCATCCGCGCCGCCCGCAGGTTTGAAGCCTGTCATTTCGCCAAAGGAATCAATCAGGTCCTTCGTAATCACGAGACGTTCGCTACGACCATCTTCGTGGACGAATTCGTCCACGTTATACTCAAAGCGCTCATGCACAGCGATGGCCAAGTTGGCGGGTAACGTCCACGGCGTCGTCGTCCAGATGACCATCGAGGCCCCTTCGCCTAACCGATCGCTCAACAGAGGAAACTTTACGAAGACGGCTGGGGAAGTTTTATCTTCGTAATCCACTTCAGCTTCGGCTAGTGCCGTCTGCGCTCCATAGCTCCAGGAAACAGGCTTCTTGCTTTGATAGACCATGTCTCGCTCGACAAACTTAGCGAAGACCCGGATGATATCGGCTTCGTACTTGGGATCGAGCGTGAGATAGGGATTCTCCCAATCCCCTAGCACACCAAGACGTTTAAAGGACTTGCGTTGAATATCAATGTACTCGCGGGCAAACTTCTCCGACCGGCGCCGAATCTCCGCAGGCTCTAACCCTTTCGCCTGCTTAACAACCTTAAACTCAATCGGCAACCCGTGGCAGTCCCAACCTGGGATGTAAGGCGTCTCAAAGCCACTCATGCTGCGCGACTTGAGAATGAAGTCCTTGAGCAACTTGTTCAGCGCCGTGCCCATGTGGACATCGCCATTCGCAAAAGGAGGCCCATCATGAAGAATGAACTTAGGGCAACCATCCGCCTGGCGCTTGGCCTGAACCTTGTGGTAGAGATCCTGCTTTTCCCAATCATCAAGGCGTGTAGGTTCACGTTTGACCAAATCTGCCCGCATCGGGAAATCTGTGTTCGGTAAATTAAGGGTATCCTTGTAAGCGTTCTTCTTACTCATGGTCTGTACTTTAAAATCGTTCTCGTCCTCACTAATCCTTTGCTGAGTCTACTTTGGAGTATTTGGTAAATGTAGCTCTGGCATCCCGACAGAGTCACGGGAATAAAGCCTTGCTACTTCATGGATCACCTATTCGCAGTCACAGGCGCTGTTAGTGATCCGCGCATCAAAACGAATCGGTCAACGTAGAACTAATCGATCACCTCGGGCCACTCCGTATGGAAGAATTCTCCCACCGGCTTATCCGTCCGTTCGTAGGTGTGTGCCCCGAAGTAGTCTCGCTGCGCCTGAAGCAAGTTCGCTGGCAGCCTATCAGAACGATAGCTATCATAATACGCAAGTGAGGCGCTGAAGGCAGGCACTGGAATACCATTGCTCACCGCCACCGCGACAACCTCACGCCAAGCGGATTGATTCGTATTTAGGATTCTCTTAAAATAGCCGTCCAGCATTAAGTTCTTCAAATCTGGAGCCTTTTCATAGGCTTCCTTTATGTTGTTCAGAAACTGAGCACGAATGATACAACCACCGCGCCAAACACTAGCAATGTCTCCCATATTAAGTCCCTAGCCATGCTCCTCGCTCGCCGCACGGAGCATGTTCATGCCCTGAGCGTAGGAGATGATCTTCGAAGCGAAGAGCGCATCACGCACCTTGTTCTTGAGATCTTCCTTGCTCAGAGTTGAGCTGAACTCTGTGGGGCCTTGCAGATGTGCCGAGGCCTCGACACGATCCTCTTTCCAAGAAGAAAGAATGCGTGCTTCCACAGCTGCATTAATCGTAGAAATGACAGAACCAAGCTCCGTCGCCGAGAGCACCGTCCAACGTCCCGTACCTTTCTGGCCAGCACGGTCCATGATGACTTCAACTAATGGTTGCCCTGTTTCCTCGTCTTTCATCGTGAAAGCCTTGGCCGTGATCTGAATCAGGTAGCTTTCAAGTTTCCCACGGTTCCATTCTTCAAAGATCTCACCTTGCTCCTCAGCCGTAAATCCCGCCGCCTTGAACAGATTGTAGGCCTCGCAGATGAGCTGCATGTCACCGTATTCGATGCCGTTATGAACCATCTTGACGTAGTGCCCAGCGCCACCTTCGCCCATGTGACGACAGCAAGCCTCGCCATTCACCTTGGCTGAAATCGCCGTAAAGATGGGTTCAATGATCTTCCAGGAATCAAGTGGCCCGCCCGGCATGATCGCTGGTCCCTTCAAAGCACCGTCTTCGCCGCCAGAGACTCCAGCTCCCACGAAGAGAATCCCCTTCTCTTCCAAATATTCGCTCCGCCGTTGTGTATCAGTATAGAGCGAATTGCCGCCATCGATGATGAGATCGCCTTTGTCGATGAGAGGAAGAAGGCTCTCGATCACTGCATCCACAGGCCCACCGGCCTTGACCATGATCTGGATCTTACGCGGAGAGGACAGACTTTCGACGAAATCCTTCAGCTCGGCATGACCCTCGACATTCCTGCCCTCAGCCTCTCCCGCAATGAAATCATCGGTCACCGAGGTGGTCCTATTGTAGACCGACAC
>JAACDM010000339.1 GCA_009936795.1 Verrucomicrobiaceae bacterium | reverse complement strand
TTGCCCTGTGGGCTGAAATCAACTTCAGGGGACACCAAGCCTCCCGAAGTCGGTTGAAACCATCCAGCAAACTTGACGGAGAGCCGATTTTTCTAATGCAAGGCACGTCGGTGCACCTGTGACTCTAAACGCCTACGCGAACAATGCCTGTTTTCCAAAGGACGGTTTGGCCTTGGCTGTCTCATTCTGACCGAGATTGTTCCAGTTCAGGGTGGTGGCGAGGCAACATGCGAAGCCGTACAGTGGTGAACGTGTGAGTTTCATAGACAGATTGGGTTCTTCGTGGTGCGCTATGGCTTGAGGAGGTGTTGGGGCAAATTATCGACAGAGGCACAGCCGATTTGTTCCATGACTTGCTGCAGTTGTTTCTTGAGCATGGAGATGGTGTGGTCGCCTCCGTTTTTTCCGAGGGCGCCGACGCCGTACATGAAGGAGCGTCCCATGAAGCCGAGTTTCGCGCCGCTTGCTAGTGCGCAAGCGATGTCTGGGCCGGTGCGTAGGCCACTGTCTATCATGAGCGTTGTTTTGTGACCGAAGTCTTTGGCTAGCTCGGTGAGTGGTTTGATTGTCGATTGACCGGCATCGAGCTGGCGGCCGCCGTGGTTGCTGACGATGATGCCATCGACTCCCAGCTTGAGGGCTGTTTCGGCGTCTTCATAATTCACCACGCCTTTGATGACTAGCTTACCCTTCCAGCGGTCGCGTAGGGAAGAGATCTTGTCGGGTGTGAGTCGGCCGCTGAAAGTTTTGTTCATGAACAGGCCGAGGTGTTTCATATTGAGGCCTTTAGGGATGTAGGGCTTCATGGTTTTGAACTCCGGGACGCCGGTGAGAAGTTGGCTGAATGACCAAGTTGGATGCGTCATCATTTGAATGATGTTGCTGGCCGACATCTTTGGAGGGATAGAGAGGCCGTTTTTGATCTCCTTTGGACGGAAGGCAAAGGTCGGTGTGTCTGCGAGGATTACTAGCACTTCGGTGCCTGCTGCGGCGACACGGTCGAGCAACTTGTCGCGTAGATTGTCCTCGGCGGGGTGGTAGAGTTGAAACCAGGCTTTTCCTTCAGTAATTTCTGCGATCGTCTCGACGCTAGCTGTGGCTACCGTGCTGAGGATGAAGGGAATGTTGTGCGTGTGCGCCGCTTTAGCGAGAATTTCGGTTGCTCTGGGCCACATGAGGCCCTGCAGGCCGATAGGAGAAATACCGAAAGGGGCGTGGTAGGTTTGACCAAAGATTTCGGTGCGGAGATCGGAGCCGGGGTAGTCGCGCAAGTACCAGGGCTTGAGCTGGACTTCACGGATCTCTGCAGTGTTGCGCTGTAGGTTGACTTCAGAATTGCAGCCGCCATCAAGGTATTCGAACGCGAAGCGGGGCATCCGCTTGCGGGCGCGATCGCGGAGATGCTCGATTGATGGAAAGCGCGAATCAATAGCGTTCGCAGAAGGTTGTTGAGAGTTGCTCATTGGTTTATTTTTTGATCTGGCAGTCTTTACGGGGTGTTTTTGCCTTGGCTTGCAGACGCTTCTGAGTGAGTACTAAAGGCGAGGGAGTTCATCGATCAGGGTTTCAAGGTATCGGTCCGGAATGATTGCGCCGGGAGGCAGGAAGTATTGACTAGGATGTGTTTCATAACACTATCTGGTGGAAGATTACGAAGCCTGATGTACGATCAATTTCCAACATGACACAGATCAGCGAACACGCAAAGACGGGCTCTCAATCCAAGACTCTAAAAAAATTGATCTGATGCCCGAGGAAGCAAACTAACACTAAGCAAGGCGGGTGGTAGGCCTCCGATGAAGGTCTTGGTCTTTTTAAGAGTGATTCTCTACCGACTCCTACAAGGCTGTAGCTGGCGTACGCTGTCCATCTTTGGCCATTGGGAGGCGATCTACGGACATTGGCGAAAGTGGGTTGAAATGGTAATTTGGGAACAGATCCTTGCTGAGTTCTTTATGAGGGCGAAGGTTAAACTCTGAGGCATCGACTCAATGAGTTGCCGAGTCCTCAAGCATGCCTTCGGTGGCGTGAAAGGCGCTGACTATCAGGACATTGGAACAAGCCGTGGAGGTTCCAATACGAAGATTCATGCACTCTGTGACGCCAAAGGAAAGATCATAGACATCTTTCTGAGCCCGGGGCATCGACATGATTCCAACTACGCCGAACTCCTATGCGAC
>JAACDM010000338.1 GCA_009936795.1 Verrucomicrobiaceae bacterium | reverse complement strand
TAGCCTGACAATGTTCGCACCAGCATCCATAGGGAGGCCCAAAGCCTTGGTCGACCATATCCAGGTGGAATCCATCAATCTCGTATGCCATCATTTCAGTTAGCAGTTGTTTCACATAGTCAATGTAAGGTGAGTTGAAACAGACTCGCTCAATGGGCTTCCCGTCCTTGTCGCGCATGCGCCAGTCTGGGTGTTCGTGTAGGGTGTGAGTCGGATACTGCAACACGCAATAGGCAATCACCGGCATCTGATAGGCCTTTGCGGATGCAACCGTTTCGCGTAGTAAATCGCGCTTACCCAACCCGGGAGCTTTGGGCTGAAGCTTCGAATTGTAGTAGGCGAAGACACCGTCTCTGGCCCAGATGACCATGTAATCGCAATGAGCAGCCGCCGCTTTCTCGATACATTCCTTTCCTTGGAATCTAGCCACGTAGCCAATGTCTGCGACATCACTTCCAAACTGGGCGACGGTTGGCCCCGTCTCGATCCCGACAAGTGCCTGCTCATACCAGGGGGCTTCTTGGCTGTAAGCTTGGGATAGACAGCTGCACCTGGGCGCAGCTCGGAATAAAGCTCCACTTACTCTCCTGACGCTAAACCTCGCTCAGTTGCTAGGAAATAGCGTTTGGCGGGAAAGGGTTGAAATCGCATTGGACCGGGGCGGAGGGGGTGAAAAGGGAGTTGATCACGTTCTTCCTCAACGATGGTGAGCACCTTTGACGACTCAAGCCTCCATGGATAGGCTGGGACGATCTCAGAAAATGAGCATTCCTCTACGCCGATGGAGACGCTATCGGTCGCCTTTCCCATGCGTCCTTTCATCCCTCTACTGCTCGCCCTCCTGGTCACCTCGCTTGGCGCCGCCCCTCCACGCGATCACGTGCTCTTGATCACCATCGATGACCTCAATGACTGGATCGGGTGCCTGAGTGACAAGGACGCCACCGCAAAGAACGGCCGACTGACCGGTGAAGGGCATCCCCAAGCCTCCACTCCCCACATGGATCGTCTCGCCAAACGCGGCGTGCTATTCACCAACGCCCATTGCCAGGCCCCCATCTGCCGGCCGTCGCGCAACAGCTTCATGTCCGGCCTACGCCCGACGACTTCAGGCGTCTATGGCAACCGGCCACAGTACGATGCGAAGGGCAAATACCAACCCGGCAAGAGTCTGCCATGGATGACCCAGCGCTTTCAACAGGCCGGCTACAACGTCTTCACCGCCGGCAAGATCCTCCACGGCAGCCGAAACAAAACGCTGGGCGGCACGCCCTGCTTCAAGACCGGCCAGGGCCCCTACCCTCCCAAGAAAATCGTGGTCCCAAAGGAAGTCACCCCCGCCAGCATCTGGGACATCGGCGCCTACCCCGAAACTTCGGAACGCTACACCGACTTGCGCATCGCCAAATGGACCGCTGGCAACATCCGTAAGCCGCATCAACCGGAGGATGCTCCCCGCTTCATGGCCCTTGACTTCTACAACCCGCACCTGCCCCTGTTCGCGCCGCAGAAGTGGTTCGACGCCGCACCGTCCAAAGGGGACGTGCTGCTTGGTGCCACCAAGGCCGACGACATGGACGACCTTTCGGCCATCGCCAAACGAATCGCCAGCCGGGTGTCTTTTCAAGCCCCTGCCGATTGGTCCCGTGAAAGCGGAGCAAACCTCCGCACCCTGACCCAGGCCTACCTCGCCTGCACTTCCGCCATGGACAACGCCCTCGGTGAAGTGATCGAGGCCCTCGATGAAAGCGGCATGGCCGAGAACACCTGGATCGTCGTCTTCTCCGACCATGGCTGTCACCTCGGAGAAAAGGACCACGTTGCCAAACAAACCCTCTGGACCCGCTCAACCCGGGTCCCCCTGATCGTGGTGCCGCCCCAACGCATGAAGGACACCCCTCGCGGCCTACGCTGTGATCGCCCCGCCGAACTTTTGGACGTCTATCCCACCCTTGTGGATGCCGCAGGGCTCGACACCAAACCGACCGACGCCCGCCTCGACGGCTTGAGCCTGCTTCCGTGGATTGCCGAACCCTCGGCGGAAAAGGAACGCCCGGCCATCACCACCATCTACGCCCACAACCACAGCATCGTCGACAGCCGCTACCGCTACACCCGTTACGCCGAAGGCAGCGAAGAACTTTACGATCGCGAGAAGGACCCGCATGAGTTCGACAATCTGATCGCTCAAGCGAAAACCGATGAGGCCCTGCGAGGCGTCGTCAAAAAGCTCTCCGCATGGATCCCCAAGGACGAAGCCGGCAAGCCCGACCTGGTCGACGACCGGATCAAGCGTTAGGCAATCTCCACCCAGAGATCAGGCAACTGACTGCTACTCTTATGAAACTGGTTTGCACAACCCCGTTTCATCCATGTCTTTCCGAGGCCGTGGACTTGAGGGGCGCTACTAGGAAATTGCTTTTCGTCTACGGGGTCAAATTCGCCGCATTGCTAGGAATTGGAGGGGGTTCAACAATTTCTCTGGCTCCGCTTTGCGGGACCACTTAAGGGTTGATCTATTTCG
>JAACDM010000337.1 GCA_009936795.1 Verrucomicrobiaceae bacterium | reverse complement strand
GGCCTAGTAGAATCTCAAAATCTTCTAGCTTCGTGCGCGCTTTCGAGAAGGTGCAGTTCTCGGATGCCATGCCGAGTATGGCTATCTTCGGACACACAGGGGAGTTCATGCGACTAGTCTCGTTGCTTTCTTCGTCTGCCAACAAAGAAACGTGATACCAATCAAGCCGATGAGTGCTCCGAAGAATTCGCGGCTCAGCTCCACTTCAGATCGAGAGGGCGCCATGGACGCTCCTGTCATGGTGAAAGAATCCGCCTGAAAGAGATTGCGATAGAGCCCAGGTGCAGTCGTGGCCATTTCATAGATGCAGAAGAGTGCGGCGAGTCCTAACAGTGCCAGTGGAATAGGGCGAAAGATGGAAACGACACTGAGGGCGGAGATGAATCCGTAGAAGACGACCCAGGACCAGGCATCGATTACTGAGGGACGATGATAGATTTCAGGATTCGTGTCATTGAGCTGGAAGCCAGCAAAGACAGCGAGGAGCACCGCCAGGAACGAGGTGATGCCAATGAGCCAAGGGCGAGCGAGTCGTTTCATGAATTCACGGAAGCTAGAATGTGAGTAGAATGGCGTCAATCTCTGGGAGGGGTTGGAAATTCACTGCGTCACTGTTCTAGGTGTTCTATATGGAATAGAACACCTAGGGATGCTACCATTCAAAGTGAGCTTCAAGACGGGTTTGCCCGTGTCTGAGCAAGTGCTTTCGTTCCGGCGAGGCTACGATAGTTGAGGATTTTGGTGCTGACGAACTGACGGGTGAGATCGAGCTTTTCTTTGATCCCAGGGCTCGCGGAGACGTGGAGCGGAAATTGTCTGGTGGCGTCTTTGTCGTGGATATTATGCGTCGGGCTGAACTCGTGGGAGTGCCTCTAGAAGTGAGTGTGCTGGCGAGGCTGGAGGATGCGGCCTTGAGCGCGGACGGAGGGCTTCGCTTTTCTGGGAACGCTTCATTCTTGAAAACCTTCGATCGGACGCCGGAACTCTTTACAAACTATCGCTTTTCAAAAGCCGAGCCGAAGGATGGCGAGCCTGACATTCTAATTTCCGAGGAGGGGGCTGACATGCTACCGCTCTTAAACAAGCTTTGTGACTATGGGGCGGAGGCCGTTGAGGAGTTGTTGAATCCTGAGAGCGTTCATAGCTTTCCGTCTGGGAGCGCAGGAGCATGGCGTGATGATGAGGTGGGACACCAGAAATTTAAGGACCTTATCCTGGGGAGTTGTGCGTTTCGAACCGAGGTTGAGTTTGATGAACTCTATTGGATTGAAGAGAACGCAGAGAACTAACTCTATGATAGGGGTTTTTGGAAATAGTTACTTCGTGAGCGTTAGGACGCTTTCCTCAGAAGAACAATGCGGTTGGTGTTTGTTCCTTTGGTTTGATTGGAAACGCCCCAGCAATTGGAGGTTTTGGTGAAGTCTTGGTCGTTGATGACGACGAGACGGACTTCGAGGCCGGCATCGTGGCCAGCGGGGATGACGAGGTCTTCGAGTTTGATCTTGCCGTGACTGATCTCGCCGACTTCGAAGGCGATGTGCCCCCCTGGTTTGAGGACACGTCTGAGTTCGCGAAACACATCAGTCATCTTGGCCTGCCAGGCTGCGGGGTCCTGGATTTGCCAGAGGTGGACGTCGCCGGGATTGATGCCGTTGAACCAGCAGCGCAGCCAGTTGTCCAATTCGTAGGCGACGATTTTTAAAAATGGCGGTGAGGGGACGACGAGACTGACGGAATCATGAGCGATCTCGGGGGTGTCATCACAAGAGCGGGCGAGGAGAAGGCTCCGTGAGGCGGAATTGCTGAGCAATCCTTGTTGGTCTGGATCGATCTCCTTCATGAGCGCGCGCGATTTCTTCAGTATGATCGCGATGATATCGCGCTCGGGAGGTGTCTGCTTGCGCTTCTCATTGATCTTCATCTGCGAGTCTACGGAAACGGCCTGGTTAGGTGGCATGGTGTAGACCGAGAAGAAGCCGGGTGAATGACCGGTGAGTCGATTAGTTGCTACCATTTGAATCCAGTCATCAATGGAGTCGTTGGCTTGGGCTGCCCGGCGATCGATGAAGTATTGCCGGAGGTTGCACACCTTGGTGAGGACGTTGGGATGGTAGAAGGCGAGGAGATCCTCTCGGGTTTCGATGGGTTCATCGAGTTCGAGCGAACGAAGGCGTGCCTCAATGTCCTCGATGTTTGGAATGCGAAGTCGGGGTGCAGTGAGAAGGCTGCTGAGAGGGTTGATGTCGCAGCCCATTGGGACACGTCCTAACAAAGCAGCCTCGATTAGGGTGGTGCCTCTTCCCATAAACGGATCATAGACGACATCGCCAGCTTCTGTTAGGCGGTCGATGAAGAATTTGGGGAGCTGCGGTTTAAAGCAAGCGCGGTAAGAAATCTCGTGAAGCTTGTTGGCTTGGCGTTGGCCCGAGGTCCAGAATTCATTGATAAAGACGGGGACAGAGAGGCCAGCGATCTGATTGTATAACACGATTGTCTCTTTCCCGAATTCTTCGAATGCCCCGAGTTCATCGGCGAGAGTCTTGGGTTTACCTCGCTTTGTCTTCCACACGGAGGGGACCGTCATGTTCAACAGCCCTTGTTCTGAATCGTCATCCATACGGCGACACCGTGGCAGAACTACTCCACGGGTTCAATGACGGCTCGCATGCTTCCCCTACTTCTTTTTATTCTCCGGTCTGGGCCGAACTCTTGGATCTTTCGGCACTTTGACGTTGCTGTCTCCTTCGTATCGACATCAACAATGACACGTTTGGCGTTGTCCACTTCGCAGGCTATTCGGTAAGCGAGGTCGATGGGGTGATGGAAGATCTCCACGAGCATCTCAATCACGTAGTCGTAAGTGTGGGTATCGTCATCAAGTAGGACGATTTGCCACAATCTGTTGGCTGACGTGGAGGTGTCCTCTTTCAATTCTGGAAGTTCCAGTGGCATGAGGTTCTGCTTTTAAAACGGTTTTAGGTGTTCGAATCTCTCGTTCGATGCTGAAGTATACTAAGCTCGGCCTCCAGAAAGGGAGGGTAATGCCCGGCGACGACTTTCACGCTCCAGCTCGGATTTTGTACCTCACACTGGAGGGACGTCATGGTCACGTCTTCGATACCGCATGGAATGATGGGATCGAATCCGTCTAGATTACCGCAAACGTTGAGAGCAAAGCCATGCATGGTAATCCAGCGGCGAACCCCCACACCTATGGAGGCGAGTTTGCGATTCTCCACCCAAACGCCGGTTAAGCCGTCTCGCCGAGTGGCGT
Organism: Verrucomicrobiaceae bacterium; assembly: GCA_009936795.1. Classification (GTDB taxonomy): domain Bacteria; phylum Verrucomicrobiota; class Verrucomicrobiia; order Verrucomicrobiales; family DEV007; genus JAACDM01. The sequence continues at coordinate 3,057 of JAACDM010000337.1, read as the reverse complement.
TAAGCCCAAGGTCGGAACAGAGATGAATGAGACTGTCTTCCAGAGCCCTAAGATAGGCGTGGAGGTCTTTGCCGTAATTATGAAGGTCGAGAATCGCATAGCCTACGAGCTGCCCAGGGCCATGGTAAGTCGCTTTGCCTCCGCGACTGATTTCCACTACTGGGTGGGGAAGTGCCTGTCCTGTATCCAGGCTTGAGCGATCAGAACTTCGACCAATGGTGTAAACGGGATCATGCTCGAGGAGAAGGAGTGTGTCCGAGATCTCGCCGTTGAGACGTTTTTCCAAATAAGTTTCTTGGGTGGCGAGGGCATCCTCATACCCCACCCGGCCTAACCATTGTGTGTCCATTAGAGATCGTTGGAGGCAGGTTTGATCGCTCGGGTGGGATCGCTGGCGTAAAGATGAGCTAGTCCGATGGCGAGGGCATCGGCGGCATCGGGTGGAGGTGTTTCTGTAAGTCCTAACAACGCCCGCATCATGTAGGCCACTTGTGATTTGTCGGCACCTCCTCGACCGACGACGGCTTGCTTGACGCGGCGCGGTGCGTATTCAGTAATTGACAGCCCAGCCTCGCCAGCTGCTAACAACGCAGCACCGCGTGCTGCACCCATGATAATGGCGGTGGCATGACTTTGGACATAAATGATCGCCTCGATCGCGCAGGTGTCCGGCTGAAATTTCTCGATTACTTTGGCTAACTCTTCACGTATTGCGACGAGGCACATAGAGTGCCGCACCTTCGGCTTGTTTTGAATCACTCCATAGCAAATTGACCGATAAGTCTTGGGCGCGGTCTCCTCGAGGATTGCATAACCAGTCTTGCGTAGCGCCGGGTCGATGGACAAGACACGCATGTTTCTAACGGGAAGGCGTTTAGCCAGTGAATGGGAGAACGCAGCCTAACGGCGTCGACGTCCGCCCGTACGTTTCCGGCGCATGCCGAGACGCTGGCGGAGGGCGTCGCCCGTGGGGGCTTCGTCATCTAGCATTGCAGTATAGATATAGTTGAAGCCTTCGAGCTTCTTACGATCGATCTTCTGGCCGACGTAGCCTTCGACCGCCTTGGCAAACTCTACTTCGTCACCTGCGAGCAAGGTGAACGCATCACCTTCTTGCTCGGCACGGCCAGTTCGTCCGATACGATGAACGTAGTCTTCGGGATTCTCGGGGACACGATAATTGATCACGTGGGTCACGTTAGAAATGTCCAGTCCACGCGCAGCCACATCGGTGGCGACAATAACGTTGAAGGTTCCATCGCGGAATCCCTTGAGTGCTTTGGTACGATCTTTCTGAGCAATGTCCGAGTGCATGGGCGTAGCCTTGAACCCGTCCTTCTGTTTTTTGAGAAGAGCGGTGATCTTATCGGCTTCTGCTTTGGTCCTTGTGAAGATCATGACGCTTTCATAATCTGTGCTGCGGAGCAAAGCTAACAAGAGTTCATCCCGTTGTTCATAGGCGACGGGGTAGAACCCATGCGTGATCGTCTCGGCAACGCCGGTGCGTCTTCCGATTGAGATCTCGGCCGGATCTTTGAGCGCCCACTTGGCGAAGGTCTCAATCGCCGGGGGCATGGTTGCGGAGAAGAAGAGGGTCTGCCTTTGCTTCTTACACGCGGTGACAATACGACGAACGTCTGGCAAGAAACCCATGTCGAGCATCCGATCCACTTCATCGAGGATGAGGAAATCGATGTCGCGGAAATGGAGGGACTTGCGCGTAAAGTGGTCTAACAATCGGCCTGGCGTGGCGATGATCACATCGACCCCGGCGTTCAGCTTATCAAGCTGCGGCTGGTAACCGACCCCGCCGTGCAGGAGAACCATGGAGAGGTCCATGTGTTTCCCGTAGATCTCAAACTGCTCGAGCACCTGGGCCGCGAGCTCGCGTGTGGGCTCAAGGACGAGACAACGGCACTTGCCGTGTTTCGCCATCTTCGAGAAGGCGGGAAGTCCGAAGGCTGCGGTCTTCCCGGTTCCGGTCTGTGAAGCGCCGATAATGTCACGCCCTTCAAGTACCAGGGGAATCGCCTGGGCCTGGATGGGGGTGGGTTTCTCGAATCCGAGATCTCGAACCGCCTTCATGACGGGCTCCGACAATCCGAGTTCGTCAAATGTGGTTTGACTAGTCTCGTTATCCATTGATTAAGGCCCGCTTATTAAGTCATACCCCTGGTTCCGTCAATGAGGCGTTTGCCAGCGGGCTAGAATCGCTCTCCCATGACCGTATCGGTTACCATCCGCACCTACCTTCTTCTTTTCAGTGCTGTGCTGTGCCTGGCTTCCGCAGTGCTGTTCATCCAGATTAGCGAGGTGCCGCCCCTCGGGCTCAGCATGTGGCGACTGGGCCTTGCTGGGATCGTTCTCGCCCCGCTGGCTTTTCACGAGTATAGGCGTCATCGCCCGAATGTGGACCACATCCCGCTGAGGCTGGCCGTTCTGCCGGGCGTTGTCTTCGCCGCGCATCTGGTCAGTTGGGTCATCGGTGCCCGACAAACGCCTACGGCCAATGCCAGCCTCATTGCGAACATGGCGCCCATTGCCTTGCCGTGGCTTCTTTACGTCATTGCGAAGGAGCGGGTGCGCCGCACCGAGTGGATCGGCACGGGAATTGTCTTGGCGGGACTCCTCGTGTTGGTGGCGGGCGATGTTCACCTCTCTGCTGAGACCGCTCAAGGCGATCTCCTGTGCTTCGGGTCCATGCTTTTTCTCGCGCTGTACCTTGCGCTGGCCCGCCAACGAAGTCCTCAGTTTCCGGGCTTTGCACTGTATGTTGTGCCGCTTTATCTGACGGGTGCTCTAGCTTGCGGTGTCTTCATGGTGGCCATTGGCGAGCCGTTTCTTCCGGCGTTGGGGCAGTGGAAATGGGTTGTCGCGCTGACGTTCATTCCGACCGTGCTGGGGCACAGTCTTCTCAACTACGCGATGAAACGCATGCGCGGCCAGGTCGTGGCGGTGGCAAGCCAGACGCAATTCATCTTCGCAGGCACCGCTGCCTATTTCATCTTTGGAGCGACTCCGGCGCTGACGTTTTATCCGGCTAGTGTGCTCGCGATT
>JAACDM010000041.1 GCA_009936795.1 Verrucomicrobiaceae bacterium | reverse complement strand
ATGAACAGGCGCCAAGCAAGCTCCCGACCGGCCATCAGATCCTTGCCAATGTTCTTAATCAGTGTGACTGGATGACCTAACAGTGGCGCCGGAGAGTAAACTCGCAGAGGGAGTTCCTCACCGGAAGTCGGCAGAGATTGGGTGGACTTGTTTGGGGTCATGACGCTTTCCTGCGGCAGATCGGGTTTGGACGAGTGTGTTTCACCCGAGAGTGGAGTTCAAGAGAACGGGCCTGCCTCGTTGATTGGCCGGGAGCTGGTCAAAATGCTGAATTTGGCAACTCCACGCTTCCTCTCGCTTCCGCAGATCGAAAGATCTCTTCGAAGGCCGGTTGGAAACGGTTTCTCCGTGAGTAAACAGATGATGAGAGTCATGGCATACGATGATTTTCGATGATTGGTTTTGAAGTGAAACATCAGGCTCCTGCCGGTTTCACGTGTATGTCAGAGTCTTGGTGCGCCTGCCTAGTTGTCCTGATTCGCACTTCTATTCGATCACAGGCATTGGTGTGACTTAGGTTTCCAATACATAACCTCGTGGATGGTTCTTGTTCCAATGCCATGCGCTGGAGATGATAGTTCGCAAAGTTGCGTGCTCGGGCTGCCAGCCCAGCTGACTACGAATCGCTGAACTGTCCGCAACAAGTGCACCAGGGTCCCCTGAGCGTCGCTCTCCCATTTCAAGAGGGATCTCATGTCCCGCTCGCCCTGCACGCCAAAGAACTCCGCGCGTTGATCATTATCCACTCCGTGAACCCTGAAAGCCGAGTTCGCGCGCGAAGTACGGCTGCACTCGGACTTCCTTCGCGATGGGATCGTCAATCCGGCAATGTATGTTTCAGAGTTCACGCCGAGTGCAGACTTGTGGGAATTCATGACCTTGGCTTTCGCTGAATTTGCGGAGGTGCCGGAGCCGATGGCTTCCGTGCTTGATCCGCATTCACGCTTCCGACCGTTTGACGGCTTCCAATGCCGCGGGATGCACCTCGACCAAGTCGGCATCGATCAGCAGGCTACATATCGCGGGCCAAAGCTCCAACAGCAGGCTTTCGAGTTCGGCCTTGCGGATATTTCCCAGCCGAACCCAAATCACCTTCGGCGGTGATCCTTCCAGCATGATCCGATCAAAAAAATCGGTGTCGCGGGTAAGGACGGTCCAGTCGTTTTCGCGCGCAAGGATCCACAGTTGGTTATCGCTTGGCTGCGGCCCGATGTCGGTGGCATGAGAACATTCGACAGGGAGGAGCCGTGCCAGCGCGGCAGGCAGATTCTTCGATTAGAAGGTGTATCACGAGGCCAGCAGAACCGTGGAACGTGCGGCGCTAAGGCGGCGGGCATATTCGAGGCAGGCGAGAACATCCTCACGTTCAAGGCGCGGATGAGCGCTAAGAATATCGGCAATGTCGTCGCCAGCACTGAGATATGCCAAGACAGTTTCCACCCCGACACGGGTTCCGCGGATGACAGGGCGTCCGTTGCAGATAGCGGGGTTGATCTCGATTCGTTCAGACATGGGAAAGAATTGTGTGGCTAGGCCCACTTCGTGGGAGAGGACCGCCGGTGGCGGAGAACCTGGTGGCTAGATTTCTAGAGGCTAGTCCCACTGGGAGAGACTAGTGGCTAGATTTCTAGAGGCTAGGCCCTCTTTGCGGGAGTGGCTAGAGACTTCGCGGCGCATCTGGATGAGAACCTAAACTGGCCTGGCTGCCGATCACCACAGAGACCCTCTCACCGATGACCGTGGCAGCAGCGCGCAGAATGTGCCGAAGTTGTTCGGCATTCACGATCCGGACGCGAGGACGTGCTGGCGGACGTCCTCGGGAATCAGACCTGCGAAGGGCGATGACTGGCGCAGCCGGACGGCTTCTTCATCGGAACCGCGGAAAATTTCTGAAAGACTCTGCGGCGAATGGCGGAGGATCTCCTCCCATATCCTAAAATCGTCGAAGTCCCAACGCGAAGCCGCATGCAGCCCGCCCATTCACCACTCATCGCCCTAACATTCGGATCCATTAGCGGATCAGACAACGCGGCTACTCTACGGACAGCCTGCTTCATTTGATCCCTCCTATCTGATGGCATGCGGCGTAAGGAACGGACCGCATTGCGATGGTAAACGATTACCCTCAAATCGCATCTTCTGATACAAAGGCGCTACGGCGATCAGCCGCT
>JAACDM010000336.1 GCA_009936795.1 Verrucomicrobiaceae bacterium | reverse complement strand
TTCGAACGTCAGAACGAGGTTCTCTCCTTCCACGGTTGCCGTGATCTTCGCTAGATCCCCGCTGGAATCTCCCAAGTCTGACGGATCACTGACCTCGATACTTGGCGCGCTCACAGTACCCTGACCAATAGTGGCCCAGTCAGAGAAATCGCCGTCGATGACAACCTCTGCTATTGAAGAGGCAAGCAGCACTCCCATTAGAGCAACAGTGTATTGAGGGAAGGCGAGCCGCTTCCCTCCCGACCGATCTAGTTTGGAGTAGCACATAGTGATTGGTAAAGACCCAAGGTGGATTATCCCATGGATTTGATCTCCAAAGCAACGTCCAAATTCCCGCACACAATTTCATTTCTCCCTCCATGGGGGCGGCGGATCGCGCGAAAGCCCCCTAGTTGAAGGCCAACCACGCAGATAGGCTTGAAAAATGGAATATTGCGCCCTAAATGGAATATTGCGCCCTATCCAGGCATCCCGTACATTCTCATTTCACCAAGACCCTAAACCCTATGAAATACACACCAATCCTGCTCGGCTTGCTGGCCATGAATGCTCTAGGTGCACCCCGCATCTCCGAATTCATGGCGGATAACCTTGCCGCCTACGAAGACGATCAAGAAGCTTTCTCTGATTGGATCGAGATCCACAATCCGGATGCCGATACCGCAAGTATGGGAGGCTGGTTCCTCACCGACGATCCTGACGAGCTTCAGAAATGGGCCTTCCCATCGGCGGCAAAGGTGCCAGCCGACGGCTACCTGGTGGTCCACGCCTCGGGCTTGAACCTCAAGGGCCTCTTTGACAAAACTTATCATACAAACTTCTCGCTTCGGAGTGGAGGTGAGTACCTCGCCTTGGTGGATCCTGACGGGAACGTAATACAAGATTTTACGGAAAAGTACCCTGACCAGTATCTCGATGTCTCTTACGGAACCGATGGAGAAAGCAATGGCTATTTCAGCAATCCAACACCCGGCAAGGCAAATGCGTCTTTCACGGAGCCGCCCTTAAAAAAAGTCGATTTCTCGATTAAGGGAAAGACCTTCTTTGACACGACCGAGGTCACCTTAACTCACGAAGACCCTGAGGTAGAGATTCGCTACACGTTAGATGGCTCCGAGCCCACCAAGTCACTTTTCAAGCCAGCGACTCTCTACACAGAACCTATTGCCATTGATAGTACCACCACGGTTCGTGCTCGAGCTTACAAAGATGGTGCCTTGCCTGGTCGTGTGAAATCTGAAGTGTTCATTCAGTTAGGCGATGACATGAAGGACTTCGATACCAACCTAGGTCTCGCTTTCATCGACTCATTCGGGACAGACGTGGATACTAGAGGCAAGGGTCAGCTCTACGGGGCCACCGCCGTATTCATCGAACAAGACAAAGCCACCGGCCTTGCCAAAGCAGATGGGGAATCCGATTGGGCTGGCAGGATCGGCATGCGACGCAGAGGGCAAAGTTCCTTAAACTTTGCCAAGAAGCAGTACCACATGGAGTCCTGGGATGAGAATGATCGCGACAAGGCGGTGTCAATCTTTGGCATGCCATCGGAATCCGACTGGGTCATACAAGCTCCCTACGCAGACAAGACGCTGATGCGTAACTTCCTTGTCTATGGCTGGTCACGGGCCATGGGTCACTACGCGGTGCGGACGAAGTTCATCGAAGTCTTCTACAATCCTGATGATGGCGAGCCCGTCTCTTACGAAGACTACCGTGGCGTCTATGTCTTCATGGAGCGTATCAAACGAGACGGCGATCGTGTAGATTTGGAGCCCCTCCTACCAGAACATGATAGCGAACCCGAGATCACCGGCGGGTATATCTTCCGCAAGGACAAAGAGGACCAGAACAACATCACCTTCCGGACGGGAACCGAGCGGCAGACGCTTCAATTGATCGAGCCGGAATACACGATCACCGACAAACAGTTAGACTGGCTCACCGACTACATGAGCGAAATGGAGGAAGCGCTCCATGGCGAGAACCGCGGCGATCCTGACACGGGCTTCCGCAAGTATTGGAATGTCGCCAACGTGATTGACAACCACATCCTAGTAGAGTTCGCCAAGAACATCGATGGCTATCGAATCAGCAATTACATTTTCAAGGACCGCGGTGGAAAGCTGAACTACGTCGCCTGGGACTACAATCTTTCCCTAGGAAACGCCGACTACCTTGACGGTTGGAAACCGGCGGGCTGGTACTACGAAGACATCAACGCGAATCAATACCCTTGGTATCCAGAGAAGTTCAAAGACCCAGAGTTCGTCGTTGAATACGCCGACCGCTGGTATGAGCTGAGACGTGGAATGTTCTCCGAAGAGAACGTCTTGGGTAAGATCGACGAGACCACCGACTTCATTCGCGAGGCGGCGGATCGCAACTTCGTCAGGTGGAATCGCTTGGGAGTCTACGACTGGCCAAATGCTCCAGGCTTTGCCAATCGCAAGACCTATCAAGAGGAAGTCAACTTCATGAGGGACTGGGTGACAGAGCGCCTGGAATGGTTCGATGATCAGTTTGAGCGGCCCGTGAAATTCAGTCAACAAGGCGGCCAGTTGGAGCCCGGTACCGTTCTAACCATGGAGAACAAGCTCAGCCTCTTTGATCCCCGTCCTGGTAAGATGTATTACACTCTGGATGGAAGCGATCCTCGCCTCCGTGGAGGCGAGATTGATCCAGATGCTCATCTCTACGAGGGTGGCGTCACGCTGACCGAATCCGGAACTGTGAAGGCACGTCTCTTGTTAAACACGGGAGATTGGTCTGCTATCAATGAAGCCAACTTCATCGTCGGAGAGCTCGCCTCTTCCTCGAATCTACGGATCACAGAGATCATGTACAATCCTGCGGAACCTACTGCTGAAGAAGCCGCTGCTGGATTTACCAACAACGATGACTTTGAGTATCTCGAACTTCTCAACACGAGCAGTGCTCCCATCCAGCTCTACGGTGCCATGTTTGGCGATGGGGTGAATTTCGACTTCACCGACGGAGCCATTCACTCCATTGACGCTGGCGAGCGTGTGCTTGTCGTGGCCAATGTAGAAGCCTTCAACATGCGCTACGGTTCGATGCTTCCTATCGCCGGAGCTTTCACGAACGGAAAACTAAGCAACGGCGGCGAAACTATCCAGTTGGTCAGTGCCGATGGCGTCTCTGTCATCACGGAGTTTGCCTATGATGACGACGCCGAGGCTGGCTGGGCCGCAGAAACCGATGGTGGTGGCCATTCGTTGGTCTTAGTAAATGAAAAGGGATCGACCAACTTCTCCGAACCTGCTATGTGGACAAAGAGTGCGGCAATCAATGGCTCGCCAGGCGCTGAAGAATCCGGCGGCGGCGTGATCGTGACTCCACCTGCTGATGGTTTCCAGATTACTGAGATTGTTCATGGCTCGGACGGAATCACTATCAGCTTCACGAGCGAAGCAGGTGCTTCCTACGAAGTGCAGATGAGCGATGACCTCACCAGCTTTAGCCCCGTGGCAGATGTTGATGGCGCAGATGGCACCACTTCTTACAAAGTGACCATCGACGCTGGGAAGACCGCAAGCTACGTCCGCGTCGCCAAGAAATAATGGCTTAACGTTAGCGATCCGGCCACGAAACCGAATCGCCCAATTCTGAGGGGAAACGTCCACGGATGTTTCCCCTCTTTGCGTTGGCAGGATCACCCGAATCCAGTCCTATCCAGAAACCCTGGCAAGCAGCACTATAGATCGACGACTGGCCGATTTAATGGTAGATTCCCAAATGGTATATCATCGTCGTTACCTGATCAGCCTGGTTGTCCTTGTAAGCACGGGAATCCTTCAAGCCCAGGAACCTGCCGACACCAACTACGATGAATCGAAGGTCCCGACATACACCTTGCCCCCACTTCTGCCCAAAGAAACGGCAGCTTCAACGAACGCTGAACGAGCCAAGCTATGGACAAGCTCTAGACGTGCCGAGATCCAGCGCCTCCTCGAAAAGCATGTTTACGGGCAAACACCTGGTGATTCAGTAACCGTGGCTAGCAAGCTAGTCGAGTCATCCGACGAAGCCTTGGGAGGCAGCGCCACTCGTCAGCAGTTCACGCTGACCATTTCACCTACATCAGGAACCAGTAGCCGTTCGCTTCAAATTGACGTGCTCGTCTACGCACCGAAAGGCAAAGCGCAGGCACCTGCTTTCATCGGGCTGAATTTCTACGGAAACCAAACCGTTAGTTCAGATCCGAACATCCTCATTTCCAAGAAATGGATGCGAGGGAATGGGAAGATCGGAATCGTCGCCAATCGTGCCACCGAGAAAACCCGCGGAGCCTATCAGAGTCGCTGGCAGGTGGAGACCTTGATCAAGCGCGGCTATGGACTGGTCACCGCCTATTGTGGCGATATCGACCCGGACAATTATCAGCACGACTTTACGGATGGCGCGCATCCTCTGTTCTACAAAGAAGGACAGGCTCAGCCCGCAGATAATGAATGGGGCACCATTGGAGCCTGGGCATGGGGACTATCGACCGTTCGAAATTGGTTAGACACACAATCTGGCATCGCGATCGATGCAAAACGCCTCGCCATCATTGGCCACTCCAGATTGGGAAAAACGGCCCTTTGGGCAGGGGCCCAAGACGAGAACTTCGCCATGGTTATCAGCAACAACTCGGGATGCGGCGGAGCCTCTCTCTATCGGCGATGCTATGGCGAACGCCTCCATCACATGTTGAAACCCGTTGGCTACTGGTTCTGTCGCCATCACGCAACCTATGCGAAACGCGAAGCCGAACTTCCCGTCGATCAACACATGCTCATGGCACTCGTCGCCCCTCGCCCTCTTTACGTTGCCAGTGCAGAAGAAGATCGCTGGGCCGATCCCAAAGGAGAATTCCTTGCCGCTAAACATGCCTCGCCAGTCTACGAGTGGCTGGGAAAAGAAGGATTGTCCGAGACTGAGATGCCAAAGATTAACGAGCCTGTTGCCCACGACATCGGCTACCACGTTCGCTCGGGAGTCCATGATGTGACGTTGTATGATTGGGAGAGGTACCTGGACTTCGCCGACAAGCATCTGGCCAAGTGAAACTGGACCGCCTGATTAGCCAGCACCTCCAGTGCGGGCGGAAAGCAGCCCGGGACAAGCTTCAGTCTAAGTTAGTCCGGGTGAACGGACACGTCGAGTGCGATAGCAGTCGATTGATCGAGCTTTTCGATCACGTAAGTTTGGGCGACGACGCCATCCAGGCCCTGAGCCCTCGCTACCTGGCACTGCACAAGCCCGGTGGCTATGTCAGCGCCACGATCGATTCCGAGCACCCAACGGTCATCGATCTTATTAATGAACCATGGGCTGATCAACTCCACCTCGCCGGACGCCTCGACCGCTACACCACAGGCCTGGTGATCCTCACCAACGACAGCCGTTTCTCTGAATCCCTGACACAGCCTGAATCCGAGATCCCAAAGACCTACTGCGTTCAAACCGATATCCCGATCACAGAGGAAGCCGTGACCGCCTTCAAGGCAGGCATGCCATTTGCCAAAGAAGGCATTTATACTCAACCTGCCGAAGTTCAGTGGTCACCAGAAAACTCACCACGCTCCTGCACCCTAACCATCTTCGAAGGCAAACACCACCAGGTGAAACGCATGTTCTCAAGGTTTGGCATCAAAGTGATCAGGCTTCATCGAGAATCCATTGCCACCATCTCGTTGGGCAACTTACGTGAGGGTGACTATCGGGCTCTTTCAGATGTCGAAGTTAGCGCAGCCCTGGAGAGTCGCAAGAAAACACGCTAGTGCCAGCGGGCGCTCACCTCTTGAAGCCAATGTCGGGCGATCAATTCGTGTCCTTGCGGCAACGGATGCACCCCGTCCCAAATCCAGTGCTCAGGTCCGACCTTTGCCATGGCAAAGTCAAAGATCTCCTGCGTCCGGATATGAACCGCGCCAAACTCCTTGGCAAGTCGAGCTACAATCGCTCCCATCTTATCCACATCGGCACGCCACGCTGTCCACTTGGACTCATCTTTCAGTTTGCCTGACGGAAGCACAAATGGATCGAGCAGGACAAGGCGGAGTCGCTCATTTACGGCGCGACTCCGGGTCAGTATCTCACGGTAGTCCGCCTCATACGTTTCAATCCCTCCACCGCGACTCACATGGTTCACCCCGATTAGCACGCTGAGGAGATCTGGCTTCATCTCAATGGCATCTTTCTGCCAGCGAGACTTCAGGTCAGCCACTGTGTTGCCACTGTTTCCTCGATTGTACACTTCCAACCCTGCTTCTGGAATGTCGACACCAAGTCGAGACGCAATCAAGTAGACATAGCTGTGTCCCAGGTAGTGATTGCGATCCTTCTCGTTGCGCCCCCACTTCATGTCCGTGATGGAATCGCCTTGAAACAGGAGTCTGCTCCCTTTTAGAAAGGAAGGCAGACGGTAGCCATAACCGTCCACATGAAGAGGCCCGAGCGGCAGCGGAGGCTCTGGTGTTTGAGCCAAGGCAGCCGTGGCACTGCTAGCCAAAGCACCAACCTTGAGAAAGTTTCTACGATCGAACACGGTTCACAGAAGGATATCGTCGACCACACGAGAAGGTTCCACACCGGTTAGTCGATAGTCCAACCCTTGGAGCCGATGGCTAAAGCGTTCGTGATCTACGCCTAACAGGTGCAATACTGTAGCGTGCAGGTCGCGCACGTGGACCGGGTCCTTGGCCACATTGTAGCTGAAATCATCCGTCGCTCCGTAGGTGATCCCAGGCTGCACCCCGCCACCGGCCATCCACAGGGTGAAACACCGCGGGTGATGATCTCGACCACCCTCAGGGCTATCCCATTTGCCTTGGCCTGCCACACCACGCCCAAACTCTCCACCCCAGATCACCAACGTATCTTCTAACAAACCACGTTCCTTCAAATCCATGACCAAGGCAGCACTCGGTTGATCCGTATCACGACAGCGGGCAGTACACCAACTGCTCAGTCGACTATGATGATCCCAATCAGGATGGAAGAGTTGGACAAACGGCACCCCGCGCTCAGCAAGACGTCGAGCCAAGATACAATTCGCAGCATAGCTACCTGGCCGACGCGAATCGGGTCCATACATTTCAAAAACAGACTCTGGCTCATCGCTGAGATCATTCAGATCAGGCACACTGGTTTGCATGCGGTGCGCCATTTCATAGGCCTGAATGCGAGTGCGTATCTCTGGATCACCCGTTTCTTCCAGGCGCATGCCATTCAATTCACCAAGCCCGTCAATCATGCCACGCCGCAGCTCTGGTGGCAGTCCATCAGGATCGCGCAGATAGAGAACCGAATCCTTGGCGTTGCGCAATTTTACCCCTTGGTGCTGAGACGGCAGGAAACCGCTTCCCCAGTAGTGATCATACAGCGGCTGATCACTCCCGCGTTTCATCTTGGAGATGAGTACCAGATACTCTGGCAAGTCTTTGTTAGGACTACCCAAACCATAACTCGACCACGCCCCCATGCTGGGCCGCCCCGGAATCTGATGCCCCGTGAGAAACTTCGTCATCGCGGGCGCGTGATTGATCTGGTCCGTCGTCATCGACTTGATGAAGCACAACTCATCGGCGACCTTCCCAAGATGCGGCAGCCACTCACTAATGGTAGCCCCACTTTGCCCATGGCGCTCGAACCGCGTCTTCGCCGGCATGATGAGCTGCTTCTGATTCGCCGTCATCGTGGTTAGCCGCTGCCCCTGGCGCACGCTATCCGGTAACTCTTTGCCTGCCCAACGCTGCAACTTTGGCTTGTAATCGAACAACTCGATCTGCGACGGCCCGCCTGACTGCGTAAGAAAGATAATTCGCTTCGCTTTCGGAGCCCAATGCGAACCAGCCAAGGGGGCTGCTAAACCCTGCCCACGCCCTAGCAAGCCAGCTAACGCGACAGCGCCAAGATTCACGCCTGTTTGCTGAAGAAAGAGTCTCCGTGTCAGTTCATTCATGGGTCATGGCTTCATCAAGGTTTAAGAGTATACTTGCCACCATCATCCGTGCGGCAAGAGCCGCATCTGCACGCCCTGGTTGCTGGCCCACCGTCGTTAGGGCCTATGCCGACTCGGAATCCTGCTCATAGACCTTATGAGCGCGCGCATACTCGCGTTCTAACACCACGCTCTCTTGATCGGTCAACGCCCGCCCCAGCACTGGCACGGCGAGCTCTTGAATCGAGGTGACTGATTCCGCCAGCACACGCGAGGCTTCTAACATAGTTATATCATTGAGCAATGTCAGGGCATGCAACGGCGTATTCGTCCGACGGATCCCCACCTCACACACCCGACGCTGGGCACTATCGAAGAGAAACGTCGGCGCCGCCGTCCGACGCCAGTAGGCATACAAGGTGCGCCGGTACTGCGCCGGGCCAATGCTCGGCTTGTACGAGAAGCGCCCCATGAACATCTCAGCCCAGACACCCTCGGGCTGATAGGGTTTCACTGGTGGCCCTCCCAGCACAGGATGAAGCAAACCGGACACCTGCAATGCCGCGTCCCGAATCATCCACGCAGGCAATCGATACCGATTCGCTCGGCCTAACAAGAGGTTCTTGGGATCCTCCTCCAGCGCGGCTTCAAAAACCACACTGGATTGCTGATAGGTCTTGCTCGTAACCATCAGGCGAAGCATGTGCCTGACATTCCAGCCACTCTCAACAAACTCCACCGCCAACCAATCCAGCAACTCGGGATGCGTCGGCTGACTGCCTTGGAGACCAAAGTCTTCCGGAGTTCGGACCAGCCCCGCTCCAAAGATCATCTGCCACAGGTGATTGACCACCACCCGAGCGGTAAGTGGGTTCTCCGAAGAAATGAGCCACTGCGCCAGATCCAGACGGGATGGCGACTCATCCTCACTCTGCCACGGGAGCACCGCGGGAAGAAACGCACGATTCACAACGACCCCCTTGGCATCCCAGACTCCGCGCTCCAGAATATGAGTCTGCCGAGGCTCTTTGCGCTCTGACAACACCATCACATTGAGATCTCCAGTCGCTTTCTTCGCTTGATCACGCTGCTTCCGAGCCTGCGCATGGCGGGCCTTCGCTCTCTGATAGGAGTGATCGTCCACAAGATACTGCTGGAACAAACGATCTCGCAAACGCTCGCTGGGATCCCCCTCAACGCTCGAAAGCGCCTCCATAGGAGCTTCATCGAGAGAACGAACCGGTTCCCCTGCCTGATCGGTCATCCACAGCCGAAACCTACCTATGTTCGCATCGCCTTCGGTCGATCGATGATAGAGCACCACAATCAGCTCCTCATCCGGCTTCACGTCAAGAGGCTCTGCCAAAGCGAAGACCGCCGTCTGTCGGGCCTCTCTTTCCACCGTCGTCCAGCCATTCCTGGGATCGTCGTTCAGCACATCCTTCACGTTTCCATAATTGCGCCCCTTGGCCCCCTTCTCTGAACTCGCCACCGCAGAAACCATCTCCAAATCGCGCACCTGTGATTGCCCACGCTTTCGCAGCAGCAACTTGACGTTCGTCAGAACAAACTCCCCGCTCACTCCACGTGACAAGTTACCTCCATCGATAGGCAGCACATCAAGCTTCCAACCGGTGAGCCGGGTGAGGCGCTCTGGCAAACCCACCGTGATCCTATAATCATCCTGAACAGGATTCGGCCCGACCACGCCCACCGAGCCATCCGCGTCGGGAACAAACTCAGACCCTTCAGCAGAAACCAACGCGGCAGGATTCACAAGGGCCCAGGCCTCATAGTCCTTGGAGAGGCCAGCACGCTTCTTGGGCAACCAGTCCTCAAAACGCTGCTCCGCAGCAGCCTTCGCTTCCGCATCTGCCGCTTTGCATGATGCCACCAAAGCTTCCATTTCGTCCAAGGCCAGCTTCGCCTTGGGAGACTGGTACTTAAGATAGGGCTTGGCGCCACCTCCAGCCTTTCCATCCTCATCGATACTATCGAAGAAGGCGAACAAGCTATAGTAGTCCTGATGAGAAATCGGATCGAATTTGTGGCTGTGACACTGCGTGCAACCAAGCGTTAGGCCTAACCAAACCGTACCCATGGTATTGACCCGATCAATCACGTAATCGATTCGGGATTCTTCAGGCAAACGGCCGCCTTCACCATTCGTCATGTGATTCCGATGAAAACACGTTGCCAGAATCTGCTCCGGCGACGCGTCGGGAAGCAGATCACCCGCAAACTGCTCCACCGTAAACTGATCAAACGGCATGTTCGCATTGAACGCATCGACTACCCAATCTCGCCAAGGCCAGTTCGAGCGTTCCGCATCTGCTTGGTAGCCGTCCGTATCCGCATACCGCGCGGCATCCAGCCACCACATGGCAAGCCGTTCCCCGTGATGAGGCGATTCTAACAAGCCCTCTACGACATCATCCCACGAAGAATCCAGATCCATCTTCGCAGGCGGCAAACCAATCAGATCAAAAGACAACCGACGGCGAAGCGTGTACGATTCCGCCATGGGAGACAACGATTGTCCTTCCTTTCGCAAGCGCTCTATCACAAAGGCATCAATGGGATGATCTCCCTCTGGAACAGGTGGTCGCACTGACTTCTCAAAGGCCCAATGCTTGCCCCACGGTGCCCCCTCCGAAATCCAACGCTCTACCAAGGACAACTCCTCCTCGCTAAGAGGATCCCGATGGGAATCGGGTGGTGGCATTTGCTCTTCCGGATCGCTCGTCGTCAGCCGGTGTTTCAGCTCCCCCGAAGCAATCAGCTCTCGGACCGAGCCCTCTTGATCCAACCGTAGACCAGCTTTCCGGTCACCTTCATCAGGCCCATGGCAGTGGAAACAGCGATCCGATAGGATGGGCAAGATCTCCCTGCTAAATTGAACCGCCTCCCCCCATGCCGCTTCCGAAAGGAAGGCCAAAGATATCAGGGCCGTGCGCCAGATCAAAGACATGCCAAACTGTCGCCCTCCATCACTCAATTTCAAGCTTTCCCGCCCGGCAAACAGGTCTCAATCGCCGGGTCCACCGGCGCTTCAATCAGCAAGCCCGCATTCGTCACCGGATGAACGAATCGTAAGCTCTTCGCCTGGAGCAACATTCTCGTTCCGATTCCTAACTTTAACCCGAGGGCATCGCAGTTGGCTTCACCCGCATATCGATAATCCCCAACGATCGGGTACCCGGCATGGACGAGATGTCTCCGAATCTGGTGAAATCGGCCAGTCTTTGGCAGGGCCTCCATTAGGGTCAGTTCTTCATTAAGACGTTGCAAAACACGAAACGTCGTCTCTGCCGTGCGAGCAACAGCGCCTGCTTCTTTCTGAATGGGCTCCTCACACACCCACGAATCACGATCTGGACTTCCATTGGCCACTGCCCAATAGACCTTCGTCACCTCATGCTTCTCAAAGGCCTGGTGAAGGCCTCGCGCCGCATTCTTCTCCTTTGCAAACAGGAGGACCCCAGAGGTAGGCCGATCCAATCGATGAATGACGTGAACTTGCTGACCAATCTGATCACGCAAGATCTTCATCGTCACTTCATCCCCTTCTTGAGGTGTCTGCGCCGGATGCACCAGTTGTCCTGCAGGTTTATCAACGGCCACGATCCACTCATCTTGAAAGAGGATGGTCAGAGGACTGGCAAACATTGGGGTGCGCTAGTCAATCCTAAGCGATCAAGACATGCTTCGCTGTCAACACTTTCGCCATCACAAGTCCAGCTGATGAGCGCGTCAGCAGTCTTCAGGGCGGTTGCCTTGGAGGCTTCCTCACCCACCGACTTGATCCCGTGCCACTCGAGAACCATCCAGGACACGTTGAGCCAGACAAAGATCACAAGCGCTCCAAGGAATACCGCCAATAGACACTTACGAGACTTCATGAGGCAGACTATCGAACTCCAGGGTGGCAGGGAAGCCCGAATCCATCCATCCTGACGCCTCTCTGAATGAATCCTTCCATCGTCCAACGCATCACACTCACCCTCCTCGCCACCACTGCAATCTCGATGCCCCTGAGGTCGGCCCCGCTCGACCGCTCAAACGTGCTCATCGTGAAGCCGGTTATCCTCTGCGACGACAACGGCGAGAATGCTGCTCGCCACGCCCTTCCCAAGACGCTTGCCGATCAGGTTTACCCCCGGGGAGACCTGGAGTTTCTGTATTTGCCACCCGTTCACTGGCACCACGGCAAGGCACGGCGAGGAGAGATCAACTTGGATACCATCGTGAAGGACGGTCACGCCAACGGCATGATTGCCAAGGATCCTCACGTCGCCACGCTTCTCTTCGTCTCCGCTGTCGATGGCATGACGAAGCCTCTTGGCCGCGGCCTTCAAGGTGGCAACATCTGCTTCGTTAATCTTGGTGCCCCGGACAAGATGCGCGATCCAGCTGAACGCGCGTTCGTCGTGGCCCATGAAATCGGACACTGCCTGGGAATGATTCATGCCGTCAATGATCTCAAAGTACCTGACGACGTACCCAACCTTCAGGGAGATGGCCCCTTTGCAGAGCGCCTCGCGGTCGAAGGGCTTCACCCCAGTCAAGTCAAGACCTTGCGCCGCAGCCCACTCGTGCTCTCCCGACTGCACTTCGGCGATAAGGAAGAAACCGCAAAACTTATTTGCGAAGATCAGTGGGACCTGCCGCTCGACACGCTAACTCACGACAATCTACGTTTCGAGTTAGGCCTCACGGCTTCCACCCCTTTGCCTGAAGATGACCAAGAGCGTCTAGCATTCGTTAAAATGAAGTACACCGCCTTGGCCGCGGAATATACCGAGGAAGACAAGGAGCAACTCACCCAATGGACCAAACGCATCGATCAGCTGACCCTTGAGACATGGCCGATGATCGCGAAGCTACCCTGGCATTTCGCAAAGATGTCCTCGACCTTTTGCAAAGGCAGGCCACACACACGCGGGCTGCACATTATCTTGACTGACGAAGCAATGAAACGCTTTCGCCAAAGCGAAAGCAAGGCCCTCGAAGTGCTCCTTCACGAGAAACTCCACGTCATCCAGCGGCTCATGCCGCACCACTTCGAAGCCGCCTACAAAAACTATGGATACGATACAGTCACCGTCTCCATGGAGACCGCACACAAGCTCAACTTCGTCCGCAACCCCGACGCTCCTGCTCCAAACTGGGCTATTCGCCACGACGATCGTCTTCTGCTACTCGCCACTTCACTCGAAACAAACAAGAATGACTTCAGGTTTATCGAACGCGCCTATCCCATCGACCAGGCCACCGTCGGTTCACCACTCTCGGACACCACAACACTCGATGAATGGCGTGCCCAATTCCCTATTCGAGTCGGGCATGACCACCCCAATGAAGTCGCCGCCCACACCCTCGGCAGGCTTTTCCGAGTTGAAATGCTCAACGAGCCCAATGACCTCTTAACACGAACACAACGGGCAACGTTGAGCAAAGCCAAGAAATCGTTCGCAAAGCTTCTACAATTTCCAATCACGGAGTAGTGCGCTAGTTCTACGCAACAAGCACCATCAGAAACTCTTCAATCCTGCTGCCATCCGCCGGCGAAATGAAGTCTTCGTTGGCAACCGTAAAACCGCACTTCTGCAAGACACTGACAGAGCCTCTATTGTGTTTCGCCACACGAGCATACAGCGGTCGCACCTTCACGATTTCCAGGAATTGTGACAGAACGGCAGTGGCAATCCCCTTCCCCCAGTAAGCTCGCCCCAGCCAATAACCTACCTTCGGCTCGTCAGAATCTTCCCAGAAGACGATATTCCCAGCCACCGCACCTTCAAAGGCAATCGTCCTGAGCACCGTGGTCTCGTGAGTCATACACTTCGCCCAATGCGCCATGAACGTCTCACGTTCACAACTCGGAAACGCCGCCACCCAAGTCGCTTCTGGATCAAGCTGCTGCTCAAAGAATGTCGGCAAATGGCTCTCTTTAACCTCACAAAGGGTGATCTCGTGATTTATAGCTAGAGCCGCTTAGCAAACAGATATGGGTTCAAAGATTGCCCCAAGCATCTAACGCAGCACCAGAACCACAGAATGCTTGTTGGCTAGTCTCCCGAGACTCGTTCAGCTCCCACCGGAGTCGTAAGTTCGACGTGATGGCCATCTAGGTCTCTGACCACTGCTCTGCGCCCCCAGGGAGAGTCCTTTGGTTGGCTCAGTACTGCATACCCCGCCTCGCGGATCGCACAAACTGCCCTTTCGACAGAAGCAACCGAGAAACCAATTCTTGCGCCAACGCTAGGCGTTTCCAAACGGGGATAGATTTCGAACACAAACGTTGGAAACTCACACGCATAGTGTTCTGAACCATTACCATGTTGATGACGGGAAAACCGAAAACCCAGCAACTCGAAGAATGCCTTCGACCACTCTATGTCCTCCACTCGTATCAACACGAGATTCAAAGTTGTAGGCACCTCACACGCCTCAGGCTCAATTCAGTAGTGTTGTTTGTGCCCTCGCGGCTCCAACTCTGCAAGCCTAGACTCTGCGACACTCTTCTCAAGCCTTCTAGCAATGACCGCAGAGCTTCCGTTGTCATCCTGACGCCACAGGGTCCATGTGGTAGCCTCACTCATGATATCATTAGCACTACAGTTTTGGCTGCTGTCATCGGTCGCTTCGTCGCCCCCAAGCAGAGAATACCGTCCATTCGTGGTCTAAGGCACGACTAACCGGCTTCGCGTCTCCCAACGACATTGACTCGACAGTCGGACCTGTTTCTGTTCGTATTAGCTCTGTCATGCTGCGGTTTCACGATCATTCCCAACCTTCCACTTCCCGCCGAACCTTTCTTCAGGTCGGCAGTTTGGCCTTGGGAGGGCTGTCGCTGCCACAGCTCCTTCAGGCGCAGTCTAAAGCGAATGGGTGAGGGCGTTCGTTGAAGGACAAATCAGTTGTCTTTCTGTTCATGCATGGTGGTCCGTCTCAGATCGAGACCTTCGATCCAAAGATGACGGCACCTTCTGAAATCCGCAGCACCACGGGTGAGATTCCAACGAGCATTCCCGGCATAACTTACGGCGGCACAATGACTCGGTTGGCCAGGCAAGCGCATCGAAGTGTGGTCGTTCGTTCCTTTGCAACGGGCGATGGGAATCATGATATCAAGCCGATCGTGGGAAAGCAGTCCTTGGAAGCAAATCTAGGATCGATTTATGCTAGGGTAGCAGGCGCTACTCGGCCAGCCTCTGGCATGCCTACCAATGTCACGCTACTACCACGCGCCGTCGATGAAGCCGCGCAAGAAGTGACGCGCCAGTTTGGTAAGTTTGAGGCAACGGGCCCCGTAGGCTCGGTCTACGCGCCCTTCATGCCCGGGTCAGGTGGTGATCTTCAAGAAGACATGACACTGCATCTAGCACGTCAGCGTCTCGATGATCGCCGTCATTTGTTAGACCAGCTGGATGATCTGAAGCGCACCTTGGACAAGAGCGGTGGGTCCGGACTGAATACGTTTCAAGAACAAGCCTTCGACACCATCATTGGAGGTGTTTCCGATGCCTTCGACCTGTCGAAGGAAGACCCACGCACCTTAGCCCGCTACGACACGAGCCCTTTGGTTTCTCCTAGCAGCATCCGTAAGGTATGGAACAATCACAAGAACTACCGCGATCATGGTCAGTCGTTAGGCAAGCTCATGCTCATGGCTCGGCGTCTCTGTGAACGCGGTTGTGGCTTTGTCACTGTGACGACAAACTTCGTCTGGGACATGCATGCCGATGCAAACAATGCGACCATGACCGAGGGCATGCGCTATGTGGGACAGCCCTTCGATCATGCGGTCTCAGCATTCATCGAGGATGTGCATGAACGCGGCTTGAGCGACAAGATCATGCTAGTCTGCTGCGGTGAAATGGGCCGCACGCCACGAATCAATGCAAAGGGTGGGCGCGATCACTGGGGAAAACTCGCTCCGCTGCTTCTCTCTGGCGGCGGTCTGGAAATGGGCCGCGTCATCGGCGAATCCACGCGGGACGCAGGGGAACCGAATAGCGAGATCGTGACCCAATCGCACCTCATCAGCACCTTGATGCACACCTTGTTTGACGTGGGCCAGGCTCGGCTCCTCGATCACCTTCCCCGCGAGGTTGCCCGACTCATCACTGATGGAGAGCCGATTCCGGGGCTAATCTAGGTGGACATCAACCTGGGAGTCAGCCCAGACTCTCATATGCGATCCATTCTTGTCCTCCTCTCCTCCATCAGCTTTGCTATGGCCGCCGATTGGCCTCATCAACGTGGCCCCCAGCAGGATGGCAACGTCCCTTCCGATGGCCACCTGTTGGACACCTTACCAGAAGAGCCACGCGTGCTTTGGCGAGTTCCTGCGACCGACGGCTACGCCGCGCCGATCATCAGCAACGGTCGAGTCATCTTTGGAGACTTACAGAAACGCAATGAAACGTTCCACGCGCTCAACTTGGCTGACGGAAAACCGATCTGGCACCATGAATTAGATAAGCCGCACAAAGATGGATTCGGCACGGGCCCTCGATGCGCACCAGTCACGGACGGCGAGATCATGCTCATGCAGTCGTGCATGGGCGAGTTGCATTGCGTCAACGCGAAGACGGGTGACCTCCTGTGGAAGAAGAACTACCAGACCGACTTCAAGGCGCCTTACTTTGGCGAGAAAGGTACCGCAGTGGGCGGAAGCCGCCATGGTTATAATGCCAGTCCATCCATCGATGGTGATCACGTCATCACGCTAGCAGGTGCGCCAGGTGCCGCCGTGGTCTGTCTCGACAAGCGAACAGGCGACGTCGTGTGGCAATCTCAGGATGACGAAGCCGCTTACTCGCCACCCCTAGTCGCAACGATTAGTGGCGTAAAGCAAGTGCTGTGCTTCACGGTAGAGGGCCTGATGAGCGTGGATCGAAACGATGGATCACTCCTCTGGCGCGTGCCCATGTCGACGGATTATGGGCGCCACGTCGTTGCACCCGTCATCTACAAAGACTTGGTCATTGTCGGCTCACATCAAGTTGGCCTGATTGCCACCCGAATCATCAACAAGAACGGGAAGGTCCGGATAGAAGAAGCCTGGAAACGCTCCAAAGATAAAGGCGGACCTAACATTAGTAGTCCAGTCAGTATTGGCGATCACCTCTTCATGCTCATCAGCGAGACAGTCGTCTGTATCAATGCCAAGACCGGTAAGCAAACTTGGGCTCAAGAGGGCCTGATCAACACTGGAGACCGTCGTGCGTTCGCTGCCTTCATTGGCATGGGTGATAAGATCATGATGCTCACGGACATGGGGGAGCTGATCCTCTTCAAGGCCGATCCAGCCGCCTACAGCGAAGTCAGTCGCGCGCAGGTATGTGGCAAGAACTGGTGTCACCCCGCCTACGCCGACGGCAAGATCGTGGTGAGAGATGCCAAGAGACTTAGCTGCGTCGATTTGAATCCGACAGGAAATTAGGCTTGGGCCAGCTTCGAAGCGGCCTTACGCCGTTTCTGCAATTGCCCATGAAGCCACAGAGGTAGCCCACAACTCATGATCAAACCTGCCTCTGCCCAGCTCACATAGAGTGCCGGCCACACGCCCTCCGTGAAACCGTAACTATGCAGCCCCACACCTAGATTGTTCACTCCCCACCAGGAGAAGGTCACAATCACTCCAAGGACAACTGACAGAACAGCGATCCCAACATCTTTAGCATAGCCACCAAGACGCATGTGCAAGATTACCAACGTCCAAAGACAAATCATAAGCGCACCATTCTCCTTTGGATCCCAACCCCAGAAACGCCCCCAACTGTAGTTCGCCCAGATGCCGCCAAGCACTGTCCCTATGAGAGAGAAGAACAGGCAGAAACACACGATACCGTAAGCCATCTTCACCAGTGTCTTTGCGTAGTCACGCGACTCCTTGTCCTCGTGAAAGATCTCACCTTGCTCGCCAGTTCGCAGTTGGCGAAAGACACGCTTTAACGGTCTCAGGAATCGGTACAATAAGTAGTAAACACCGAGAAAGGCTGCTAACATTCCTGCGGCGTAACCAATATTAATCGTGGTGACATGGGTAGCAAGCCACAGATTCGTATCGAGCACGGCCTGGAGCGGATCCATCGTGTCCACGGCCTCCTTCACTTCATAGCGAATGGACAAGAACATGCCTCCAGCACCACAAATCGCTGCCAACAAGAGACCAATCCCTCGTCGTGTGAAGAACTCGATCATCAAAGCCAGAAAGACCGCGATGCCCGTGATAAAAATGATCGTATCGTAGAGATTTGTGATCGGAGGTCGGCTACGAATCACTGAACGTATCGTGATGCCATAGACATTGAATACCAAGCCGAGCCCTAACAAGAGAACCGTAGCAACCGTGATGCCGCGGGCAAATTTGGATCCCGGCACCAGCCAACTAAGCGCTAACACAAGAAATCCGAAAACGAAGCAGACGAGGCTCTTGGCAAAGGCCCCCCCCATGTAGAGCCCCACTTCTCGTGCAGCCTTCGCTCCCTCAACTTTCAGATTCCCTTGCCGCGTCTCAAGGCGCTCCCTCTCAAAGTCATTCTCGGCAACGGCTAGCTCAGCGCTCAGCGCCTCATGTCGAGCCTGTTTCCTCTCTGAAGCCGCTACATACTGCATGCCCACAAACGCCCCAAGTTGGTTCGCAAAGGTTGCTTGAGCCGCGTCGCCACCGGTCCACAACGCCTTTTCGCTGCGCACGAGCGTCGTGAGCAACTCAAGATGCCCTTTGGCCCAGGGACGAGAGTCACGACTAGCCAAACCCTGAAATAACACATCCCCCACACTAACCCATTCGTCAACCATGGGATCCTTCGGTGGAAGGATCTGGAAATAGCGACCGGCATTGGCAAAGAACCAGTACAGCTGAAACGCCGACTGCAGCGTTTGCTCATCTGGCGAAGGCGCTGGCTCCTGTACAAATTGCATGAGCTGAGATTCAGTCAATTGCGGCACACGTTCCATCAACCCGATCGCATCAAAATTCTCGGCGAGAACCTGCAGATCTTCTCGCAGCTTGAGACTTTCCCCATTCCGGGCAACGTTGAACTGCCCTACCAAATACTCAAACATACTCACATTCTGACTCAAGCGTTTGGTGATTCCCTCAATTCGCGTGAGCTCGTATTGAGGATCCTTCTCCGACTTCTGGTAGTTGGCATCTTTCTCGCTGATCCGGCGCCCCTCTTCAGCCAACTTTCCACGCGCGACCAGAAGCTGATTGTAGGAATAACGATCACGCTTGTGGTGCTCCTTATTACCCTCCTTCGGGAGAACGCCAAGACCACTGACCGCTTCCGTATCATCCACATTGAAGATCGGCAGATCCTTGGCCAACTCACCACGAAAGAGGACATCGAGAAGCCATTCATCGGGTGACAACCGGTACTTCTCTCCATCCCGTGTTTCAAACTTCACGGCACTGCTGTTGTTCATCTGCAACAAGGTGAATCGAGCAAAGGTATAGGCAGGTTTCACCCGCCCGCCGTTCTGCACCAGCATTGGTCGAAACTCCTCACGAACCGATTCCGGCCACTTCTCATACGAGGCGATGCTCGTTTCAATACTTTTCGCATTCCTAGCATTGCGCGCCAAGAACATGGCCGACTTCATTGCTGCGACAAGACCAATGATGAGACACACACACACCACGACATACGTGACTAGCAATAGTTTCGACCCTTCGTCCCTTGTTGATGGCGCGCTCATGATGTAGAAGCCGAATCTAAGTTGGCAGAGGCCTCACGGCGTTGGCGCCGATTCCGTTCGGCAGCCCCCTTAAAGCCCACAAGTTTCATGATGAAATGTAGAGTAAGACCGACGCCGGTGACAATAAGCGCGTAAAGTGGCCACTGATCCGCAGGATTGTCCGACACGGCAAACTGCGAATAATACTCGGGCTCCGGCCCTTTTTCCCGTGTGCCATAGCTTTCTTGAAAGACAACAAACCCATCGTGACGCATGGGCTTGTTCATCTGAATCGCCACGCGCTTCCCCTCGGCCGCATCGAGCGAATCCAATCGGGTGATCCGGCTCTCGAAATTCTTGGGCGTCATCGTGCCAGGATGTTTCTCATAGAGAAAACGATCTAGCCGAATGGCGAAAGCGATTGGCCAACTCTTCTTCACCAATTGAAGGGCCCATTGCCGACCAGCCACTTCGAACGTGTAGGCACTCGTCGACGAACGCGGGTCATACTTAGCCGAGAGTCCCCAAAGGATAACCTCAGAAGCTTCTCCCGATTCAGGGCGAATCGTCAGATAGCAGGCTGGGAAGTTCCTGGAACGCTCTTTCGCCCCTTTCTCCGCCTTCACTTTGAACCCGTCAATCACCTTCCCCGGCAAATCGGCAGCAAGAGGAGCCGATGTCGGGAGAACCGCGGCGTTCTCAAACCAACGGTCAATCGTGAGCGAGAACGGCAAGGCGTCACTCATACATTTCCTTGAATCTGTGGGCCCCAACTTGGCTAACACTTCCGTTGGGATTGTATGCGCCTTTGTCGCCTGCCCCTCTTCGTTCACCTCAAGAATCTCAATCTGCCAATCCCGATAACTTTGCGCACGGTCAGACACTTGACCAGCATACACGGCAACAAAGCCATCCCGTGTTTGGGTCCAGGTAACAAAACCACTCACAAGCAGAAACAACATGCCAAAGTGAGAAATTAAGAGAGGCAAGCCACGCCACTTCTTCCGGACATGAACCATGCCACCAAATACCATGTTTACAAACAGAAGCATCATTAAGAGGAGTCCACCAGGCAGCGGAATCCCTTTGTATGAGGTAAAGAAAGAATGGAAATAGCGCTGCTTGGCTTCCCAAAGGCCCAGATCCACTTGATCCAGCGTCCCGACCAAGGTGACCACCGTCATGAAGAAAAGCGTCACCGCCGCTAACCAATAGGAGGAGAGGATCTTGTAGAGTTTATAAAGAAATCTCATGGCGACTGCTTGGTCACGCTCAGGGACCGGACAAAGGCATCGAACTGCGCGATGTTCGCAGACACCAGTGGGCTAGGACCTGTCATCTTCACAAACCTTCCACGACCATCAATCTCGAGAATCAAGCCGTGCAGCCCATAATTCTTTTTCGGACTCGCGCCCATGCCAGTGAACGTGCCTTTCAAAGACATCAGCGTTGCA
>JAACDM010000335.1 GCA_009936795.1 Verrucomicrobiaceae bacterium | reverse complement strand
CTGATGCCGGAGCTGGATTCTCAAGGATCTCGTCACTTTATGCGAAACTGGCGGCTTTGGATTCTAGGCGTGCGTTGCCGTTTGCTTCGAATCATCCCGAGCTGTAAAGGCATCCGGTGGCAGCCCTTAGTGTGTGGGCAGAGACCGATCTAGCAGGAGCTCTGGACTAGGCCCTCACGATCGCTCCAGGAGGACAGGCGCAGGAGCTGCACGGCCTATTGATTGCACGGGGATTTGACAAAAAGGGATCCGGCTACTTTGGAAATTTATTTCATCGCCTTTATGATAGTAGCCCGAACAGGGCGGTATTTTTAGCATTGGAACCCGGTCTTAAACTGAAGAACCCACGATGGGATAGTCATGGGTTAGAGAATGTATTACGGCGGTGGGCGAAAGAAGATCTTAAAGCCACGTTTCGTTGGTTAGATGAAATGGAGAGTCCGGCATCTAATAAGCTAGCGCTTACTGGGCTTTCATCAGCTTGGTCGGAAAACGATCGAGTGGACTGTCTGAAGTCCCTTTGGGATCGGTTAAACACGAAACAGCAAGTGCACCTCCTCGACCAGTTGCGTTATGGGGGGAATATCGAGGCGTTTTATCGTGGATGGATGAGAATGTAGAGTCGCCAGCGATGACTCAGCGGCTTCTCGCAGGCATGGTCGAGGGTTTGCGCAATTGAGAACATCCAGAGGCGATGGTAGCGCTGGTCCCGTATCTCTATGAATCTGGAAATAGCGTGAAGACTGGCGTTTGCCAGTCTACTGAAAAGTGGTCATCTTTCGATGACCGAGGTCGATAACTTGGCATAATTCTTCAAAGCGCAGCCCTAATAGCAGTATTGCTTTGTGATAGCGCCTAAGACACCACTTAGATAGCTAGAGAAGAATGGAGTTGTGTGTTTGTGCAACTCTACATAGACAGGAGGCATGTCTGGGACCTTGCGCGTAGCGGATCTGGTGGTGCTGTTGGTTTACCTCGTCGGTGTGTTCGGCCTGGGATGTTGGTTTGTGCGGCGGAGTCAGACTGCAGGGGGCTTCATGACGGCAGGACGCTCGATGTCTGGTTGGGTCGTTGGGATGTCCATCTTTGGTACTTATGTAAGTAGCATCAGCTTTTTGGCGCATACGGGAAAGGCCTATGGTGGAGATTGGAGTGCCTGGGTCTTTGCCCTGTCACTTCCGATCGCTGCATGTATTGCAGTGCGTTACTTTGTACCACTCTATCGCAGTAGCGACGAAGTGTCGGCCTACGCGCATCTAGAGAAACGCTTTGGCCCATGGGCGCGGGTTTATGCGCTTGTCTGCTATGCGCTCATGCAGCTTGCGCGGATGGGAACGATCCTCTACTTGGTCGCCTTGGCGCTGGCACCTCTGACAGGTTGGGATGTGAAGACAATCATTATGGTCACTGGTGTAGTCGTGACGATTTACACGTTGTTGGGAGGCATCGAGGCCGTCATCTGGACGGACGTGGTGCAGAGCGTGGTCTTGACGTTGGGGGCTATCTTCTGCGCTGGAGTGATCCTGACGCATATGCCAGAGAGACCTGGGCAGGTCTTTGAGATCGCGCAGGCTTCGAGCAAGTTTGATCTGGGAAGTTTCGGTCTATCGCTCCAGGAATCCACGTTCTGGGTTGTGCTGATCTACGGCATCTTTATCAATCTGCAAAACTTTGGAATCGATCAGGGCTTTGTTCAACGTTACCTCACGGCGAAGTCGGATCGTGCAGCGAAACTAAGCGTTTGGTTAGGGGCTGCGCTATTTATTCCAGCCTCGACGCTGTTTTTCTTCATTGGGACAGGCCTCTTTGCCTTCTATGAAGTACAGCCAGGTTTGCTTCCAGAGGCCGTGGCAGGCAAGGCGGATTCGGTCTACCCACACTTCATCGCGAACGAATTGCCAATAGGTCTGACAGGGTTGCTCATTGCAGCTGTGTTCGCTGCCGCGATGAGTAGCGTGGACACAAGTCTAAACAGCTGTGCCACTCTATTTCACTGTGATATCTACAAACGCTTTATTCGGCCGGATGCGAGCGAGCGGGATTCGATGCGGGTGCTCCACGGAACGACCTTGGTCTGGGGGCTGGCTGGTACGCTCATGGCGCTGGCGATGATTCAGGTTCAGAGCGCTTTGGACGCTTGGTGGAAGCTCCAAGGAATCTTTGCTGGAGGCATGTTAGGGCTCTTCTTGCTCGGGTTGATCGCAAAGGGGGTGTCGAGCAAGCCTGCCATGATTGCTGGACTGGTCGGTGTGGCGTTGATTGCCTGGTTGTCGCTGTCAGGCCAATCCTTCTTTCACAAGAATTTGACCATCGTTTTAGGAACCAGTACGGTGATCGTTGTTGGTGTGGTGTTAGGTGCTCTTCTTAAGTCGAAGCGCTAACTACGACTCCTCCTACGAGTCTTCGGGCTCTTCTGGTAGAGGCTCCGGTGGATCAGGAATGGGTGTGAAGTCGAGGCGAGGGCGAATGGTGTGGTAGCGGTCGAGAGCAGGTTCCACGATAATTTGTTCGTGGCCATTGCCCCATTGTACGACCATGTGATCAATCTTCTCATGCGTCCCCAAGCCAAAGTGGGCCGTGGTGGGGCCTTGCATCGTTGGCGTTAGGCCTGTGTGAATAAAGCGTTCCCGTAGTCCAAATTCACCCACCAGGCGAATCGTAGCCCCACCCGGAATGAAGTCAGGCGCATTGGGACTGAGATGGACGCCCAACCAATGGCCGTCTGTCTGCAAGGCATTACCATAGATGACCAGGCTTTGCTCAACCGCGAGCCGCTCGTTCAGGGGGAACGTCCGCTGAGCGATGCAAAGTAAGTCCAACATACCATCGAGATTCAAGTCAGCTGCGAGTGCTGCAGGAGAGTCTTGCGATAACCCCACGCCATGGAGAAATCCCAGGTCTACAAAGCCTCCCAGGTCCTTAGCGCCAGGTGGTGTGTTTACCTGAAGACGATTCGGCTCATACCCGTACCAAGAAATGTCGCCTGTCTTGAGCGCCGTGAGTCTTGGGGAAAGCGTTGGTGCATTGAGATAGGTGGTTAGAATCTCTGGGCGTATCCCTTCGGCGAGGAAGATGTCGTGCCTCCAGAATTGGCTGTCGAAATCTGATACCGAGCGGCCAGTGACATGGCCGGTCGAGAGATAGAGATCGTCGTCGTCGTCGTTGTCGAAATCTGCAGCTGTCGCACTCTTTGTCCAGCCGGTATTCTTGGCGTCGGCATTGAAGGGCCCCACATCGTACCCGCGTCCTGGTTGAGAGAGGAGCAATTGATTGCCCGAGGTGAGTTTAGCCGCGAGTGGAAGGAAGTCAGGGAAATCTACTCGCTCTAACTGTAGAGCCCCCATCCGCTGCATGGCAGTCGACCAACGACCACCGATGAAGAAGTCGAGTCGGTCGTCATCATCAAAGCGACCAATGGCTGCAGCCTGGCCTAACAAATGCCAGTCGTTAAACGTAGCATCCGTCGCCTCGGTGAAGATGCCAGTCCCATCATTGGTATAGAGTTCCACGCCCGCATAGTCACTCGTGACGAGCAAGTCCTTGTCAGAATCGTTGTCGATATCGACCAACGCTGCACTGCGGGTCCGGCGTCCACGGTTGACCCCAAGATTGGCTGGACCGGTGATGTCTGTGAAGTGGCCTTCACCGTCATTGCGGTAGAGACGGGATGGAAAGCCGTCGTTGGCATCATCGAGTGACCTTGGTAGAACACCGCGGTGGTAGGTTGGGCGATTCTGAGCCATCCACACGTCCAGGTCGCCATCGTTGTCGACATCACCGACGGCAAGAGCGCTGGGATACTCGGCGACTTCAGGCCATGGCTGCAGCGGTTCAGCATTGAAGTTGCCGCCTTTGGTTCCGAGGAGAAGGACAGAAGTGCCGTCCGCGAGGAAGCCAAGAAGATCCGTGTTGCCTTCACCTGTGAAGTCAGCGGCCACTGCGGTCTTGCGGAGGCCGAGATCCTTGGGAAGGAGAGGGGCATTGGTGAAATTGAAGTCGCCCTGATTGGTTAGACGCAAATTGACGCCTCCTAGAATGATGTCTGGGAGGAGGTCACCATTAAAATCTCGCACGATGACCGGTGAGATACGGACGGCCTGGCGTTTGTTGGGATCACCGACTGCGTAGCGTTGCTTCCGCTCGAATGCCTCGCCTTCAGCTAACGTTCGCCAACGAAGATTCTCTACGACAATGCGAGCGATGGGTCCGACCGACTGGGCTGCTCCGCTCGGCCGATCCCAGTCCACGGCAAGTTCGCCTTTAAGCATGTGGCGAGTGACAATGGTGTCCGTACTTACTGTTTTGGCTGAGGTGGCATGACACTCGATAGAGACGTTGGCCGAGTCGAGGCCATTCGTCTCCGTGCTCCCTGGTTTGAACTCGACGAGTTGGAGGCGGAAATAGTGGATGGCCGTCTTGGACTCTGCTAGTTCATCAATCCACGCTTGCCAGTCAGACGATTCCCACGAGACAGGTGTCCCTTGGTGGTAGGCTTGCTTCACGCCCCAAGCGAGGTCGTTGGCCGGGCCAAGCTCGCGAAACTGGAGTTCGCCGAAGGAGAGGCGCTTGAGTTCGCTCAGTCTCTGGGAAGACATTCTTACGCTATCGACCAGGCGATCCAAACTCGCTTGATAGCCGAGCGCTTCGATTTCAGAACGCCAAATGTGCTGGTCATTCTGTTGCTGGTCGAGGTAGAGCTGTCGCGCGCCACGGACGATGGGATCTTCCTCTTCATGGGGGCGTTTCTTGCAGCCCACACTCAAGAGGAGCCCGAGAGTGAGGAGCGGAAATATCCACCAAGAGTGTGCGCGCCGGAATCGTTCTACCACGGTCACACCATTCCGATAAGACCCCCGTTGGCAAAGAAGAAAGTGGGGAACAGGCAGGAAGCTGGGCATTCTGGGGTATTCCATGCTGCGATCTAACGTCTACTCCATCTAATCTTAGACGATTGTCCGGTCGAGATAGGAGCAATGGCTCGACAGTAGTATCATACCCAGTGAAACTTCGCGCTCAATGATCCGTTTGATTCTGTTCGCTCTGACATCTCTCATCGGCGGTGTTGCTGCTATTCCTCAGCCCAACGTGCTCTTCATTGCCGTCGATGACTTGCGTCCTGAGCTTGGTTGCTATGGTTCGAGGGCGGTGACGCCAAATCTAGATGGCTTGGCGGAGAGCGGACTGGTCTTTGAGCGTGCCTATTGCAACCAAGCGGTTTGCGGGGCGTCTCGTCTCGCGCTCATGTTAGGGATTTATCCAGAACACACAAATGAACGGAGCTTCCACGTCACCGATTGGCGCCAACGCTGGCCGGATGTGGTCACCTTGAATCAGCATCTCACTGCTCACGACTACACGACGGTGGGACTTGGAAAGATCTATCATGGAAGCGGAGGCAACGGAGTTGATCGAGAGCATTGGACCCGATGGCTGAACGTGAGAGGAAACGCTCGGTATGCTGATCCCGACAATGCGGCGACGCATCGCGAAGCCTCTAAAAGGCCCAAGCGGAGTGGACGCGGCACCATGCGTGGCCCATTGACCGAGTTCGCTGATGTGCCATACAACACCTATGCCGATGGCGCACGTGCCGATGAAGCGGTGGCTCAACTGGCGACACTGGGGGAAGCCAAAGAGCCCTTCTTCTTGGCCGGGGGTTTTACCAGACCACATCTTCCCTTCATTGCTCCACAGCGTTATTGGGATCTCTATGAGCGAGACTCGTTCGCCCTGCCTCCCAATCAGACGGTGCCGCCGGGCTATCCGAGTTGGGCAAGCAATGCTTCTGCGGGGGAGATGCTGGCCTATTCCGATTACCCACAGGGGATCTTGCCGAGTGCGTTTCCAGAGGCCTTGAACAAGCGTCTTATTCATGGCTACCTCGCTTGTGTTAGTTACATGGACGCGCAGGTGGGCCGTCTATTGCAAGCGCTTAATGCAAATGGCTTGGCCGATAACACCGTCGTGATCTTCTGGTCGGATCACGGATGGAAACTGGGCGATCATGCGTCTTGGTGCGAACACACCAACTTTGAATGCGACACGCGAGTGCCCTTGATCGTGCGTCATCCCGATGAAGGCACAGCGAAAGGAAGGACGTTGGCATTGGTGGAGTTGATCGATCTTTACCCTACGTTGTGCGATGTCTTGGGATTGGAGAAGCCAGATCATCTCCAGGGCAAGTCCTTTGCAGCACTTCTGAAAGAGCCACAACGTCCGCATCGAGCTTCGGCCTATTCCTCATATCCTCATCGGGCTGACCAAGGCGTTGGCAATGTGATTGGACATAGCCTGCGTACGGCGCGCCATCGATATACGGAGTGGTGGCAACGTGAGAGCGATCGTGTGGTCGATCGTGTTCTCACGGAGATTGAGAGCGATCCGAGCGAAGTGACGAACTGTTGGGAAGAGAACACTGAGCTTGTGAGCGAACTGTCTGCTCAGTTGCGTCAGCGTGTGCTTTCTGTACGTCCGTGGATTGACTTATTTGATGGAGAGGACTTATATGGTTGGAAGGCAAACACGGATCCTGACGCTTTTCGGGTTGTCGATGGCCTCCTCACAGCCCAGGCGACAGATCCGACCTTGCGCAGTCATCTTTTTTATTCGGGAGATGATGCCGAGACTTTGGAATTGTTCCGAGATTTCGAATTAGAAGCCGTGGTTCGAAGTGAGCTTGGCTCAAATTCGGGCATCTTCTTCCATACGGATCACGAGCCGCGGGATGTGAAGCTACATCTTAAGAACGGCTATGCAATCCAACTGAACAGCACTGAAAAAGAGAAACGCAAGACGGGCAGCCTCTATGCGGTAGTCGATGTGAGCGATTCAATTATTTCTGACGAAACTAAGTGGTACACGGTCAAGGTAAAGGTGCTTGGGCAGCGCATCCAGTGTTGGCTCAACGGCAAGGAAGTCATCGATTACACCGAGCCAGACAAGGTTGAACGCCCAGCGCATCGCCTTGGACGGGTGTTGCGTGCCAAGGGTGGGGCGATTGCTCTGCAAGCCCATGACACTGACAGTGTCTATTACTTCAAGAGCATCCGTGTCAGGAAGTTATGATGTCGCGAAGGGCTACATCCACGATGCTAACGCGTTTTCAAGTTCGGGAGAGCGATTCACGCGAAACTGGTCGCCAGCGCGAACGAGTTTCACCTCACCTTGTGCAGTTTGGATCGTGAGATGGATGGGTGTTTCACCACGATTGGCAGTCGACAGAATGTCCTTGATAGAGTGCAGATCTTCATCCGTCGTCCGGCCACTCGTGAGGTAGAGCATCAAGGCTGGATTGTATTGCACGAGGTCATCCGTGTTCCCTCCTAGTTTCTCGTAACGTTCGAGCTTGTTCTTGATCGGACGGGCCGTGGGATTGATCCGACATGGCGTGATCTGGCTTGCTACTAGGCGCCTGGTCTCTGTACGAGAGTCCACCTCCACAGCCGCCACGATGCGAATCACGGCGCCAGAGACTAACGATTCGCGATCAGTCTTTTCAAAGACATCGTTCCACACGAGGACTTCGGCCGAGGCATGGAGATCCTCCGTGATCAAGATGGCAAAGGGTAGCCCCTTCGCTTTGGTGTATTTGATCTGTGCCGACGAGACAAAGGCAATGAACTCGTGGGTGATCTGATTTCTACGATCTTTGCCCACTTCTAGCTCCTCTAAGTCGAGGTAGGAACGCGCTTTCGCCTTACTGAGAATGGTGTTTCGATAGGAATCAAGTGGATGGCCAGTAACGTAGAAGCCTAATAGATCCTTCTCGTAGGTGAGGATCTCATCTTTGGTCCAGGTCTCTTCCACGACCTGCTCTTGTGGTGCTGCTGCGGTGATATCGAGCGTATCAAAGAGAGAGCCTTGGCCCGATGCACGGTCTTTCGTGGCGGCCTGGGAAGACGCCACAACTTGAGCGATGCGCGAGTAGAGTGCTGGGCGTTCTTCACCAGTGAAGTCGAACGCGCCAGCCTTGATGAGCGATTCCATGGCCTTCTTGTTCACACTCTTGGAATCCACCCGCGTAGCGAAATTCTCCAAGCCGGTATAGTCACCTTCCGCTGCACGCTCCTGGAGGACCATTTCCATGGCTCCCTGTCCCACGCCTTTGATGGCGGCCAATCCATAGCGAATGGCCATGTTCGTCCCATTACGACCGTTCTGGCTGACATCATCGATTCGCTCAGGAGCAAACTTGATCTGGGAACGATTGATATCTGGCGGGAGGATATCGATGTCCATATTCTTACACTCATTCACAAATACGGAGATCTTCTCCGTATTATTGATTTCGTTAGACAAGACCCCAGCCATAAACTCCACCGGATAGTTGGCTTTTAAATACGCTGTCTGATAGGTAATCAACCCGTAAGCACAGGAGTGCGACTTATTGAAACCATATCCGGCAAACTTCTCGAGGGTGTCGAAGATCTTATTCGCCTTCTTCGCCGCGATCTTGTTTGCTTCTGCGCAACCCGCCACGAACTTTTCGCGTTCGATCGCCATCTTGGATTTGTCCTTCTTACCCATGGCACGACGAAGCAAGTCCGCTTGTCCTAGCGAATACCCAGCGAGCAAGTTGGCAGCCTTTTGAACCTGCTCCTGGTAAATCATGATCCCGTAGGTATTGGCAGAGACCTGTTCGAGTAGAGGGTGCTCGTACCTGATCTCTTTCTCGCCTTTCTTCCGTGCGATGTAGTCCGGGATAAGGTCCATCGGACCAGGGCGATAAAGGGCAAGCAGTGCGCTGATATCCTCCAGATCGCTCACGCCAAACTGCTTGCACAGATTGATCATGCCGCCGGATTCCAACTGGAACACGGCGATGGTTTGGCCGGCACTGAGTAATTCGTAGGTAGGCCCGTCATCCGTGGCGATCTTCGTGATGTCGAAATCGGGCACGAACTCGTAAATCAAATTCGCGGCATCTTGAATGACTGTTAGTGTTTTCAGGCCTAGGAAGTCCATTTTCAACATGCCAAACTCGGTCAATGGGCCCATGGCGAGCTGAGTCACGACCTCGCCTTCATTTCCTCGAGTAAGTGGTATGAACTCGTCCAGAGCACGGTCACCGATGACGACACCAGCAGCGTGAATTCCCGTGCCGCGAGTGAGGCCCTCCAAGTAGATGGCGTACTTCCAAAGCTGCTGAATGCGGCCGTCTCCGTCGATGGTTTCGGCAAGTTCGGGATTCTTCTCGCGGGCTTCAGATAGGGTGATTCCAAGTTCTGCCGGGATCATCTTGGAAATGCGATCCGCCTCGGTGTAGCCCATGCCGAGGACACGACCGACATCGCGGATGACGCTCTTTGCACCCATCGTTCCGAAAGTGATAATGTGAGACACCGCACGTTCGCCATACTTCTGGCG